>JALOOP010000452.1 GCA_025454315.1 Oculatellaceae cyanobacterium Prado106
ATCCACCCATCCATCCCTAAAGTAATTTTTACCCTAGAAGAGGGATGACTAAGGGATGACAGATTGGGAGAGTACCGATGAGCGATCTATTTAAAGGATTTGAGCAACTGCTGGAAATCGCTAAAGTCTTGGAAGAAAAGATGGAAAAGGGAGAGTTGAAGGCCGATGTGCAGATCAACTCTCGTCCTTTGAGCAACATTCCGCGATCGGGCAATATCCCCGGCGGCATTGGCACCAGTCGCATTCGTCCCAACCCGCCGACCTCATCGGACTCAACCCCTGATCCTGACGTCATTATTACGCCGCCGCCTGCCGCTGGAGATGCCAATGCGCCTGCGCCTGAGTCCCCTTCCTTGAAAGATGTGGGAGGGCTGGGTGAGGTTTTGCAAGAACTGCGGGAAGTTGTCGAAATCCCGCTCAAGCGTCCCGATTTGTTGACCAAGATGGGGTTGGAGCCGCCGCGTGGGGTGCTGCTGGTGGGACCGCCGGGAACGGGTAAGACGCTAACGGCCAGGGCTTTGTCGGAAGAACTGGGAGTAAACTATATTGCGATCGTTGGCCCCGAGGTGATGGGCAAGTATTACGGGGAAGCTGAAACCCGGCTGCGGAGCATTTTTGAGAAAGCTGCGAAGGCTGCTCCCTGCATCATTTTCATTGACGAAATCGACAGCCTTGCACCCGATCGTGCCAAGGTCGAAGGCGAGGTTGAAAAACGCTTGGTGGCTCAATTGCTCAGCCTGATGGATGGCTTTGCCAAAACTCAGGGCGTGGTTGTTCTAGCGGCAACCAATCGTCCCGATCATCTTGATCCGGCTTTGCGTCGTCCGGGGCGGCTGGATCGAGAAGTCCAGTTCCGTGTGCCCGATCGCGAAGGCCGCCTGGAAATTCTCAAGATTCTGACCCGCGAGATGCCGTTGACGGAGGAGGTGGATTTGGGGGCGATCGCCGATCTCAGCGTCGGATTTGTCGGGGCAGATCTCAAGGCAATTTGCCAAAAAGCGGCTTATACGGCACTGAGAAGACAGGTGCCAGATTTGCGATCGCCCATCCCCGACCAAATGACCCTAACTCAGGCCGATTTGCTGCAAGCGATCAAGGACGTGAAGCCTTCGGTGTTGCGATCGGTGGAAGTGGAATCGCCGAATATTACTTGGGATGAAATTGGTGGCTTGGAATCGGTGAAGCAAACCCTTCAAGAATCTGTTGAGGGTGCATTGTTATATCCCGAACTCTATCAGCAAACAGGAGCCAAAGCGCCGCGCGGTATTCTCCTCTGGGGGCCACCGGGAACGGGGAAAACGCTTCTGGCCAAAGCTGTTGCGTCTCAGGCTCGTGCAAACTTTATTGCGGTAAATGGCCCTGAGCTTTTGAGCCGTTGGGTGGGCGCTGCCGAACAGGCGGTGCGGGATTTGTTCGCTAAAGCGCGACAAGCTTCGCCCTGTGTGGTATTTGTCGATGAAATTGATACGCTGGCTCCGGCTCGGGGAAGCTTTCAGGGAGATTCGGGAGTGAGCGATCGCGTCGTCGGTCAACTGCTCACGGAACTCGATGGACTCCAAGGCTGTCCCAATGTCCTACTGATCGGTGCAACGAATCGTCCTGATGCCCTCGATGCCGCCCTTTTGAGAGCCGGACGACTCGACATTCAGATCAAAATCGACTTGCCCGATGAGGCCAGCCGTCTAGCAATTCTCCAGGTTCATAACCAGGATCGTCCTCTCGCTCAGGTCAATCTGGCTGAGCTTGCGGCTCAAACGGTGGACTGGAACGGTGCAGATCTGGCGTTACTCAGCAATCAGGCTGCGCTGGAAGCGATTCGTCGTTATCGTGCCCAAGGACAACAAGATCCCAGCCAAATTCAAATTACGGCAGATGATTTTACCCATGCGTATCAGTTGTTGGCTTTGCAAAAGTCGAATGCAGGGTGAGTAGGGAGTGGGGAGTGGGGAGTAGGGAGTGGGGAGTGGGGAGTGGGGAGATCGCTCCTCTCTCCTTAGAAAACCCAGCATCTACAGCGCTTCAGGATCTTCTCCCAATTCTCGGAGTCGGGCAGCTAGGCGATCGGCTCGTTGTTTCTCTTGCTCAGCCCGCTGTTTCTCTTGATCGGCTCGTTCTTCTCCAGATAACAATAGAGTGCCGTTGCTGTCCCACCAACGCAGCCAGGGAAGCGGCTGATTGGCGTAGGTTCCCTGCCAGATGCCTAATTCGACTCCTAGCGGCGGGATTGAATAATGACCCCTCTCGTTCGGCGAAACTAAGCTGTAGGAATTGCCGACGAGTTCATAGACTTCCACGGAGGCTTTTTCGACCTCGTAGATGGCGTAGAACGGAATTCGGATGGCTTGCTCGTAGACCCAAAATCTTCCCGCTTTAGCGTCACTCCCGAGGGGGGAGGTGGCATCACGTTCCTCGGAGCCGTCACCAGAGACAAATTCAATGGCAATCAGGGGAGCGATAATTTCTTTCCACATGACGTAGGAGCGTCGTCGTTCTCCCTCCAGCAGGGGCGGCACTCCGGGGACATAGAACCAGTCTGGAGCTTCTGCGCCGCGTTCGGGTGGGTCGGTGAGCCGCCAGTAGATACCGCTGTCTTGACCAATGCAGTACTGCCCATCGGGATGGATTTGATCCAGCACTGGACGAATCGAACTGGTCAAAAGGATGCTCTGCGGATGTTCTTGGAAATTTTGATTGCCTCCGGCACGCTTCGCGAACACAAACGTCCCATCAGACTCAGGTAGCTGCTTATGGTCAGGCAGGGTTAGGGGTGTGGTGGAGGGGGCGATCGCCATGGTTCATACAACCGGATCGAGGATTTGCTTTTTATTCTATCGTGTTTTTCAAATACTGAAGTACTAATCGATCGCAGTTGGGGGGAGTGGCGATCGCGAATCCAAACCTGTTCAACTTTCAGTTCCAGTCGTGAGTCGATAACAGGAATGATATGATTCTAATAAAAGTGACAGGTTAGGTAAATTCCTTGTGATACGGCACGCTCAAGACTCTGATTATGGCTCTCTTTCCTCCTATCAAGCACTTTGCCAACAGATTAAAATTGGCGATGTGCTGACTTTTTCGGGACAGGATATTCCTTCGAGTGTGGTGAAGTTGGCGACGCGATCGCACTATGTCCATGTGGCGATCGTTCTTTCGGTTGAATCCAATTCCCAACAGCAACTCGACATCCTGATTGCTGAATCTCATATCGATATCAGTCTCCCCAGTGTCGGGACAGGCAAACGAGTGCTGGGTGTGCAGTTTCAATGGTTATCCGATCGGTTGACGGAGCATGATGGACAGGTTTGGTGGGTGCCGCTGAAGCAACCGTTAACTCCGGAGGGTCTGTGTCAGATGCAGGCTTGGTTAAGGGAAATTGAGGCTGAGCGCATTCCCTACGATTTTCTTCAGGCGATCGAAGTGGGGATTGAACCCTTGGTGAAACCGAAGGCTGAAACCCGTCTCGACTTGTCTGCTTTATTTTGTTCAGAATTGGTCACTCGCGCTTTGCAACTGGCAAATGTAGTGGATGCCACGCTCAATCCGTCTGAGCAAACGCCATCGGATGTGATGCAGTTTCCCTGCTTTGAGAAACCAGTTTTGATTCACAATTTGGTTGACGATCATTGATTGAATCTGTTGTCAGATAGCTAAATTTTTTGTTAACTCGGCAATAAAAAGAAGAACATCGGCACTTTCCACCAAGTTCGGTCAAATGTCATTCACTTCTCCGTTCTTTTCTCTAAGTCATGTCCCTGAACGTAATGTCCCTGAAAATTATGATGAAGCGATCGCAGGACAATCTCCGCGATCGCTTTAAAAAAGGTTTCTGGTGTAGGGGCGAATCGCACTCGCCCTTCAGATCCTGGATTGCATTTCAGAGGACATGCTGAGTCCCTTGGAATTCTCCTTGACAGTCCAATGGTCTTCAGGAAGTTTCCTGATCGCACTCCTCTGCAAATCTGAGAAATGCGAGTGCAGTTGCCATGAAGCGGTTTTTCAAGAAGAGGGAGGGGTATTGGAGATGGAGAGGAGTTCAACGTCAAAGATCAGAGTGGAGTTGGGTGGGATATTGCCGACGGCTCTAGAGCCATAGCCTAAAGACGCTGGAATAATCAACTGACGGCGACCGCCTGCTCTCATGGTGCTCAGTCCTTCTTCCCAGCCAGCAATGACTCGTGGCGGGTTTTGGCCGATCTGGAAGGTGAAGGGTCGGTTGCGATCGAGTGAACTGTCAAACTTGAAGCCGTTGTTGAGGACTCCGGTATATTGAACGGTGACAAATTGGCCAGGGGTGGGAGTAGGGCCGGAACCAGGGGCGAGATCAATGGACTCCAAGCCAGTGCTGGATTGGGTGCGGGCATCGGCAATGTAGGAGTAGTTGAGGGTGTAGTTGGCATCTTGACCGGGAGCCGGGGAGATGCGGATGAAGTAGTTGGAACCTGGAAGATTGATGAGTCTCTGGTTGAGGGTTTCGTTGGCGGTGCCGGGGTTGCTGGAGATGGCGATCGGGTTGCGGTTGCCGTCAAGGATTTCCAGGTTGGCGTCGCCGCTGAGGTTGGTGAGGCTGACCTGGAGGGTTCCGGCGGTGAGAGTGCCAAAGCCGATGATGTCGTTGGGGTCGCTGTTGCCGACGAAGTCGGTGAGGGTTCCGGTGGCGGAACGGAGGGGAGTGGGGGCGTCGAAGGAGTTGCCCAGTTGGTCGGCGAGGGGGGCGGCGGAAAGCGTCAGGGCATAGCGGCTGTCGGAACTGCCGCGTTTGATGGCGACGCGGACAAAGTAGGTGCCGGGTTCGAGGGGGATAGCGCTGAGGCGTTCGGGCTTGTTGCCGCGTCGTTTGGCGTTGGCGATCGCTCTCCCATTAAAATCCAGCAAGGTAATATCAGCGTTGGCTCCTCTAGCCAGTCCCTGAAGGCGCAGGTTGAAGCTGCTGCGGACTTGGGGATTGATGCGCCAAAGGTCAATGCGATCGTCTGAAGCGAGGGATTGGCGGAGGGTGCGGTTGGTTTCGCGGAGTCGAAAGTTGCGGGCGGTGTCGAAGGTGCTGCCGGGATCTCTGGCCATAGGAAGATTAGGGGAAAGGATGGGGCGGCCTAGTCTTGCGGGTTGAGCCGCAGTAGAATGAGCCGCCGGAATTTTAGCAACTGATTTGGGGAATTTCAATAGGCTGGTCTAATTGCTTGATGGAATGACCATAGAACTGTAATATTCTCAAAAATGTTCTCAGGTTTAGGTCTGGTCAGGTACGTAAAGTGCAACGGTGGCTTTGCTGCTTGCCTTTGCGCCTTGCAGTAGAGATAGTGCGCTTGTCAGGCGATTCTTCTGGGAAGATGTTCTGCGATCGCACCCCAGGAGAAACATTATGGAAATTGTGATTTATCAAGATCAATATCAAGATCAGGTCATCGATTTGATCTTGCCGATTCAGCAGCAGGAGTTCGGCTCATCGATTACACTAGCGGATCAACCTGATTTATTGGAGATTCCTCGGGTTTACCAACAGGGAAAGGGAAATTTTTGGGTAGCGTTAGAAGATGGGCGGGTGATTGGAACGATTGGGGCGATCGCAATTGACGACAAAACACTGATTCTACGAAAAATGTTTGTCAATGTGAATTATCGCGGGAAAGATTTTGGGATTGGCCAGGGGCTGATGAATACACTGCTGAGTTGGGCAAGAAAAGAACAAATTCGGGAAATCTATTTAGGAACCATTGAAGCGTTTAAGGCCGCGCAGGGTGCAAATGGAAAAAGATGGTCATGCCGCTTCTAGTGTCAGGATATCAGAAGTAACAATTGGTGGGAGTTTCGGAGCAATGCCTGAGGTTAGAAT
>JALOOP010000453.1 GCA_025454315.1 Oculatellaceae cyanobacterium Prado106
TGGCAGTCCTCAAAATCCTGGAACTCAATGGCCAGTGGCAAAAGTCATGGTTTTCGGCTGATGTAGCATAAGCATCAATGAAAAATTTACAGGAGGAAAAGTTTTCGGTGCAATTTTGGCCTTACAGAAACACTAGAATCAATGCCACTGAAATAATGATCCGAACCGCCCCCCAACCCCAACTTTGGGGGAGCCGAGCCTTCAAAGTCCCCCATTTTTGGGGGATTTAGGGGGCGGTTCGCCGAGGACTTTGGCTTATTTCAGTGACATTGAACCCTAGAATAACTGTTCTGTGCAAATGTTTTTAACTGCCTACATTGATCTGAATACAGTCGAATGTATACAAACAGGCATATAAAAGCGAGTATATGAAAACACACTGAAAAGAAAAATATAATTACATAATTAAGAAAAGAGAGATAACTGATTTTTTAGCTTATGGTACGAAAATAGGATGTTATTTTTGTCCAGGGTGTGTTACCTCGCTCAGATAAAATTTGCAGTCCGTTCTTTGCTCAGGCTTGATGACGGGCGCATTACAGGGTTCAAGAAATACTGGATGTCGGTTGGGGGCGATCGCAGTAAAATGCAAGATAGGCAATGTTTTTGCAGAATTGACAAAGCACTCTTGAATGAATCATGTTTTTTAACCCGGAAGAATGTCGGAATGAAACCGAGGTTGAGAGTAAGTTTGTGGTTCAATACTTGCTCCCGGCTTTGGGGTATTCGCCCGAAACCTGGAATCAAGAGATTTCGCTGGGCAACATCCGACTAGATTTCCTCGTGTTTGCCGCTCAGATTTTGCCGATTACCGTCGGCGAAGACTCTCCTTTGAGCCTCATTGTTGAAGTCAAAAGTCCGAAACAAAACCTCAACCCCCATGTCAGCAAGCTCAGGCGCTATCTCATCCATCTCAGTGCGCCCTATGGGTTACTTACCAACGGTAAGGATTTTAGAATCTATGAGCGAAAAGTTCAGGACATCGAACTCATTTTTAGCTGTAAAGGATCTGAACTAGAAGCAAAACTCGCTGACGTTAAATCTCTCATTGGACGCAATGAAATTTGGCAACGAAGATTTGGTGTCTCCCAAATAGCCGCATATTCCCAAGCAAATCAAAACGATAACTCTGATCAGATAAACGATGCAGAAGTCGCGATCAACGATTCTTCTCCAATGCCAAGAGATGCAATATCCAAGGAATCTGGCTCAGAAAGTGAATCATTAAATGAATCGCTAGATGAGATTGAAAGAGAGGTGCAACAGAATGAATTAATTCTCGAAGAGAATCACGAACAGAAATCTGAAAGAAGCACTATGAAAACGATCGCAGTTTATCATAACAAAGGTGGGGTTGGAAAAACGACAACGGTCATTAACCTTGCTGCTGCATTCAGCAAACTCGGCAAAAAAGTCCTCATTATTGACTTAGACAGTCAGGCGAATACGACCTTTGCCGTGGGTTTGGTGAAGTTTGACGATGAAGCCAATGATACGCTCAAAGAGAGCAACGTGATGCATGTGCTGAGTTCTGAGGAGTTTTATCCCATTAAACAAGTGGCTAGACCCTCTAGCTTTTGTGATCCGGGCGTTGACGTGGTTCCATCCCATATTGACCTGATGGGCGCAGAAAACGACCTCAACAGTCTGGACTATAGCCGCATGATCCTCATTCAAAAGTTACGGGAAGTGGAGCATGATTATGACATTACCATCATTGATACGCCCCCTTCGCTCAACCTCTACGCCAGAATTGCGCTAATCGCTGCCGATTATCTCATTATCCCTTCCGATCTAAAACCCTTTGCTAATCAAGGGTTAAATAATGTCAAAGGATTGATCAAAGATGTGAATGCGTTCCGCAAAATCATTAGCCGCAAGCCTATTCAACTGCTCGGCGTTTTAGCCACTAAAGTCTCCACCAACAATAAATTCCAACAGTCCACCTTGCCCAAACGAATGCAGGCGGTGATCGATCGCTATGAGTTGGAAATCATGGAAAGTATTATCTTTGAAAGAGACGACTTGGCCAAATGTTCTGAAGCAACTCGAACGGTCGGTGAAATGGAAATTCCTGATCCCCGCTCGATTCTGGACTTTAAGCCAAGATCTGAAGCCGCTCAAGAGTTTCACGATTTGGCTCAAGAAGTGTTAAGGAAGATGGGATAAATGAAACTACCAACTAGCCTAGTCGCAGTCAAAAAAATCACCTCTAGCGTCGCTCGATCGAGCTTTCTGGCTGAAACCATCGAGAAGGTCGCTCAGTTGATGATTCGAGTAGAAGGAACGATCAACCCCATCATTCTCAGACGAACGAGTTTGGAATCCTATGAAGTCGTAGAAGGTCACTTTGAATACTACGCAGCAGTGAGAGCCAGAGAGATTTCACCGTTGAAGGGAGAAATGATACAAGCGATTATTCTGGAACCTGAAAACGAGGAAGCCCTCCTCGATCAGATCACGTTCTTGAGAAAAAGCGCTCCATCAGCCGCTTCATCCAGTGATGATAATAGCCTGGAGATGAGATTTGCCAATCTAGAAAAAATGTTTCAAGCTCAGTTTGAGGAATTACGCAAGGACAACCGCAACCTGCAACAGGCAATAGAGGGTGTCAGCAGTCAGATCCAGACTGCTGATGCGAGAGGAGAATGGATTGATGCGATCGCCAACCAAATCACCGAGGCGCTTCGTCCGGTCGTGTCTGGGAAGCGATCGTCAAAATCCTCTACCAAAAAGTCGGTAGACGACCTCAAACAAAATCCGCTAGACCTCAACTCAGCCACCCAAGCCGAGTTAGAAACCGTGCCGGGTGTCGGATCTCAGAAAGCAATAGATTTGATCAAAAGAAGGGAAAACAAACCATTTAGCAGCATTGCAGAACTCGCTGAAGTCAAAGGAATTTCAAAGAGTATGATTGATAGATTTCGGTGGCAAGAATGTTTTACCGTTCATACCTCAAATTCTTAATCCCCGAATATCTTTCGCTGTCTGGCTCAGATTTGTCCACGAGGTGGGTTGGTGATGCGTTACGCTGCGCTAACGCATCCTACCGCTTGGTGGGCGTTATTCAATCAGGTTGACGATTTCGGCCTTCACTTTTTGACCTAAGACTTCTAACCGTGCCACGGTGATGGGTAGCTTGAACCGCCTTGGGCCTGCGCTTCCTGGATTGATGAACAACATACCGTTGCGCTCCTCGATCAGTGGCTTGTGGGAATGACCGCTAATCACTACATGCACTTTGGAGTTGACGGTGTTCAACATTAACTCTTGTACGATATGGAGCATGTGAAAGGAGACATCTTCGATCGCTAAAGTTTGACGCTCAGGGATCTGTTCTGCCCAAGTGCCGCGATCGTTATTTCCTCGCACAGCAATGACCGGAGCGATCGCCTCCAACTGCTCTAGAACCTCGGGTTTGCCGATATCTCCGGCATGGAGAATCAGGTCAGAAGGGGTGAGGGTGGCGATCGCTTCCGGTCGCAGTAATCCATGCGTGTCTGAAATCACGCCCACTCTGGTGATAGTACTAGCGAGAGTTTCAGTGGGAATTTCAGGGGAAATTTCAGGGGAAGTTTCAGTTTGTACTGTCATCTCGTCCATGGACTCGCGCGGGGGGAGCGGTCGCTTCAACCGCAGTAAAGGGTTCTACTATTTTATAGGCATGGGAGGCTCCTTTGGGCACCACCCAGGAACTTCCGGGTTCCAGCAGAACCATTTGGCCTTCAATGTGCAGTTCAGCCTTGCCTTGGATCACATAGCCAACGGTTTCATAATCCCTTGTGGTGGGCGGTTTGGCATCTCCGGGCGCTTCGTTTTCCCATAGGCGCATGGCCAAGTGGATGCCGGTAGCCAGATATTTCTGCCCCATTGCGCCCTTGGGGGAAAAGTGAGAATCAATTTTGGTGACGGTGGTATCTGTCATAGTCTGAGTTGGGGATGAGAGGGGTTTGGAATGAGAGTCTGAGAATCTTTCAAGTGATCCGAAACCTCGGATCTATTCTCTTATATCGAAATGCCCCGATCGATTCCTCTGCCGTAAGGGGAGTTGTAGAATTTGACCTTACTGCACGATATTAGGAAACCAGGACGGGTTCTTGCTTCAACTCAGGGTGCAGATCCACAATCTCGATCGCGGGCAGATCCTTGAACAGTGCTGTACTCAGATAGCGTTCGCCGAAGCTGGGCTGTACGGACACAATTAGCTTGCCAGCATTTTCTGGACGCTTGCCCACTTGGATTGCGGCGGCTAGGGCTGCTCCGGCTGAGATGCCCGAGAGTAGCCCTTCCTGGCGAGCTAACCGACGGCTGAAGGCGATCGCCTCATCACTACTCACCTGCACGACTTCATCCAGCAAATCTTTCTTCAGCACATCCGGGACAAAGCCAGCGCCAATGCCCTGGATTTTGTGGGGGCCGGGTTGTCCGCCGGAGATGACGGGGCTTTCCACGGGTTCAACGGCGATCGCCTGGAACGAAGGTTTGCGCGCCTTGAGAACCTCGGCAATGCCTGTGATCGTGCCGCCCGTGCCGACTCCGGCGATGAGGATATCGATCGCCCCATCGGTGTCCGCCCAGAGTTCTTCAGCGGTGGTTTCGCGGTGGACTTTGGGATTGGCCGGGTTGTTGAACTGTTGCAGCATGAAGGCATTGGGAATGATCTCGGCAATTTCGGTGGCTCGACGAATCGCGCCCTTCATGCCTTCGCTGCCAGGGGTAAGTTCTAACTGAGCGCCGTAGGCTTGCAGCATGGCTCGACGCTCCATGCTCATGGTTTCGGGCATGGTGAGAATCAACCGATAGCCTTTTGCCGCAGCCACCATCGCCAGAGCAATCCCGGTATTGCCCGAGGTTGGCTCCACCAGGATCGTGGACTCGGGGTCGATTAAACCTGCCTCTTCTGCCGCCTGAATCATGCTGGAACCAATCCGGTCTTTCACCGATGCTGCCGGATTCATGCCTTCTAGCTTCAAGACGATTTCGGCCAGGGAGCCTTCCGCCTGGGGAATTCGGTTTAGACGAATCAGGGGAGTCCGACCGATGAGTTCTGTGACATTATTTGCAATTCGCATGACCAATAGTCCTCAACTAGATTCCACTCTTTGAATTTCCACTACTTGCAATGAACCCGCCCACATCTCTTCCATTGTTCTTTCACGGTTCTTCCACTGTCGCTTTTGACGAATCGCTTTTGACGAATCGCTTTTGACGAATCGCTTTTGGATGAATCGCTTTTGGATGAATCACCTCTGGATGAATTTTAGGGGTGACGCGATCGCCAGATTGTTTTAGCAGATACTATCAGCAATCCACCTTCCGCTTTCGTTTCTTCTGTAAAGATTGAATTCTTGAAGCGGTCTAGGGATGGTCAAACAATAGAAATGGTCGCGATCAAATTTCTCGATCGCTTCTACGCCAAGTCTAACCATTGGCTCGACCTCAAAGGAAAACCCGCCAATCCTTTCCACCCACTAGACCTAAGCATTTAAGCCAAAGCACACTTCATCCAAAGACTGTTCAAACTGACCACCAAACTGCCCACAAATTTTATCCTAATCTCTTGGACTTCTAATCTAACATAATCTCTATCGGCTTGCCGTGGATTAATGAATTGAAATAATCCTTCATGAACTACCCCATTCGTCCATACGATGGGGTAGTTCATGAAGGATGGGGAATTCCGCGATTTCGTTAAATTTTTTCAGGCAAAGTGCCCCATACAGCCCAGTTTTTATAGAATCCATTTGACATCTTTTCTAGGCCGCTAAGCGCTTGACCATCAAGCGAATGAAACAGAGATTGAGCTTGGCCCTGGCGTGTTCCAGCGT
>JALOOP010000061.1 GCA_025454315.1 Oculatellaceae cyanobacterium Prado106
TCCCTTACTCCCCACTCCCTTACTCCCCACTCCCTTACTCCCCACTCCCTTACTCCCCACTCCCTTACTCCCCACTCCCTTACTCCCCACTCCCCAACTATGGAACTTGTCGAGCGCGGCCATTTGCTCACGGAGCAGGTCAACCCGAATAGCCAAAACCTCGATCAGATGAGTGCTTTGGAAATTGTCGATGTGTTTAATCAGGAAGATGCTCAAGTGATTGCGGCGATCGCATCGGCTCGAATGCCCCTGGCGGTGGCGATCGACTGTACGGCTGAGGCTCTGCGGCAGGGAGGGCGGCTGTTTTATGTGGGGGCGGGGACGAGTGGCCGTCTGGGGGTTTTGGATGCGGCGGAATGTCCGCCTACTTTTTGTACGCCGCCGGAACTGGTGCAGGGCATTATTGCGGGCGGGGCGGGAGCCTTGGTGCGGAGTTCGGAAGATTTGGAAGACCGGGCAGAGGATGGGATGCAGGCGATCGCCCATCGTCAGGTTCATCATCAGGATGTGGTGATGGGGATTACGGCGGGAGGCACCACGCCCTATGTGCAGGGAGCGCTTCAGGCCGCCAGACAGCGGGGCGCGACGACGATTTTTATGGCCTGTGTGCCGATTGAGCAGGTCAGTTTGGATGTGGATATTGATATTCGGCTGCTGGTGGGGCCGGAGGTGCTGGCGGGTTCGACGCGGCTGAAGGCGGGGACAGTGACCAAGCTGGCGCTAAATATTCTCTCGACCGGGGTGATGGTCAAGCTGGGCAAGGTCTACGGCAATCGCATGGTGGATGTGGCCGTGACTAACAGCAAGCTGCTCGATCGGGCGCTGCGGATTCTCCAGGATTTGACGGAGTTGAACCGGGAAGAGGCGACCCAACTGCTGGAGCGCAGTGGGCGGCAGGTGAAGCTGGCGCTGTTGATGCATTGGACAGGGGTGGAGGCGGAGGAGGGCGATCGCCTTCTGAAGCAATGCCAGGGCAATTTGCGACAGGCCGTTGAACATTCCAAGCTATAGCGCTCCGATTTGATTTTTAAAATATTTTTGGGAGGACAGGGAGGGCATAGCCCGCCCCGCCCTCCCAAAAGTATTTCGGATCACGAGATAAGGAATCGATTAGCCCAAACTTCAAATCAAACTGGGATAAGAAATGATGACTGCATTCATTCTTTTAATAACCATCGGGATTCTGATCTGGGGCTACTACCGTTCTCGCCCCTACGGCAGGCCGGGAATTATGTCCTGGCTGCAATCAATTACGTTGATGCTGCCCTGGCTGCTGTTTTTTGGCTTGTCGGCTGCTGGCGTGTTTCTCAATTTGGCGAGTGTGCTGTTTCTGTTTGTCGGTTCGACGCTGGCCTACATTTTGATTGGGCGACAACTGCGATCGGCGGCCAACACCGAAGAACTCTTGAAACGCAGCATGGCCAATGCCCAGGTGAATGGCGCTTCTCCCACCACTCCAGTCAGCCCAACGACTTCAGACCCAGACTCAACCTCGGTTCCAGCCACCTCTGAAGCGAAAAGTGAAGTAAAAAGTGAAGTAAAAAATACTGATTTCAGCATTCCAGCCATGCCTGCCGAAGATGTGCAGGCGGTGAAAGGCATTTTTGGCATCGACACTTTTTTTGCCACCGAGACAATTCCTTACCAAGACGGGGTGATTTTTCGGGGCAACCTGCGGGGCGACTCCCAGTACAGCCACGACCAACTGAGCGCTAATCTAAAGGCGATCGCCACTCCTGACGGGGGTTCCTTGGGCGATCGCTACCGTCTTTTCCTGATTGAAGGCCCCGAAGCTAAACCCGTCGTGGTGGTGCTGCCTAGTAGCAATGACCCTAAGCCGACGACCTTGGTTCAGGGGGGATTGGCGGGGGTGTTGGCGATCGCTACCCTGGCCACCAGTCTAGAAACCGCTGGAGTCCTTCGGGGATTCGACTTTTTTGCAGAACCGCAGCGCTTTGCCGAAGTGTGGCCGATTAGCCTGGGCATTGTCGTAGTTTTGGCGATTCATGAGTTGGGACATTGGGCGATGGCAAGGCGGCATCAGGTAAAACTCAGTCCGCCGTTTTTTATTCCCACCTGGCAAATTGGTTCCTTCGGTGCCCTGACCCGCTTTCAGTCCCTGTTGCCCAATCGCTCTGTCTTATTTGATGTTGCATTTGCTGGGCCTGCGCTAGGAGGATTGGTTGCCTTGGGTATGCTATCCGCAGGTTTACTGTTGTCTCATTCGGGAAGCCTGTTTCAGATTCCAGCCGAGTTTTTTCAAGGCTCGATTCTGGTTGGCACCCTGGCCAGGTTGTTTCTCGGTTCTGCCCTGCAACAACCCCTGGTCGATATCCATCCGTTGGTCATTGTGGGCTGGTTGGGGCTGGTGATTACCGCCATCAACCTGATGCCTGCCGGACAACTTGATGGGGGACGGATTGTCCAAGCCATTTATGGTCGCAAAACCGCAGGACGGCTCACGGTCGTCACGCTGATTGTGCTATTTCTGGCAACCCTGGCCAATCCTCTGGCGCTGTATTGGGCGATCGTGATTCTGTTTTTGCAGCGCGATCTAGAGCGCCCCGCCCTCAACGAACTGGTGGAACCCGATGACACAAGAGCAGCCCTCGGGTTGTTGGCGCTATTCCTCATGGCCGCAACCCTCCTGCCCCTAACGCCTGCTTTGGCAGGACGTTTGGGGATTGGTGGCTGATGGGAAGGGGAAAGGGAAAAGGCGAAAGGGGAAAGGGAAAAGGGGGAAGGGAAAAGGGGAAAGGCGAAAGGGGAAAGGCGAAAGGTGATTCGGAGAACTCTCTGACCTATCCAATCCTCCCCCCCTTTGCCCCTTTCCCCCTTCCCACTTCCCTACTCCCCACTCCCCACTCCCCACTCCCTCATCCACTACCACGGCTTCATTCGGAGACAAGTGATATGGTGGCGATTCCCCCGGTTTTGTTGGTGTTTGATATTAGTGCGTTGTCCACCTCTTCGCCGAGCGAGTGGCGAGAGTTTACCCGAGTGGGAACCTGCTATATTCCCCAGGTCATCTACGAAGAGATGAAGATGATGTTCGATCGCTCCCCTGACCCTGACCTGGAGCGAATCGCCAAGGATTTTACCCGCTTTCATGCCACCAGTACCTGGAAGGTCACCGAAGCGGATGCTCACCATGTCGCCCTGAAAATGGCCACGGGACAGTCCATGACTCGGCGAGCCCGTGTGTCGCTAGCGGTGGGACGCTGTGCCTACGCGCTGTCCCAGAGTTTCCAAACCAGCATTGTGGTGCTGGTGACCAAGGATCGATCGCTCCTCCAGCGCCTCTACGAAATTCCAGAGGTCAACCTTTGTGGCATCACGGGGGAAGCGCTGCTGCAATGGAGTCGCAGTGGCCAACGCCCGATCGCCGTCATCCAAAAAGTCCAGCAGTTTCGCACTGCTCACGGCCTGACGATCCAAGCCACCAAGGAACGCAGTGCCATGCCTGCCAATGCCGTCCGTGCGACTCAATCAGCCAAAGAGGCCACGTTCCATTCGTCTCCGGGGATGCCAGCTTGGCTGCCGGATGCGATTTCGCTGGTGTTGACGGGGGTGGGGTTGGCGATCGCGGGTGGCCTGATCTGGTTCATGATCCAACTTGCCAAGACTCAAAATCAGGAAGACCCTGTGGTTCCTACGACACCGCCCTCTAGTCAGGTTCTTCCGGCGAAAGATTCAGGAAGTAGGGCTTAGGAATGAGAAGCAAATAAGCTGAAATCTTCTATTGGGGCGCAGAGACGCAGAGACGCAGAGAGATTTGTCTTTGTTGGGGTGGCTTGGTAGAAGAATGTGGGTTTGTTTCATGTTCGATCTTTGGAAATGCGATCGCACTATTCTCAATCGCAAGTCTTCATCACAAGTCTCAATAACAGGAAGGACAGTGGGGCATCTCCGACTGTCCTTCTTGCTATGTGCCTCTGAATGCCTTGATGAAGATTGAGAAAATAATCGGGAATTTGTGGGATAGGCGTCTCGCCTGTCCTAGAGCGCAGACAGGCGAGACGCCTATCCCACAAGAATTACCGGATTTAATCCCTAACTTTCATCAAGGAATTACACTTTGGACGAAGACTGTCCCATGGATGCCGATTGATCCATAGAGAATATCAATGCAAGAACCGGAATTTCCCTCAAAATCTGGAATCCCTTTGAATGCATTAGAATAGCCGATGGATTGATGTCGGGCGATCGCTCCTCCCCTTAAAATTCTAATCGTTCTCGCCTCATGCTCTTGTGCAATCCCAGTTTCTGCGGCCTGTTCAATTTTGAATTCCAAGAGGCTGGGTTTTTCTTTTTCATTCCAAGCTTTTCATTTCCATACTTTTCATTCCAAATCAGAACACTGACATTCAAACTTTAAAATCCAAAACTTAGGATTCAAACTCCAAACTTCAACAGGGCATAGCGTTTATCATGTCATCCGCCCCCCGCTCCTTTACCTCGCCGCTGCGTTCATTGCTCCACTGGTTATTGCACTGGGGGCAGTCCCTGCTGCAATCCCTGCAAGCGCGTCCCGTCTCGGAAGACTACCAGACCTGGCGACAGCGCTTTGTTTGGGAAAGACTGCGGCTGTGCTTGGCGATGGCGATTCCCTGTTATGTCATTTGGGTGGCCACAAGGTTTTATGAAGTGTTCTGGCAGGCCGATCAGTTTACCGACAAGATCCTGAGACGTTTTGATGCGACGCTAGAGTTGGTTCATCTGTGGCAGCAGACCATGCTGTATAGCAGTATTACCGTCGGTCTGTTGCTGCTGGGCTGTCTGGGGTTGCAGCGATTGAACTGGAGTCGGCGGCATCCTGCGGTGCTGTTTCTCTGTCTGTCCTGGTCCTTGACCCTGGCTCCGCAAATCGTGGGCAGCCTGCTTCATTTTCCCAACGCCAATATGCTGCTGCTGATTTGGTGTCTTGTCTTTTTGGGACAGGCGACTCTGATTCCGGTGCGTTGGCAGCTTCATGTGTTGGCACAGGCAGGGGCGCTGTTCTATTTCACGGGGATTAATTCGCTGTTGGGCATGACGACGATCGCCAATCAGTCCATCTATGATCTCTCCATGTTCATTTATTTGTTCTGGTGTTGTCTCATTGGCGATCTGGCGATTTATCTCTACGAGCGTCTTCAGCGTGCCGAATTTGATTCCCAGCGGGATCTCCGGGTGTTTCTCCATGCTGTGTCCCATGATCTGCGAACGCCCGTGATGGGCACTTCGATCGTGCTGAAAAAACTCCTCAGCAAAGCTACTCCAGGACGGGTGACGGTGGATCGCTCGGTGCTAGAACGGCTGCTGCAAGGGTGCGATCGCCAACTCTCCCTCATCCACTCGCTCCAGGAAGCCTACGAAAGCGAAGTCAATCGCCTGGTGCTCCATCGTCAACCGCTGCAACTCCATACGCTCGTGGAAGCTGTCTTGGCCGATCTAGAACCCATGCTGGCCAAGAATCCCATCACCCTAATCAACCGCATCAGCCCCAACCTACCGCCCATCGAAGCCGATGCCACCCAACTCTGGCGCGTCTACAGCAACCTAATCACCAACGCGCTGAAGCATAACCCCCATGGCATTCGTCTGATCTTGGATGCAGAACTCGTCTCCGCCGAAAGTCGCCTCAGTCTGGGCAGCGATGTCCCCTTCTTTCGGCATCGTCAGCGATTTCTAGACCGGGAAGCCAGCTTTGCCCAACCGCTGCCGACTGCGATCGCCCGAGATCCCAAACGCAAGGTGCTGCGCTGCCTGGTGATTGACAATGGTGTGGGCATTCCGGCGGGACAGTGCGATCGCCTCTTTGAACTCTACGCCCGAGGTGCCCGAGCCAGATACATGCCCGGATTAGGCTTGGGACTCTATCTTTGTCGTCAAATTGTTCAAGCCCATGGCGGCCAAATAGGCGTGATTAGCGATACGGGAGCCGGAGCGATGTTTTGGTTTACGTTGCCGATGAGTGCCCTGATCAAGGAAGAACTATGAAGGAAGAACCATGAAGCGATTATCGCTGGACGCAACGAACTATGACCAATGGCGGCGGCAGTTTTTGGGCGATCGCCTACAGCTTTGTTTAAAAATTTCTCTGATTGCCCTGCTGAGCTTTACCCTGCACGATACCTATTATCTTTTTCTGTCTCCTCATACCTTCGAGTCTGAGATGGTCAAGTTCTATGGCAATGTAGAATTAATCCCATTGATTCGACAGGTGAACGTCGTGACTCATCTGGCGATCGGGCTGCTGTTTAGTGCCAATCTGATTCTCTTTCGGCTGCTGCAAAAACGACATCCGATGATGTTTTTCCTGTTCTTTTCCTGGTCTGTCACCATTGTCCCCCAAATCATTGGCACAATCTTTTGGCTGCCCGATCCAGGAATGCCCACTTGGCTGCTGGTTTTTCTGATTCAGGCGACTCTCATGCCGCTGCACTGGCGGTTGCATCTGCTTTCACAAGTTGTCCCGTTGCTATATGCGGCGATCGTCTTTCCGCTGCTGGGACTCACGACTGTCGGACAAGAGTCGATTTATCAAATTCAAGATATTGTAGCCATTCTATGTTGCTGTTTAATTTGCAATGTCGCGGTGTTTCTCTACGAGCGTCTACAGCGTGCTGAGTTCCAATCCCGTCAAGAGTTACATTCGTTTCTCAAAACCATCTCCCAAGATTTGCAAAATCCCGTCATTGAAACCGCCACCATTCTAAAAACTTTACTCGAAACCGCAGAGCAGGATCAGGTAACGATCGAACGTTCGGTGCTGGAGCAGTTGTTGGGAGAGAGCGATCGCCAGTTTGCCCTCTTGACCGCACTCCGAAAAACACGCCAGGGATAAGGGATCTAAGGGGCACACATCAATTGCCCCTAGCAACAGACCTTTCACCACGGCTCTATCTTGTAGTTGAGGTATCAAATTTACAGGAGATAAGATACTCTAAGCGAAGAAGATACCGCCGCTGGAAGGGTTACCGTCTAAGCATCAGTTCCCATGGCTTCGCATCCAGGGATTTTACTCCCTACACTCCCCAGTTCTAGAGGACTTTGACGATTCCTAGAGGCTTCCGAGAAGGCTCGGCTCCCCCAAAGTTGGGGGCTGGGGGGCGCGAAATCCAGGAGGGAAGGCAGGTCAGGACGGGTGTATACCCAGTAGCGTTAGCAGGGAAGGAATGGACTTCCCCCGCGTTGATCGGTATCTGCTTCGACTGAGTTGCCCTGTTTCCCACTCACCCCTATGCACACGCTCGGTACCCCACCCAACGCCTGGACGGTCGATGAAACAACCGCCGACCTCACCCGGCCACCTCTGCCGCCCCAGCCCATCACGCTGACGACCGAGACCAAAACCCTGCGCCTGGATCTGGCTAAGGCTGCGATTCTAGTCATTGATATGCAAAACGACTTTTGCCATCCTGATGGTTGGCTGGCGCATATCGGCGTGGATGTGAACCCTGCGCGATCGCCCATCTCCCCCCTCCAAACCCTACTCCCCCAACTCCGAGAACAGCAGGTTCCTATCATCTGGATCAACTGGGGCAATCGCCCGGATCTACTCAACATCAGCGCTGCCGCCCGCCATGTCTATAACCCCACTGGAACGGGCGTGGGCTTAGGCGATCCCCTGCCGAAAAACGGTGCCCCCGTGCTGACCGCAGGCAGTTGGGCCGCCGCCGTGGTCGATGAATTGGAACAACAGCCGACCGACATTTGCATCGATAAGTACCGGATGAGCGGTTTTTGGGACACGGCCTTAGATAGTATCTTGCGTAACCTGGGACGCACCACCCTATTTTTCACCGGAGTCAACGCCGACCAATGCGTTATGGCCACCCTCCAAGACGCCAACTTCCTCGGCTACGATTGCATTTTGTTACAAGACTGCACCGCCACCACTTCCCCCGACTACTGTCTGAAAGCCACCCTCTACAATGTCAATCAATGCTTTGGCTTTGTTGCCGATTCCACTGCGTTGATTGGGGGAGTGGGGAGTGGGGAGTAGGGAGTAGGGGGAAGAAGGGGAAAGGCGAAAGGGAAAAGGGGAAAGGGGGATCATGGGGCTATTCATAGATTTTCGATGTTTTCCTTTCGCCCTTCGCCTTTCGCCTTTCGCCCATCCACTTGTCCACCCTTTTGTCCCCGATCGGGCGATCGCTCCGGGGGATTGCCAGACCTGCGAGGGTGCGGTAACTTTATGCCAGGTTGCCAAATGGCATGGTGCAAGTGCGATGCATGTGCGATTGGTCATCCCTTTAGCGTCTGGCCTTTAGCGACTGGCTTGGTTTTGAGATGACAACCGCTGATTCTTCTTCGCAGCCTTCTTCACCGCCTTCCTGGGGAACCGATCGCCCTCGTCCGCTGCCAGCTTGGGTGGGTCGCGTGGCGACCTATTTGGTGTTGGGGGCGATCGCGCTGGTTATGCTGCTGCCGCTGCTGTGGTTGGTTAGCACGGCGTTCAAGTCGCCCACCGAAAATATTTTTCAGTTTCCGCCTCAATTGATTCCGGCTCAGCCGACGATCCAGAACTTTGTCCAGGTGTGGCAGAGTAACCCGTTTGGACAGTATTTGTTCAATAGCATTCTGGTGGCGGTGCTGACGGTCAGCCTTAACCTATTGTTTTGTTCTTTAGCGGCCTATCCGCTGGCTCGACTGAATTTTCGCGGTCGAGAAGCGATTTTTATGCTGGTGGTGTCCACCATTCTGATTCCCTTTCAGATCGTCATGATTCCGCTGTATATCTTGACGGTGCAGTTGGGGTTGCGAAATACCTATCTGGGGTTGATTTTTCCGGCGATCGCCTCTGCTTTTGGCATTTTTCTGCTGCGTCAAGCCTTCCAGGGTGTGCCCAAGGAACTGGAAGAAGCCGCCCGGATGGATGGCTGCTCAGAACTGGGAATCTGGTGGTTTGTCATGCTGCCTGCGATTCGTCCTGCTTTGGTGACCCTGGCTATCTTTGTGTTTATTGGAGCCTGGAGTGACTTTCTCTGGCCGTTGATTATCCTGGATCGGCCTGAATACTATACGCTGCCGCTGGGCGTGGCCAAACTGGCGGGGGCTTTTTCCCTGGATTGGCGATTGATTGCCGCCGGATCGGTGATTTCGGTTGCGCCGATTCTCCTGTTTTTTGTGGTGATGCAACGTTATATTGTGCCGAGCGAAGCGGCCAGTGGTGTCAAAGGTTAAGAATCCCTTGCGATTGTTAAGAAGTTTCTGTCGCTCAATATACATTGAAAGAATTAAAAACTGATTTCCATTCATTTTTCCGATAGGATTTGTTTGTTTCTTGCATATGCATCAGGACAGGCAGCAGTAAGACGGGATCAGAGTTGAGTGGACTCAATTCCATAAGCCTTACCAAAAGGGGTTGAGCGGGTTCAAGTGCGAATCGAAGCCGATGACTCCCTGTTCCAGCTATTGAGTCCCAACGTAAATGCGATCGAAAGTTCCTTGAAGCAGAAAAGTCGTGGGTTTCCCTTAATCATCAGGTTTCTATTATGCTGGCTCACCATCATCCCCAAAGTCGTTCTCCCGTTGCATCCCCGCTACAAATTCAAGATGCCTTTCATCACTTAGTTGAAGTCCAACGACTGCTTCAGGACTGCCCTGAGATCCGCGCCTGCTACCGCCGAGTGTTAGACCATTTGGGACAAATCCCCGAAATTTCGCGAATTGCGATCGCCGAGGTCAAGCGCGATCCCCAAGGACAACGGCTCCAGCCCTGTGAATCCCAATGGTGGGTTGAAAATATCTCCTCCCGTCGCCGCCGCCGCAACCGCCAGGGCAATCCCCCCACCCAAACCATCCCCCAGCGGTGGCTCCAGGTGCTAGAGCAAGCCGATCAGTTGACTGTAACGCTGACCAGTTTGCCCATCCAAGAACGCCACTATCTTTCGCAGCAGGGGATTTTCTCGGGTCTGCTGGTGCCTTTGAAGGTCAACCAAACCCTGTACGGCGTTATCCAAGTCGAAAATTCCAGCACCGATCGCCCCTGGCACCCTTCAGAAATTTCTCTCTTCCAGGGCGTGGCTACAGCGCTCTCGATGCGTCTAGAAACCCTGATCGCTCAAGCCCAGGCGGATTCTGCCGTCCAAAGCCAGACTTGCCAAATCCAGGAGGAATGCTGGACGACCATTTCCCATGAACTGCGATCGCCCATGGCCAATATCCAAATGGTGACGCAACTCCTGGAAATCCATCTGAACCAGGAAGGGCTGCTCACCCAACCCAACAGCAAGATTCCCCAATACTTGCAGATGCTGCGGGACGAGTGCGATCGCAAAACCCACATCATCAACGATCTGCTCGACCTGGCGCGGCTCGAATCCGACGCAGGCGAAACCCTCGCCCCCACCGACCTGGATCTGGCGCTCTGGCTGCCCTATCTGACGGAGGCATTTGGCGATCGCATGGCGCAACAGCAGCAACAGTTCCAACTGCATCTGCCCCCCGATTTGCCTACGCTTCACACTGATGTACGACAACTTGAGCGCATTCTCACCGAATTGCTCCACAATGCCTGCAAGTACACGCCCGCCCAGCAAACGATTCGTCTCGCGGTGCAGAAGGTTCCGGTGGATTCGATTCAGGGGAGCGATCGCCTCCATCCCTCCCAAGATTGCTCATTGAACGGCTCTTCGGATAGCTCATTCGTTGACTCATTGGATGTCTCACTGAATAGCTCATTGGATGGTTCATTATCAGGATCGCATCACCAAAGCTACGCGCTCCAACTGACCTTGACCAACACAGGCGTGGAGATCGCTGAGCATCACTTGCAGCGCGTCTTTGACAAGTTCTACCGCATCCCCGACCTGGATATCTGGAAGCAGGGCGGCACCGGATTAGGGCTACCCCTGGTCAAAAAGCTAACCCAACTCCTAGGCGCTACAATTGCGATCAGCAGCGACTCGCACCAGGTGAGGGTTTGCCTGCAAATCCTGATTGAAAATCCCACTTGAAAATCCCAATGGCTGCCCCTGAGCCTTCGCTGCCCCCTGCTCCATGAAAATCCTGCTGCTTGGCCTCATCCAGGGCTACCGCAAACTGATCTCGCCCCTCTTTCCGCCCTCCTGCCGCTTCCAACCCACCTGCTCCCAGTACGCCCTGGAGGCGATCGATCGCTTCGGCCCGGTTCGAGGAAGCTGGCTTGCCCTCCGTCGCATCTCCCGCTGCCATCCGCTGCATCCAGGGGGGTATGACCCGGTGCCGCCTTTGGACGAAGATGGGGAGTAGGGGGAAAGGGGGAAGGCGAAAGGGGAAAGGGGAAAGGGGAAAGGGGGAATCTTGGACTGTTTTGGGGAGTTTTACTCTTGGTGTGGACAAGGGAAATGTTCTTAGAGATCTAACTGAAGTTCATTCCATGAAATCCCTTTCGCCTTTCCCCTTTCGCCCTTCGCCCATCCAAGGGAAATGTTCCTGGAGATCTAACTGAGGTTCATCCTATGAAATCCCTTTCGCCTTTTCCCTTTCGCCCTTCGCCCATCCAAGGGAAATGTTCCTGGAGATCTAACCGGGGTTCATTCCATGAAATCCCTTTCCCCTTTCCCCTTTCGCCTTTCGCCCATCCATCCCCCCATCCCCCTTGCAAAATCCTTTCCCAGATTTAGTCATTCTTTGCAGTGATGTGTTACCGTAATTAACGGTGCTGAAATAAACTTGAAATAACCAAGGGTCGCTAACTCAACGGTAGAGTACTCGGCTTTTAACCGATTAGTTCCGGGTTCGAATCCCGGGCGACCCATTTTTTCCCGTCCATAGCGTTCCAATGTATGACGTAGAGGACTTTGAGTTGGATTTGAGCAACCTCCAGGAATTAGGACGACTGTGATTAGCCAACATTGGCGGTTTCATTAATGATGTCTTGGGCAGCAGCCTCCGCCGTTTCGCAGGCTCCGTTCATATAGCCTTGCGACAACAGAGAGCAATGTTCGCCAGCAAACCAAATATTGCCCACTCGTTCGCCTTCGGCACCGCCTAGAGTTGTCCATTGTCCCGGTAGGTAGCAGGAGTAGGAGCCGAGGGCATAGGGTTCTGCGCTCCAGAACGATCGCACCGCTTTTCCTCGTTTCACCTGCTCCAACCCTGGAAAAATATTGGCAAGTTCTTGAACCAGATGCTGCGCTTGCCCTTCAGGTTGGCCAGTGCCTAGACTGAGGCCGCCACTGCCGCCCCGCAGATCCGTCAGCCAGCCCGTTGACCCAGTGGCATAGCGGGCGCTTTCCCAGGTGTTTTGAAAGTCCAGGTCGGTGTAGACGCTGATGGTGGACTGGTAGCGCGATCGCCAAATTCGCTCCTGAAACGGGATGGACAGTTTGGTGCTGGTGCCATAGCCCAATTGATCGATCGCCAATTGTTTTATCGGCGGCAGATCAACGGCGAGTTCCACCTGACGCAATACGGTGAAAGGGACGGTGAGGAGAATGCGTTCGTAGGTGCGATCGCCACTCGTTGCCCCCTGCCGGAGACTCACCTGGTAACGACCGTCGGACTTGAGCCGAATCGACTCCAGCATCGTGCCCGTTTCAATGTCTACCGCAATTTCTTCAGCCAGCCTGCGGGGAACCAAATCATTGCCGCCCCGGACATGGTAGCGCTCGTCGCTGACCCCATAGGTACTCCACTGCCCCACCTCAGACCCAATTAAAAAGATCATATTGAGGCAGGACTGGGACTCGGCATCGCGGCCATACTCCGTGATGTAGGCAACTTTGACCAGTTCTTCAATGACCGGACTGATGGGCGTTTGAGCCAGGTATTCAGCGATCGACAGGCGATCGAGTTCAATGGCTCGAATGCTGGGAGCATGGTACGTCACCGGAGAGCGGCGCAGGGTTTTGAGATCCTTGGCAATTCGCTGAGCCAGGGGCGCAAAGGCTTCAATCACCTGCTGATGGCTAATTTTTTCACCCTGAAAGTACAGCACCTCGGGTTCTAGTCCCTCATCGGCCAGCCGCAGATCGGCCAGTTCTAAACCGAGTTCCTGGGCAATCGCTCTCACCGCCGTATGCCGCGTATCAATAAACTCGCCCCCCAGTTCCACAACGCCGGGGTAATCCTTCACCTGACTCAGACTGCGTAACCGTCCACCCACTCGGGGACTGGCTTCTACAAGGTCAAACGGCACACCCGCCTGCTGCAATCGATAGGCCGCCGTTAATCCCGCCACGCCTGCCCCGACAATCAGAACTCGGGTACTGCGATCGCCCATCCCCGCCGCACTGTTGCTCACGCTAGACTGGTTTGCCAGGAGCGATCGCGTAGGCCGCAAGCCCATCAAGCCCGCTGCCATCATCCCGCCCATCATCTGCCGACGGGAGAAGGGAAGCGCGGGGGTGGGATGCTGCGATCGGGGGGATTGCCCTGGCGATCGAGCCGCTGCGGCCAGTTCTTCTGGGGAAACGCCAGCACGGGTCGCCTGTTGAGATCGATAAGCCTGCCGAATCAGATCAAGGAGAGTGCTTCTAGACATAAAGTAGTGAAGAGGAAAACGGGAGTTCCCTGAAGGCTGGAGCCGTCAAAATTCAGGGTTGAGACTGCCAAAGTGGCTCTAAGTCCCCAATTCTAATCGCGCTCAAGCGACTGCGAACACCGGATCAAAAGCGGAGATAAGCGCTTAAGCCTAGATAGGGCGTTGCTTATTCCAAGTTTTCCACGGCTGATTTACTTCACATTTTGTAATTACATTTCGTTATCACGTTTCGTCATCACCTTTCGTAAGGTCATGTTGGGAGG
Source organism: Oculatellaceae cyanobacterium Prado106 (assembly GCA_025454315.1). Classification (GTDB taxonomy): domain Bacteria; phylum Cyanobacteriota; class Cyanobacteriia; order Elainellales; family Elainellaceae; genus Prado106. Next base: position 13,720 of record JALOOP010000061.1, read on the forward strand.
ACTCAAGCCATGCCCTGGTTTGTCAAAATTGAGAAAGGAATTGTCAATAAAACCACCTTCGACCAGTTTGTTCCGGCTCATGTCCACTATGTCAAAGACCTAATTGCTAGCGGTCATCAGGCCAAGACGGGCTACTGGAAAGAGCGGGGCGGCGGCATGTTGCTGTTTGAAGCGGCTGACTTGGAGGCGGCAAGGGCGATCGTCGCCGAAGACCCGCTAATCAAAAATGGCTGCGTCGAGTATGAACTGCACGAATGGTGTATTGTCGTCGGCAGTTTTCCAGGTCTAGGTTAGGATACAGGTCGAGGTTCGGATGCGGGTCTAAGTTGGGGCACAGGTCTGAATGAAGACCTGGGACTGAGTTAAGACCTGGGTCTGCGTTAGGATAAAAGACTGCGAATAAAGGGTTTGATATGAGCGACAGTAGTGATGGCTTTAAGGTAGTGGCCGACAATCGTCAGGCTCGGTTTCAGTACGAAGTCCTGGAAACCTACGAGGTCGGCGTTGAACTCAAAGGCACAGAGGTTAAATCAATTCGCCAAGGCAAGGTCAACCTGCGGGATGGCTATGCCCTAATTCGCAACGGCGAAGCCTGGCTGCTCAATGTCCATATCTCGCCCCACAGCACCGCCAGCCAATACTTCAACCATGACCCCCGCCGCACCCGCAAACTCCTCCTCCATAGCGAGGAAATCCGCAAACTAATCGGCAAGACTGAACAACAAGGCTTAACCCTGGTGCCGCTCAAAATGTACCTGAAGCGCGGCTGGATCAAGCTAACGATCGCCCTCGTCCGAGGCAAGAAACTCCACGACAAACGCGAAGACCTCAAGCGCAAGCAGGAAACCCGTGAGATTCAGCGGGTGATGAAGAATCGGTAGGCGAGGGAAGGGGGAAGGGGGAAAGGGAAAAGGGGAAAGGCGAAAGGGGGGAAGCTTGGACTGATGCATGGAAGGGATTAATGAGAAAAAACAGAAGGTTTTCTTTGACTTTTTCCAGGATTCATTCGCCTTCTCCAGCAGTGATCCTCCCAAGATTTATCTAAGGTTCTCTCCAAGATCACCCTTTTCCCCTTCCCCTTTCCCCCTTCGCCCTCTTCGCGCCCATCTACAACAAGTTCAGCGGATCAACATCGATTGTCAAATGAACCCCGCCGGGGCAAAGGGATCGGCAGGATTCCAGGTTTGGCAGGGCGGTGGTGGCGGGGCATTTGAGGAGAATTTGCCAGCGGTAGCGGTTGGCGACTCGGGCGATCGCTGCTGGTGCCGGCCCCAGTAATTCGTAGGCGGCATCTGTTGGAGGGGTGAGGAGATGGGCGATCGCTTCGGCGGCTTGCTGAACGGCGGCGGCGTTGATGCCGCTGAGGCGGAGAACGACGAGTTTGCCGTAGGGCGGATATTGTAGAGCCGCGCGGTAGCCCAATTCGGCTTCAATGAAGGTTTGGAAGCGTTGCCCTTGGACGGCTTCGATGACGGCATGGTGGGGCGTGTAGGTTTGCAAAATTACCTGTCCCGGTTCTTCGCCCCGTCCGGCTCGACCTGCCACCTGGGTTAGGGTCTGGAAGGCGCGTTCGCTGGCTCGGTAGTCGGAGAGGTGCAGCAAACCATCGGCAGCGACAATGCCGACTAGGGTGACCTGGGGGAGATCAATGCCTTTGGTCAGCATTTGGGTGCCGACGAGCAGATCGGCTTCTCCTTGGGCAAAGCGGGTGAGCAGGTTGCGATGGGCACCTTTGGCGCGGGTGGTGTCACTGTCGAAGCGCAGACAGCGCAACTGGGGCAGGTGGCGGCTAAGTTCTTGCATGATGCGCTGAGTGCCGCTGCCGAAGTGTTTGAGGTAGGGAGAATCGCAGGTGGGGCAGCGATCGGGATGGCTTTGGCCAAAGCCGCAGTAGTGGCAGCGGAGAGACTGGTAGCCGCCTTCCTGGGTTTGGTGGTAGGAGAGGGAGACATCGCAGTGGGGGCATTCCATGACATGGCCACAGCTTCGGCAGGAGACAAAGGTGCTGTGGCCGCGACGATGGATAAAGAGGATGCCCTGCTGTTTTTTCTCTACCAGGTCTTCCAGGGCGGATTGGAGCGATCGGCTAAAAATCGATCGGTTGCCCTGGCTCAGTTCCTGGCGCATATCCACGACTTGAATCGGCGGGTGGGGGCGCGATCGCACACGAGTCGGCAAAGAAAGATAGAGTGCGGTTGAGTGGTTCGGGCTATGCGATGGAGTCGCCGCTTCAGCTTCAGCCACCATCACCCAGCTTTCCAGGGAAGGCGTGGCAGAACCCAGGATAAGCGGACAATCGGCTAGTTCGGCACGCCACTGGGCGACTTTGCGGGCATGGTAGCAGGGGGCAGGCTGGTCTTGCTTAAAGCTGCCGTCATGCTCCTCATCCAGGATGATCAGACCCAGGTTGGGCAGGGGTGCAAAAACCGCAGAGCGAGTGCCAATCAGCACCTGGGGGATGCCGCTGAGCATTTGCCGCCAAGTGTCATAGCGTTCGCCCTCAGACAGGGCACTATGGTACACCCGGACGCGATCGCCAAACCTTGCCCGAAAGCGATCGGTCAACTGCGGTGTTAAACCAATTTCGGGAACCAGGACTAGGGCGGAGCGGCCAGCTTGGAGGTGGGGGGCGATCGCTTGCAGATAAACCTCGGTCTTGCCCGATCCTGTCACGCCATGCAGGAGAACGGTTTTGTACTGCTGGAGAGGGGCGATCGCAGCCAATGCCTCAGCTTGTGCCGGGGTCAGGTCTTTGGGCGTATCGCTGGCCGGAATCGGACTGTCCTCTAGCCGCAGCACCTCCCGCGCTTGCAGCACCACACAGCCCTTCTGCGCCAAGGTCTTCAGCACAGAAGAACTCACCTGGCAGGTTTGCAGCAGATCTTGCAGCCACATTTCCCCGCCGCGCCGCTTCAGCACCTCCAAAATCTCCTGCTGACGGGGGCTGAGATCCACAATCGGCGAATCAGCAACGCGAATCACAGCCTGTTTTTGCTTGGGACGTACCGCAGCCGGAGGTTCCAGGTAACTTTCGACCCAGCCCCGCTGGATCAGATCCTTGAGGCCACGCTGTGCGCCTCGGATTTGTCGCTGCAGAAATTGCCAGGAATAGTCGCCTTTTTTCTGGGTTTGCAGCAGGCTCAAGAGTTGCTGGGCGGTGGCCTGTACAAAGAGTTCTGCCCCATCGGGAAGAGCCTCGGGCTTGAGTCGGATGCGGCGCTGCGATCGCCCCAACAACCCCGGCGGTAGTGCCACTTTCACCACCTGCATCAGGGATGCACAATAGTAGTCAGCGACTCGCTGCAACAAAGTCCAGTAGGTCGCGGGGAAAAAGCCAGGGCTGATGACTTCTTCGACGCAGCGAATTTGCCCCGTATCCAGGTCAGCAGGCAGGACAGAGCGGAGTTGAATGGCGATCGCCCCCACCTGCTGCGATCCAAACGGAACGCTGAGAACATCACCGGGCTGCACGGCCAAATCCTCGGGCACCCCATAGGTGTACAACCCCTGTGCCCCAGGACAATCCACCAGCACTTCCACCCACCCCGGTTTCGCCACAGGCATCATCGGCACCGCATATTCCCCCATCGGCTCAGCCATCCTGACCGCCGGGATAAACGCTTGCTCTATAGCTGGAGCTGCCAAAGCTGGAGCTGCCAAAGCTGGAACTTCTAGCACTGAGACTGGAGGCACAGTTGAACGGGAACGCATGGATGAAGTAGTACAGGTGTTCAGGAATCACGATCACTCTAATCGATTTAAATGCGTTCCGCTAGCGTAGCGCAAACTCGCTCTGAGCCAACTGGCCTTCTAGTCTTTATTTTCGGGCATTAATCTTTTGGACATAATTTATCAACCGCAGAGACGCAGAGACGCAGAGGGGGGATGGGGAGATGGGGGGATGAGTGGATGGGGAGATGGGGGGATGAGTGGATGGATTAGCCTTTTCCCTTTTCCCTTTCCCCTTTCGCCCTTCCCCTACTCCCCACTCCCTACACCTTCCGAATGGACAGTTAAGATACTGACCCCACCGATCGGAATCTACCCTGACGCTTCTGTAGTTTCATTCAGCAAAGAAAACAGCGATCGCCAACGGTTTCAGCCCTTGAGGCGGCGAACAACATCTTCCTTAAGGGCGAAAAAATCCTGGAACCTTTTGCAATCCACCCTGTCTAATTTGCTATGAGCTGGGCAAACGAACTGTTCCCGCTCAGCCCACTACGACTCAAAGGCAAGCGCGCGCCGTCTCGTGGTATGGACTGAGCAAACATCCGCCCCCACTGTAATTTACTGATTTCTGAATCCATCTCTAGAGGAGAGGTCATACCGATGTCTCACAGATCCCCCTGGCAGTCTGGCACTGCCCTCTTTACCACACTCACTTTAGTTGCAGGAGCCTCTGCCCCTCTAGTGGTTCAGGCTCCCGTCCAGGCTCAAACCCGCATGGCGCAAAGCCTGATGACCTTTAGCGATGTCTCCACCAACTATTGGGCTAAGGGCTTCATTCAAGAACTGGCCGAACGTCAAGTGCTGACGGGCTTCCCGGATGGCAGCTTCCGTCCGGATGAACCCGTTACCCGTGCCCAATTTGCGGCCATGCTGAAGCAAGCCTTCAACCGCAACCCGGTTCGCAACGCTGTCAATTTCTCGGATGTACCAAGCGACTACTGGGCAGCTCCGGCGATTCGCGATGCCTACAGCCGCAACTTCATGAGTGGCTATCCCGAAAACACCTTCCGTCCTGGCGAATACATCCCTCGGGCACAGGTGCTGGTGGCACTGGCCAATGGCCTGGGCTACACTCCCGCCAATTCCGTGGGCAACACCCTCCAAGCGTTCAGTGACGCGACTTCCATTCCCGACTGGGCACGCAACAGCGTCGCTGCCGCCACGGAAAAGAAAATTGTGGTCAACTACCCCAATGCCCAATTCCTCAACCCCAGCCGTCCGGCTACTCGGGCAGAAGTTGCTGCCTTCATCTACCAAGCGCTGGTGAGCGCCGGGGACGCGACCGCACTGAACTCTCCCTATGTCGTGGGTCAAGCTGCCGTCCAAATCCCCATGGGAACCGCCATTCCCACCCGCTATGACCAGGCTGAGAAAATCTACCTGTCCATGGAAGAACCCGATCCGGTGCCCGTGACCCTGGCGATCGATCGCAATATCGTCTCCTCCACGGGCAAGGTGCTGATTCCCGCAGGCAGCGAAGTCTCTGGCGAATTCCGTGTTACCCCCAACCGGGGTGCCCGCTTCTTTGCTAAGGATCTGATGTTCACCGATGGCACCTCCGTTCCCATGAACGCCACCTCCCAACTGATCACCCAAACTGAAGAGGTACGTCGGGGAGCCAATGTTCTGGAGCTATTGGCAGGTGCGGCTCTAGGTGCAGGTGCCGCCGCCGGGGTGGCTGCGGTGACGGGCGATCGCGCAGTGGCCACCGAAGAAGTCCTTGGCGGTGGAGCCGTGGGAACCCTCCTGGCCACCTTCCTGGGACGCAACCGGGTCACGCTGATTGCCATTGACCCCAACACCGACCTGGATCTGGCGTTGGATTCGCCCTTGGCGCTGCGCTAGTAATTAAGACTGTGGTGTGAAGAGTGAAGTAAATAAGAAAAGGGGAACGGGGATGTTTTCAGCATCGTCCCTTGTCCCCTTTTCTTTTTGGGCTGATAACTTGGATTGGCAACCCAGTTCTTTGCAATCGATTTCCTAGGAACACAGAGCCGGAATGGACAAATGGACAAACTGAAGGATGTAACGATAAAAATCAATCGATATCGTAATCGCAATCCCATTGAATAAGACATCTGGTCTAAACGATATGAACCTTCTCACCGTCCAAGTTGTGTCCTACGAAACTGCGACCGCCCCTATCCAAGCCATTCGCCATGAAGTCTTTCAGATAGGACAAGGCGTTCCCCCTGAACTGGACTTTGATGGGTTAGACAAGGACTCGATTCATTTGCTGGCTTGGTGGAGCGATCGCCCCGTCGGCACCACCCGTCTCCGCGAGGTTTCTGAGATCCGGGTGAATTCTAGCGTTGAGACATCCGTGAACAACCCGGCCACGCCATCGCGACTGATCAAGATTGAGCGGGTGGCGGTGTTGGCGGATTATCAGGGGCGGGGGATTGGGCGGCGGCTGATGGAGGAGGCGATCGCCTATCTACAGCAACAGCAGCAACCTTTGACCGTGAAAGTCAATGCTCAACTGCAAGTGCAGGAGTTTTATCGCAAGCTGGGTTTTCAGCCTCGCGGCAGCGTTTTTGAGGAAGCGGGGATTCCCCATATCGAAATGCGAAAGGTCATTGTGTAGCGGGAAGTTCTGTCGCGGAAAGTCTTGTTGCGGAAAGT
>JALOOP010000062.1 GCA_025454315.1 Oculatellaceae cyanobacterium Prado106
TCAGGATGCGAAACGATCCATGAAACGGTCGATGCGCTTAATGCTCAAGGTGAAAAAGTTGGCGTTCTCAAAGTCCGGTTGTATCGACCTTTGGATGCGAAGCGGTTGGTGGCTGCGATTCCGGCCAGTGTGAGAGCGATCGCCGTCCTCGATCGCACCAAAGAACCCGGCAGCGGCGGCGAACCCCTCTACCTCGATGTGATCGCTGCCCTCCACGAAGAATGGCCATCGAATCCCCTACTCCCCACTCCCCACTCCCCCCTCCCCAGAGTGATTGGAGGACGCTATGGCCTATCTTCCAAGGAATTTACGCCTGCGATGGTTCAGAGTATTTTCATGAATCTGGCTCAGTCTGCTCCCAAGAATCACTTTACGATCGGCATCTACGATGATCTCTGCAACACCTCTCTGGAATTTGATCCCAGTTTTTCCACCGAGAATCGGGATGTGGTACGAGCCATGTTTTATGGGTTGGGTTCGGATGGAACAGTGGGTGCGAATAAGAATTCCATCAAGATTATCGGCGAAGAAACGGAAAACTACGCTCAGGGATATTTTGTTTATGACTCCAAGAAATCCGGTTCAGTGACCATTTCTCACTTGCGGTTTGGCCCCCAGCCCATCCGTTCCACCTACCTGATTGATCAGGCGAATTTCATTGGTTGTCATGTCTGGTCATTCCTCGATCGCTTAGATGTGCTGAAAGCCGCAGCACCGGGTGCCACCTTCCTGCTCAACAGCCCCTACAATGCGGATACCGTCTGGGATCAACTGCCGTTTACGGTTCAAGAACAGATTTTGGCGAAACAGCTTCAGTGTTATGTGATTAATGCCAATCAAGTGGCGCGGGACAGCGGCATGGGCGGCAGGACTAACACGATTATGCAAGTTTGTTTCTTTGCTTTGTCCGGGGTTTTGCCCCGAGAAGCGGCGATCGCCAAAATCAAAAAAGCGATCGAAAAAACCTACGGCAAAAAAGGCGCAGATGTCGTCCAAAAGAATCTACAGGCCGTCGATAATACCCTGGCGCATCTGCAAAAAGTGGAGATTCCCACTCAGATCACCCGTGTTCCCGAATCAACGCCGCTGATCCCGGACACGGCTCCCGAATTCGTCCGGCAAGTGCTGGGCAAAATGATGGCTTGGCAAGGGGACGATTTACCCGTCAGCGCCCTACCCAACGACGGCACCTATCCCACCGGAACCACCAAGTGGGAAAAGCGCAACATTGCCCAGGATATTCCCGTGTGGGAACCGGATGTCTGTGTGCAGTGCAGCAAGTGCGTCATGGTCTGTCCCCACAGTGCAATTCGTAGCAAAGTCTATGAATCAGAGGCGTTAGGGAATGCGCCCGATCGCTTCAAATCCATTTCCGCCAAAGATAAGGATTTTGCCGGACAGCAGTTTACGATTCAGGTGGCTCCGGAGGACTGTACCGGATGCGGCATTTGTGTGGAGATCTGTCCGGCTAAAAGCAAAGCTGAACCCGATCGCAAGGCCATTAATATGACACCTCAACTCCCCTTACGAGAACAGGAGCGATCGAACTGGGACTTTTTCCTCGATTTGCCCAATCCCGATCGCCGTTCCCTGAAGCTCAACCAGATCCGTCAACAGCAACTGCAAGAACCCCTGTTTGAATTCTCGGGAGCCTGCGCTGGATGCGGCGAAACGCCTTACTTGAAACTCTTGACGCAGCTATTTGGCGATCGCGCCCTCGTGGCCAATGCAACCGGATGTTCCTCGATCTATGGCGGCAACCTGCCCACCACGCCCTGGACGAGCAACGCTGAAGGACGCGGCCCTGCCTGGGCGAATAGCTTGTTTGAAGACAATGCTGAATTTGGCTTGGGATTCCGCGTTTCCCTGGATATGCACGCTAAATTTGCCGGAGAATTGCTCAAACAACTCAGCGACGAAATCGGGGATACTTTCGTTGAATCGATTCTGACTGCCCAGCAAAGAACCGACGCCGATATTCAACAACAGCGCGATCGCATCACCCACCTCAAAGCCAACCTCGACGCGCTCCTTGAAACGACGATCGACACCTCGCTAAAATCCAAGCTCCAAAACCTCCAATCCCTCGCCGATTATCTTGTCAAAAAGAGCGTCTGGATCGTCGGTGGCGATGGCTGGGCGTATGATATTGACTTTGGCGGACTGGATCACGTCATGGCTAGCGGACGCAATGTCAATATCCTGGTGATGGATACCGAAGTTTACTCCAACACGGGCGGCCAATCCTCAAAGGCCACCCCGCGCGCCGCCGTCGCCAAGTTCGCCACCTCCGGCAAACGCGCCCCCAAGAAAGACCTGGGACTAATCGCCATGACCTACGGCAATGTCTATGTCGCTAGCGTCGCTCTAGGAGCCAAAGACGACCAAACGCTGAAAGCCTTCCTGGAAGCCGAAGCCTATGACGGGCCTTCGCTCATCCTGGCCTACAGTCACTGCATCGCCCACGGTATCAACATGACCACCGCCATGAATCGCCAAAAAGATCTCGTGGATTCGGGTCGCTGGTTGCTATACCGCTACAATCCTGATCTGCAAACCACCGGGAAAAACCCTTTGCAGTTGGATATGCGATCGCCCAAACAACCGATCCAGGACTCGCTCTACCAGGAAAACCGCTTCAAGATGCTGACCAAGAGCAACCCAGATACGGCTCAGCAACTGTTGCAGGCGGCTCAAGCCGATGTGGACGCACGCTGGCAATGGTACGAGTATTTTGCAGCAAAAGGATAGCTTGAGGACTCGTTATGTAAGAGACTGAAGGGTATTGGAGTTCCCCAGTCTCTAACCATAAAAACAAAAAACCGGGGCACACCCCGGTTTTTTATGCTTCAACTAACACCCAACTATTCTTGGAGTAAATAATGCATCCTACAGCACTATGGAAAATGCGATCGCTTTCATTGCTGGAGTCATATCAATGAGTCAGACCATTCAAGAGTGCAAAAAAATCTTCACCAGCTTTACCTACAAGGAAGCGTTCAAAAAACTGGGGCTAACGGAGTTAAAACGATGGGCGATCGCATCTGAACCTGTCCCCATCAGTGATTTCTTCCAGCAGCGTCTGGATCGTCTTCAGCGGTTTGATTTGGGCAGCCTAGAGGTTTCTAAAACGCTGTTGATTGATGCCATTTGTGAAGAGGGCTTAGAAGGATTTGAACGGCTCAAAATCTGGAAAGGAGCTTACCTGGAAGGAGAAGGTACCTGCGGCAATGCGGATTATTTAATTGCGGAGCGACGAGCTTGCCTGGAAGCTCCTTTTGTTTGCATCATTGAAGCAAAGAAGGATGATTTTGAACAAGGTGCGGCACAGTGTTTGGTGGAGATGCAGGCTTGTCAGTGGAGCAATCGGCAACTCGGACAGGAAATGATCGTTTACGGAATTGTTACCAATGGAGAGGGGTGGAAGTTCTATCGGCTAGAGTTAGATGGAACCGTGTGGGAGTCCGCGCTGTACGGTATTGGAGAAATGTCGAGTCTATTGGGATTACTGCGAGTTTTCTTCGGGTTGTGCGAACAAAATTTGTTTCGAGACAAAGATTCTGATGAATCCATCTCAAATCTTCCGTTACAATGAGTCTGTATTCGTCATTGAACATAAATTGGGCTTATGCTAACTCAACCTTCTCTATCGGAAATGGCTAAAACCTCTGAATTTCAAAAGGCGCTCGAAACAGTTGAGGCGCTACCACTAGAAGCACAAGAAATTTTAATCGATATTATTCATAAACGCCTCAGCCAGCAACGCAGAGCAAAGCTGGTTCAAGAAGTCCATGAAGCTGAGCAAGACTATGCTGAAGGTCAAGTTCGTCGAGGTACAGTTGCAGACTTAATGTCGGAGATTGAAATGTCGGAGATTGAAGACTAATGCAGCTTGTTTGGAGTCCTGGTTTCAGCCGGAAACTGAAGCGAATACTGAGGCAGAATCCACAAGTAAAATCTCAGATAGAACAGACGTTAGAACGACTTGCCTTTGATCCCTTCGACCCCAGATTAGGAACTCATAAATTGAAGGGTGACTTAGTCGATCGCTGGTCTTGCTCAGTCAGTTACAGCGATCGCATCATTTTCCAATTTGTTGAAAATCCTGAGACAACGGAAGCGGAAATTCTCCTGTTAACCCTTGGATCACACGATGATGTTTACTAACCACTCCTTGAAGTTTGTCCTGCCAATCAATGGTTCCTAGAGGGTACTTGAGAATCTTTATTCCAAGACTTCCAGCCATTAATCGCCATGACTAAGAGAATCACATAGAGCAAAGCAATAAATTTAACATCCTTGACAAAGTAAAGTCCACTCCCAATGACATCCACAATGATCCAATAAATCCAGGCGCAAACTTGCCCAGGGTCAGTCTATGCGTCATAAGCACGTTAATCCATGTTTCAAGAGCCAGTACAAGAGGGTAAATCGTCTGCGGAGATATGGGGATATGGGCATCGGAATGGAATTGGCATTGGGATAGGATTGGCAATTAGCTATTAAATTACCATGAAATCACATCAGGGAAAATTATTCGCTGCTTCACTCTAGAACTGAAAACTGAGTTCATTGTCAAGATTTCTGTGAGACAGGGCATGTAGTTTTCTGAAGAAGGGTTTATTCTTCTTTATCTCGGGGAATGTTACGAGTTGGCTGTTCCTTCACCCTCCATTCCCCTCATGCGCTCAACCATTTTCTGAAAGGTACTGACACACCTCTCCCCAAATCGCAAAACCAGTTCGACCAAAACTCGTTCCATTTGTAGAAGAACCTGAATCATCAATGCTGGCTTATGTCAATGAATCACGAAGAACTGCTTCGAGAAATTCTACAAGTTGCAAGAAACGGTAGCTTGACCTTAAGACTTTCTGGAAAGGAGTTGACCTCATTGCCGCCGGAAATTAACCAACTGAAGAACTTGCGATCGCTCGATCTTTCTGACAATCAACTCAATCATCTACCCGCCGAAATCGGGCAATTGACTAACCTAGAGTCGCTGAAACTTGGAAGAAATCACCTGTCTAATTTACCTGGAGAAATTGGGCAATTGGTTCATCTAGAATCACTTGAGCTGACGGACAACCATTTAATAAACCTGCCAGGAGAAATTGGACAACTGAAAAATCTAAGAATACTTATCCTATCCCGCAATCATCTGCTGACTCTACCTCCAGAAATTGGACAGTTGCTGAACCTCCAATTTCTCTCCCTCCTTGGCAATCATCTGCCAAATTTACCAGCGGAAATTGGAAATCTCAAGACACTTCAATCGCTTTTCCTTTCCTTTAACCAACTGTCAACTCTGCCACCCGAGATCGGGCAACTCGTTCACTTAAAACTCCTAGATCTCTCCTTTAATCAACTGGCCAGTTTGCCAGGAGAAATGGGGCAACTAGGTAGTTTGCGATCGCTTGACCTGAGAAACAATAATTTAGAGGAGATCCCTGTAACATTTGGACAGTTAAGGCTAACTAATCTAACATTTGGCCACAATCCCTGGAGAAACCTTCCACCCGAGATCAGGCGAGGAGGCGTCAAAGCAATTCTTAACTTTTATCGTCAACAACTGTCGTTTCATGCCTCTACCCCTTACTCTAAAGGGTTTGGAGCCATTGGTTAAGGTCGTCAACTGAACCAAAATCTAAGAGTGCCTCTCCCAGAGCCTCCAGTTGCTCGACGGGTAAAGGCTTAGGACAGCCGATTCTTGTAATCCTCGTAGCCAAATTCTCGAATCAGTTCAAAGGTGCCATCCTGATGGAGCAGCCCAATGGACGGATGCTGTACCCCGTTAAACATCGAGGTTTTCACCATCGTGTAATGCATCATGTCTTCAAACTGGAGGCGATCGCCCACCCTCAAAGCTTGGTCAAAATAATAATCCCCCATCCCCATCACATCTCCTGCCAGACAAGTCGTGCCACCCATGCGATAGGTGGGTTCTCCGGGCTGCGGATCACGGGCACCGCGAATGCGAGGTTTATAAGGCATTTCCAGACAGTCGGGCATGTGGGCGGTGAAGGAAACATCGAGCATGGCGATCGTGGTTCCTGGCGTGGGAATCAGATCTAGCACAGTGGCATGGAGGTCGCCCGTTTCCCAAACAACGGCTGCACCTGGTTCGAGGTAGAGTTGCAGGTGGGGATGACGGTGGCGAAAATCTTGGAGCGTCTGAATGAGGTGATCCAGGTCATACCCTTGGCGCGTCATCAGGTGACCACCGCCTAAGTTGAGCCATTGCAACTGGGGTAAGTGTTGACCAAAACGGGTTTCGATTTGGATCAGCGTTTTTTCTAAAGCCACCGAGTCACTTTCGCAGAGGTTGTGGCAGTGGAGTCCGGCAATACCGGGAGGAAGGCGATCGCCCAACACTTCCGAGCGAATGCCTAGACGAGAATCGATCGCCGCAGGATTGTAAATGTCATGTTCAACGGGAGAATACTCTGGGTTAATACGTAACCCTGGAGAGAGTCCGGCTGCCAAGGTTCTATCTCCAAAGTGCTGCCATTGGGAGAGGGAATTGAAGGTGATGTGGGTGGCTTGTTGGGCGATCGCATCAAACTCCGCCTCTGGATAAACGGGCAAATACAAATGCAGTTCACCGCCAAAGGTTTCTCGGGCTAACATGGCCTCAAACAAAGAGCTAGCCGTGGTTCCCCGAAGATAGGGACGAATAATAGGGAATGCGCTGAACATGGCAAATCCCTTGAGCGCCAAAATGATGGTGACGTTGGCTTGTTGCTGAACGCGATCGAGAATTTCAAGATTGCGGAGAAGTTTGGATTCCTCTAGGACATAGCAAGGAGAAGGAATTGGGATAGAACTGTTTATCATTGTAGAGAGGTTTTTCTGAAGGAGAGACAATGGAGATGGACACACTCATTGTTAATCAACTTGTTAATCAACGAAAATGAGTTAGAGATAATTCTTTGAACGGACTCGACAAGGATAGGTCAACAATAATGTCATGAAATCTTTGGAAGGCATGGCAGTGGTTGCATTCCTCCAGGTTCGGGTGAGTGACATTCGCTGCCATGAGAATTCCTTGGAGTTATTTTGGAGTCATTGAAGACACAAGACTCCCTAAATTCCCTTGAGATTTCGCGCGCCCCCCAGCCCCCAACTTTGGGGGAGCCGAGCCGTCGAGGAGTGTTTATCGAAATCTTTAGGAGGCAATCCCTGAAGATTCATTGAATTCACAGTTTCCCAATGTTGATACTTTTGGCGAATTCCAAAAGCTTTACTGATGCATGGTTTATACCTCAAGAACCTGAAATGGCTGCGCTCCTGACTCGCCTGCAAATGAATTGTGGGCTAATTGGCAAAACCCGTTAATGAAAGTTGAGAAAATAATTGGGGATTTGTGGGATAGGCGTCTCGCCTGTCATAGAGCGCGGACAGGCGAGACGCCTATCCCACAAGAATTACCGGATTTAATCTTCAACTTTTATAAATGGGTTGAAAGCTATGTCCAAAGAGCCTTCCAGCCTCCGCAGTCCATTTCAATGGACTTTGGGCTAATAGCCCGTGATTCATCTACGGGCGGGTTGGAAACGAAGCCGATTCAAGCGCTGTGAATTTGCTAACAGTCTCAAAGTTGGGAGCCAAGAGAGGAAGAGTTCGGAGGCGCAAAACCCAAAACAAAGCCGATCTAGACTAGGGTGTAACCCCATCGCCTAGATCAGTCAAGATTGAATTGGACAAGGTACAGTCAATGAGCCAATCCGGTTGGTTGAGAATGCGATCGCCCTAACCAACCCAAAAATCGGATGTGGACAAATAGATAATTCGCCCACATCCGGCTCAATCCTTAGACCAACGAATAGGACTTGATGTACTGCTCCACCGTATCAAACTGTTCGTGCCACGGTAGACCATATTCACCCAGCTTTTCCAGGAACGGATCGGGGTTGAGTTGTTCGACATTGAACACGCCCTTGCCCTGCCATTCTCCCGTTAACACCAACAGCGCGCCCAGCATCGCAGGTACGCCCGTGGTGTAGGAAATTGCCTGAGCGCCGATTTCTCGGTAGGTGGCCGCATGGTCGCAGTTGTTATAGATGTAGTAGCTGCGAGGCCGACCATTTTTGATGCCCTGGATGTGACAACCGATCGAGGTTTTGCCTTCGTAGTTTTCGCCGAGGGAAGAAGGTTCGGGTAACACCGCCTTGAGAAATTTCAGCGGCACAATTTGCTGACCTTCAAACTCGATCGTATCAATGCGCGTCAAGCCGACATTTTCGAGAACCCGCAGATGGTTGATGTAATTTTCAGAGAATGTCATCCAGAATCGGGCTGATTTGAGCGTGGGGAAATGCTTCACCAGAGATTCGAGTTCTTCATGGTAGAGCAGATAGGATTCCCGTGCGCCGATTTCAGGATAGTGGATGGGACGATGAACGGTGAGCGGTTCGGTTTCGATCCAGCGACCTTGTTCGTAGTAGCGTCCCCGCTGAGTGATTTCGCGAATGTTGATTTCGGGGTTGAAGTTGGTGGCAAAGGGTTGCCCGTGATCCCCGGCGTTGCAATCGACGATATCAAGCGTATGGATCTCATCAAAGTAGTGCTTCTGGGCATAGGCTGTAAACACGCCTGTGACACCGGGATCAAATCCACAGCCCAGCACGGCCATAATGCCCGCCTGTTTGTAGCGATCGTGATAGTCCCATTGCCACTTGTATTCAAACTTGGCCTCATGGAGCGGTTCGTAGTTGGCCGTGTCCAGGTAATGCACACCTGTCTCCAAACAAGCATCCATGATCGGTAAATCCTGGTAGGGCAGCGCCACATTGATCACCATATCAGGCTGAAAATCACGAATCAACGCGGCGACTTCAGAAGCCTGATCTGCGTCTACCTGAGCGGTTGAAAAGGCCGGATGGGTGATGGTGCTGGCGATCGCATCACATTTTTCTCGCGTTCGACTGGCCAGGAGAATTTCTGAAAATACCGACTGTACCTGAGCGCATTTTTGAGCAACGACATTGCCAACGCCACCTGCGCCAATGATGAGAACTTTTGCCATAGTTTAATACCCACAATAAACTGCGAAACGAACTGAACGTTGACCATCTGCAAGCAGTAAACTTGCCCGTAAAAGACCTGCAAGCGATACACCTGCAAACAGAAATTCCCAGACTTGCGCCTGGGAATGTGGGGTAAACGAAAAAGTGCGTCCGCAGTCGCGAACGCCTTGAATCGGGATGGGGCTAGGTAAGGGCATGGACTGCCTCCCAGAAATAAACGAATGTACACTTGTTATTGTATGCCCCCATGTTACTTTCTGGGGGAAATTCACTGGAAGTCCTCGATCGCCTTGCTGTACCGCTTTCCTGTCCCCTTCCTTGTCCCCTCTCCTGTCCCCCTTCCTCAAATAAACCTGTCAGCTTAAGGCAATCCCGAAGTATCCTGATATTCGGGAGGATTGCGGTCAGGAGTAATGTGAATCATTTTGGATGAATCATTTCTGGAAAATCATCTCTGGGAAATCATCCTTGGGGTTGAACTGGTGGTCATAACGGGAGTAGAGGCATGGCGATCGAATTTGGACGAGAGATTTGTGGCGATCGCGACCCCGCAGAATCCCGCGAATGGTTGGTGACCAACGGCATTGGCAGCTTTGCCAGCGGCACGATCGCCGGAATGCTCACCCGTCGCTACCATGGGCTACTAGTGGCGGCGCTCAATCCACCGCTAGGGCGCACCTTACTGGTCGCAAAACTAGACGAAGTCGCCCTCTACGACCAACAGTCCTACGCCCTCCACAGCAACCGCTGGGACAATGACGTGGTCACGCCACAGGGGTATCAGAACATTGAGCGGTTTCGATTAGAAGGCAGCTTGCCCATTTGGGAATTTGCTCTGGCGGATGCGCTGCTGGTCAAACAGATCTGGATGCAGCCCGGAGTGAATACGACCTATGTCCAATATCGACTGCATCGGGCCACCCAACCCTTGACCCTGACCCTGCAAGCCCTGGTCAACTACCGCGATTATCACAGCATTACCCAGACTCGGGATTGGGCGATGCGCGTTCAGCCTCTGCCCCAAGGGCTTCAGGTGACCGCCTACCCTGGAGCGACTCCTTTTTATTTGTTGAGCGATCGCGCCAAACCCCTCCTCATCAGTTCACCTGCCGCCCCCCCAGCAAAAAATCGACGGAATGCCTCATCGGATCAATTCAATCCTGCATCCGCTGATGAATCTTTGGTTACATCTGGGGATGAATCCTTAGATGAATCGCTGAATCAATCCTTAAATGAATCCTTGGATGAATCTTGGGATGAATCTTGGGATGAATCGACTCAGATTGCCCAGGAATGGTACGAAGGATTTAATTTGGCGATCGAACGAGAAAGGGGACTGAGCGATCGCGAAAACCATCTGCATGTCGCCACCTTTGAAATCACTCTCCATCCCGGCGAAACCGTCACCCTGGTCGCCAGCACCGATCCCCAACCCAACCTCGATGGTTCTGCGGCGCTCAAAACCCGACGGCTGGCCGATCAAAAGCTAATGGGACTGTGGGATGACAATCGCCCCAAGCCTCAGCGCAAAACCCCGGACTGGATTTACCCACTAGTTTTGGCTGCTGATCAGTTTATTGTCGATCGCACCTTACCCCAAGAAGCCAATAGTAGCGCCAGTAGTGATAAGAGTGTGGTGCGATCGCCCTCCCCCAAAGGAAAAACCATCCTCGCAGGCTATCCCTGGTTTAGCGACTGGGGACGAGACACGATGATCAGCCTGCCGGGTCTGACCTTGGCCACAGGACGACCGGAAGTGGCGCGGTTGATTCTTCGCACCTTTGCCCAGTTCGTCGATCAGGGCATGTTGCCCAACCGTTTCCCCGATGCCGGAGAAACCCCCGAATACAACACCGTAGACGCGACCCTCTGGTACTTTGAGGCGATCCGTCAGTATTACCAGGCCACCGAAGACGACCACCTGCTCGATGAGTTGTTCCCCATCCTCACCGACATTGTGGACTGGCACTGTCGTGGCACCCGCTACGACATTCACCTGGATGCGGCGGATGGTCTGCTCTATGCCGGAGTTCCCGGTGTTCAACTGACCTGGATGGATGCCAAGGTGGAAGACTGGGTCGTAACCCCACGCATGGGCAAACCCGTCGAAATCAACGCCCTCTGGTACAACGCCCTCCGCACCCTGGCTCAATTCGCCCGCAAGCTCGCCAAACCCCATCAGGAATATGAAGCGATCGCCGATCGCACCCTGGCCAAATTCCATCGCTTCTGGAACGCCGAACTCGGCTACTGCTACGATGTCCTCGACACACCCACGGGCGATGATCCCACCCTCCGCCCCAACCAAATTTTTGCCGTCTCCCTAGCCCACAGTCCCCTCTCTGTTGCCCAACAGCAGTCCGTCGTCGATCACTGTGGCCGCAAGCTGTTGACTTCCTATGGATTGCGATCGCTCTCCCCCGACGATCCCCAATACCGAGGCCACTACGGCGGCAACCCCTGGTACCGCGACGGCGCATACCACCAGGGCACCGTCTGGGGCTGGCTCATCGGTGCTTATGTCCAAGCCCACCTCAAGGTCTACCGCAATCCCCAGCAAGCCCAGGAACTCTTGGAACCCATGGCGCAACACCTGCAAGCCCACGGCATCGGCAGCCTCAGCGAAATCTTCGACGGCGATGTTCCCCTCAAACCCAAGGGCTGTCCCGCTCAAGCCTGGACGGTGGCGGAGGTGTTGAGGGCATGGAGGGCGATCGAGAGCTTGAGTTAAAGGGAAAGGGGGAAAGGGAAAAGGGGAAAGGGGATTCGCAGTCAATTTTATGGAATAGATTCTAAGGAGAGAGCGGGAAAGACCTCTGCGACTATCTTTGCTGCAACTATCTCTGCGGCTTTTCCGGAGATTCATCTGAGACGCACCCTTTCCCCTTTCGCCCCCTTCAGCATCTTCGCGATTGAAAGAATCAGAAAACCTTTGATTGCATTACAAACTTTCAAGCTTTTGCGCCACTGCCCTCCATAAAGGCAAAAATAAAAGCTTGTCCACCCCTAAAAGTGAGTAGAATAGACCGCCTTATTGGTCAAAAAACGAACCGACCCTCCCCCAGCGCAATAAAACAGGAAAAGAAAGAACAGAAATCCCTTCCTTTCCCCTTTCCTCCTCCCTAGCAGAAAAGCAAAGCAAAGCCCCAAGATCCCCCCTTTCCCCTTTCCCCTTTCCCCTTTACCCGTCCATCCTCCTTCCACAATGAAAATTCTCCTTGTTGAAGATGACCAAGCTACGGGATCGACCCTTGTCGAGTCCCTGTCTGCCCATCTCTATACCGTCAACCTGGCGACCGATGGCATGACCGGACTGGAATTAGCCAAGACCGATCAGTATGATTTGCTCCTATTGGATGTCATGGTGCCGGGATTAGATGGGGTTAGTTTGTGCCGTCGGTTGCGCGCAGAGGGTTACACGAGTCCGATTGTGCTGCTGACCGCCAAGGAAAGCCGGAGTGATCGCATCCTCGGCCTCGACGCAGGTGCAGATGATTACGTCATCAAACCCTTTGACTTAGAAGAACTCCTGGCGCGGATTCGAGCCTTGATCCGGCGCAGTCATGACCAATCGGCTTCAGTCTTGGTTTGGGAAACGATCGCCCTCGATATGACCAACCATCAGGTCACCTGTGGAGAACAAGCGATCGCCCTCACCCCCAAAGAATATGCGCTGCTGGAATTATTTCTGCTGCATCCCAAACGCATTTTTAGCCGCAGCGCCATTCTCGATCGCCTCTGGGACATGGCCGACACGCCCGGAGAAGAAACCGTCAGCACCCACATCAAATGCCTCCGACAAAAACTCAAAGCCGCCCATGCCGCCAACCCCATTGAAACCGTCCATGGATTAGGCTATCGACTCCGCCCCGCCGCCGCCCCAGGAAAACCATCCAAAGCAGAACCCTCATCCCCAGCGCCCCAGCCCCAGCAACCCCTCCAAGACGAAGCCGATCCAGAACTCCAGCAGCAGCAACTCAAGGCCAAAACCGTCGAAATTTGGCGAAAACATCTGCCCCAACTGCTCACCCAAGTCAGCATCCTGGAACAGGTCGCCCAGCATCTGCAAACCGACACCCTCTCCCCCGAACTCCACCAGCGCGGCCTCCAGGAAGCCCACAAGCTCGCCGGATCGCTCGGCATCTTTGGCCTCAACTCCGGCTCCCACATCGCCCGCCAACTCGAAACCCTCCTCCAACCCAACGCCCCCCTCCACCCCCCCAAAAAACAACAAATCATCGACCTCGCCCAAGCCCTCCGCCAAGTCTTTACCCAAGCCCAATCCAACCCCACTCCCCACTCCCCACTCCTCACTCCCCCGACAACCAAAATGCTAATCGTCGATGACGACCTGATGCTAGCCGAACGGGTGCGGATTGAAGCGATCGCCTGGGGCATGGGTGTCGAGATTGCCACCGATCTGACCGTGGCCCGTCAAATGATCGAGGAAGCTTGTCCCGATATTGCCCTAGTCGATCTCAATTTCCCCGATACCACCGAGGATGGCTTGGCGATTCTTCAGGAATTAGCTCAGCGACAGCCTCCTGTTCCGGCGATCGCGTTCACCCGACGAGAGAGTTTGGGCGATCGGGTTGCGGTCACCCGCGCCGGAGGAGCCGCCTTTTTGACCAAGCCGCTAAAAGCCTATGAAATCCTGACGACCGTCACCCAGGTGCTTCACGGACAGACCGCAGGCAACCGAGTGTTATTGGTGGATGATGACAAAGCGGTTTTGGAACAACTGGGACAGCGGTTAAAGGATGCGGCGATCGCAGTCACCACCCTGGCACAACCCCAGCAATTCTGGGACATCCTCAACCAGTGTCAGCCCAATCTACTCGTGCTGGATCTTGAAATGCCCGACTTTGACGGTCTAGATCTCTGTCGCGTGGTGCGCCAAGATCCCACCTGGCAGCATTTACCCATTTTGTTTCTCTCGGCTCATGCCACTGCAACCGAAATGGCCAGTGCCTTTGCCGCAGGAGCCGATGATTTTATTGACAAAGCTTTAATTTATTCGGAGATTGGCGATCGCATCATTCGCCGCCTAAGATTTGGATCGCCGACTAAAACATAGATTAATATCACCGAAATAAGCCAAGACTCTTGGTCAACTGCTTCCTCAATACCTACTTTTGGAGACTTTGAAGGGGGAGACTTTAAAGAGGGAGACTTTAAAGGTTTGTCTCCCGTGCAAGCTCTTGGATCGGCTTCGCTTCAAGGTTCTCGCCCCCTAAACCCCCAAATCTGGGGGACTTTGAAGCCCTTGGTTCATCATCGGCTTCGCTTCAGGGTTCTCGCCCCCTAAATCCCAAACCTGGGGGACTTTGAAGCCCTTGGCATCTTCCTGGAAGGGGCTCCCCCAAAGTTGGGGGCTGGGGGGCGCGAAATTTAGGAGGGAAAAACAACTGAAACTTGGGTACATACGGCTGTGCTTCAGGCTGGTGATGCGTTACGCTCCGCGAACGCATCCTACCGTCATGTCCATCTTCCTATGAAATTGGTATTAGAATACAAAACATGGAATAGCCAATGAAAAACGAATGTGGAAACCAGAACCAACAGAATTAGAACTATCTCACTGCGATTCAGTGAATAGTTTTATTCAAGTCAACAGCGTTGTCATTCATGATGCTCAGCAGCAACAGTGGTTGTTCTTTCAGCATCCGGTTAGCATTCTCGTTGCTGATACCCTTCAAGATGTTTCATCTTTACTCGAATCCGTTCAGCATTCCGTAACCCATCAAGGGTTGTATGCTGTGGGTTTTGTCAGCTACGAAGCATCCCCCGCGTTTGATCTTGCGCTGAAGGTTAAATCTGGCTGTCAGCTTCCCCTGGCCTGGTTTGCGCTCTATGCTCAACCCGAAACCATTTCCCTGCCTGTGGGTGAGGCGATCGCACCTCTAGTCTGGACTCCTGACATTTCCCGTGAAACCTATCAGCAGTCTTTTCAACAGATTAAACATGCCATTTACCAGGGGTTAACCTACCAGGTTAATTACTCGTTTCGACTGCGATCGCCCTTCTCCCAAAATCCCTGGCACTATTTCCTTGCCCTCACCCAAGCGCAAAACGGTCGCTACGGCGCATTCATCAACACTGCCGATTGGAGCATTTGCTGTGCATCCCCCGAGTTGTTCTTTCATCAAACCGAGTCACAAATTCTCTGTATGCCCATGAAAGGCACCTCACCCCGAGGACTCAGTTCTACCCAAGACCAACAGTGGGCCAAGGCTCTGCAACAGTCGGAGAAAAATCGCGCTGAAAATTTGATGATTGTGGACATGGTTCGCAATGATCTCGGACGCATTGCCCGGACTGGCACGGTCACCGTTCCCAAATTATTTGAACTAGAGCAATATCCCACCCTCTGGCAAATGACCTCTACAGTGCAATGCCAAACAGATGCAAGTTTAAGCCAAATTTTCCAGGCGCTTTTCCCTTGTGCCTCCATCACTGGCGCACCCAAACCGAGTACCATGAAATTGATTACCGAATTAGAGCGATCGCCCCGTCAAATTTACACCGGAACGATTGGATTCCTCACGCCCCACGGAACCAGTCAGTTCAACGTTGCGATTCGGACGGTTTTGATTGACAAACAACAGCAGCAGGCGGAATATGGCGTGGGCGGCGGCATTGTTTGGGATTCGGTGGAACAGGATGAATATGAAGAGTGCTGTACCAAAGCAAAAATTCTCACCCGCAGTCAGCCTTCGTTTTCGCTCTTGGAAACGCTGCTGTGGACACCTCTAGAGGGATATTTTTTGTTGGATTTGCATCTCGATCGCTTGCAACAGTCTGCCGCCTACTTTGCTTTTCCCATGGAACGCGCCTCGGTGAACGATTATTTGGAGAGGCTGGCTCAGAATTTGGGCGATCGCCATTCCCCCCACAAAGTTCGCCTCCTCCTTGCCCCCAACGGCGATCTCTCCAGCCAGAGTGATCCGATCGCCGCAGCTTCCGCAGCGCCCGTCCTGCTAAACGTTGGATTAGCAAAGTCCCCTATCCAATCCACCAATCCCTGGCTCTACCACAAAACCACCGCCCGCCAGGTTTACGAACAGGCCGCCCTTCCCGGCTACGACGATGTGATTTTGTGGAACGAACGCGGAGAGATTACGGAGTCCTGTACCGCCAATCTTATCGTGGAATGGGATGGGGAATGGTATACCCCACCCCTTCACTGTGGGTTGCTGGCAGGTACCTATCGCGCCTGGTTGTTGCAGCAAGGCAAAGTCAAAGAACGAGTCATTCGCGTGGAGGATTTGCCCCACTGTTCTCGTCTATTTCTCGTGAACTCGGTGCGCCATCAGCGACAAGCCCAGTGGGGTGGTCAAGTGGGTTGATTAACTGGGTTGATCAACCTTGAGACAAGGACGCACCGCAGGGGGAATTTTCTTAGCCAAACGTGGTGCCATTCCAGCCCCACATAAACCCCTTCGCGTCCGCAAACTCAATATAAGTGCGATTAGTGGGAATCCCCAGCGCCGCACTTACCTGGGCGCAAAACTCCTGACTCATGGCCTGGGTCTGTGACGCATTCAGGGTACCGACGCTTTTGATTTCGATGTAGCAGGCGGGATCAGTACTGCCGCCAAAGGTCATGGTGATGCCGGGTTCAAAGGCGGTCATGACATAGCTCTCGGGCTTGGAGGTGTGCTTGGCTAGACCCGCCGAGAGGCGCTTGAGCAGATCTTCAACGGCAGATTGGGCGGGAGAGGCGATCGAGGTTTGCACTTTAATCAGCGGCATGGGAAGTTCTCCTGGGATACTACATTTATAACTACATTGTGTTACACTCTAAAGTCGCAGGAATCACGTTTGAAAAATAGCGCCCAATCCGACTGGGGCAACCGGGAAGATGTTTGCTTTGTCCCGATGAGCAGGAGGCTTTTCATGTCTAGAGTTCGTGACATTGTTCACTATTACCATAAATATTGGGGCATTGCCCTGTTCAGTATTCTGGCGAGCGGTTTGTTTGAGCTAATCGACTTGGTGGTGCCCTACATCACAGGTCAGTTGCTCAACCTGCTGTCGGGTACTCCTCTGGATGCCTTGTTGCAGCAGTGGATTCAAACCCTG
This sequence comes from Oculatellaceae cyanobacterium Prado106, assembly GCA_025454315.1. Lineage (GTDB taxonomy): Bacteria > Cyanobacteriota > Cyanobacteriia > Elainellales > Elainellaceae > Prado106. Next base: position 17,112 of record JALOOP010000062.1, read on the forward strand.
GGCGGTCTGCCCCCCACTGCCGATCCCCTTTCGACTCACAAATCTTTCTATTTAACCGTTCTACTGGGCATCATCTTTGTCGTCACCGTCGTGCGTGCCCCCATTCAACCCTGGATTGGGAGCTGGTTCCACTGGGACATTGCCTTTCGCACCCGGCGCGACCACTGGGGCAAGGCCCTGGCCAAAATCTTGACCCTGCCCATTGAGTTCTACGACGAAAACAACGCCGGACGGATCTCGGGACGGATTGCCAAAGGGTTGTCGAACCACACTTGGAGTTACCCCGAGATCGCGGGGCAGTTGATCCCCAAGGTGATTCGGGTAATTGGCATTTTTATCATGATTCTGCTGATTGAGTGGCGGATTGCTCTGCTGTTTTTGGTGTCTTTTATTGTGATCCTGTTCTTCATGACCCGCGAATTGAAGCGCTTGATTCGCAAAGAAGAAATTCTCGATCGCTACATGGAAAACACCGAAAGCCGCACCTCCGAGATCATCAGCAATATCAAGACCGTCAAGGCTTTTGCCACCGAAGCCACCGAACTCCAGCGTCAACAGCAGCGTCTCGCCCGTGAGTTCAAATTCGTGGACTATGACATCCACAAAGGCTATACGCTGCTGTTCTCTTGGCAGCGTCTGGTGATTCAAGGCTCTGTGTTTACGATTCTGGCACTCACCCTCTGGGCGACCGTCCAGGGACAAATCACGCTGGGGCACTTTGTCACCACCCTGACCATCTCCAGCATGGCCTACGCCGAACTCGACCCGATCGGTGAACTGGCGGCCATTTTCGCCCGTCGCTTTGCCTCCATGAGTCGCCTCCACGAGTTTCTCCAGCAGCCCATCGGCACCGATGCCGCGCTGTTGGAATCTGCGGAGGGTGTGCGCCACTATGAGTTCACCGGGAAGGTGCATTTTGAGCAGGTCGCCTTTGGCTATGATGCCAATCGCCCTGTCCTCAAGGACATTAATCTGCTGATTGAACCCTGCCAAACGGTAGCGCTGGTGGGGCGATCGGGTTCTGGCAAATCTACTCTGGTGAAGCTGCTGTTCCGTTATTTTGAACCGCAGCAAGGCCAGATTTTGATTGATGGTCAACGGATTAACAGTCTGGATGTGACGGGATATCGGCGAAGATTGGCGATCGTCCACCAGGAAGTGGATGTCTTCAACGGCACCCTGCTCGATAACCTGCGCTACGGCAATCCCAATGTCTCCATGACTGAAATCGAGTCCGCCTGCAACATTGCCCGCGTCGATGAGTTTATCCATCTACTGCCCAAGGGCTATTACACCGTCGTCGGCGAACGCGGTGTCCGGCTCTCCGGTGGTCAACGGCAGCGTCTCGGCATTGCCCGTGCCCTGCTGATGAACCCGGACGTGCTGGTGTTTGACGAGGCCACCTCTAGCCTTGACTATGAATCTGAGCGATCGATTCAACTGGCAATGCGGAGCATCCTCGGCACTCGTACCACGATCATCATCGCCCACCGACTCAGCACCGTCCGCGAAGCTGACAAAATCGTCGTCCTGGATCAAGGCCAGATTGTCGAGATTGGCAGTCACGATGAATTGCTGAACCACGGCGGTATCTATCACCGTTTGCACACGCTTCAGGAAACTGGAGAACTGTTGGTGTAGGGGAGTAAGGGAGTAGGGAGTGGGGAGTGGGGAGTGGGGGCGATCGCCCAGATGCTCAAGCTCCTGGATTGAATAAGCGGTAATTTTAGAGGGAGAAGTGCTGATACTTGGCATTTCTTCCTCTAAAATTACATGCCTCCAATCCTTAGAAGCGATTAGTTGCGTTCCCAGCGAAATTTTCGTTCAGACTCTTGAATCGGCACGTCATTGATGCTGGCAAAGCGGCGCATCATCAGCCCGTTTTCGGCAAACTCCCAGTTTTCATTGCCATAGGCACGGTACCAGGAGCCCGCTTCATCGTGCCATTCATACTCGAATCGCACCGCAATGCGGTTCTCCATAAAGCACCAGAGTTCTTTCTTCAAACGATAATCCAATTCCTTTGCCCATTTGCGCTGGAGAAATTCTTTAATAGCGGCTCGTCCGCTAAAAAACTCAGATCGATTGCGCCACTCCGAATCTTCGGTGTAGGCGAGGGCAACTCGCTCCGGATCGCGGGTATTCCAGGCATCCTCAGCCGCCTGGACTTTGATTTTGGCGGTTTCCAGCGTAAAGGGAGGGAATGGGGGTTTGGTTTCCATGATGGGAGATCCTATCGTGAATTGGAACTTGAATTAATGCGTGAATTAACTTGTGAATTAGTCTACGAATTAAGCTGTAGATTGAGTTGTGAATTAATCCGTGAATTGAGTGGAAGGGAGCAGAGAATAGTAACGGTGCAAAATGGATATCAGGTTCTTTCAAAAACAGCTTAGCTTATCAGAAACGGCGAGAACTCTGGATCAGACCATCGCAAAGGGAGACTTCTTTCGACTCGATAGCCGTTGCAGAGAAGGAAGCGCAACAACCGCTCGGCTCCAGCATAGTCTAGAATCTCAGAGCCTTCCCAGATGACTTCTGCGGTACCCGTCAAGTAAAGCAAATGGCCTGCGGTGAAATCGATAAACAACAGGCCAGCATGGGGATTTAAGGCCAGGTTACCGAAGGTATTAAAGTGAAGATTGCCGGAAAAATCGGGAATGGTTAAGGTGCGATCGCCATTCACCCTAACAAACCCTGGTTTACCGCCTCGATGAGACACATCGACCCCACTGGCTGCACCCGCCGATGAAGCTTGATAGGCGGTAGCAATAAAAAAGGTATCTGCCTGGGTGATCAGAGTTTGTTCTGCGGCTCCCAATTGTTCCACCGGATGAATCGGGTTAGGATCGTGGATTAAATAAGGTGTAATTCTACCCTCTACATCTGTAAGCTAGAGAGAACGGTGAGTCACAGGTGAAATGATGCCATCCTACCCTGCC
>JALOOP010000454.1 GCA_025454315.1 Oculatellaceae cyanobacterium Prado106
CTTTCCCCTTCCCCCTTCCCCTTTCCCCTTTCGCCCTTTCCCCTTCCCCCTTCCCCTTTCCCCTTTCCCCTTTCCCCTTCCCCCTTCCCCTTTCCCCTTTCGCCTTTCGCCCTTCCCCTTTCCCCTTTCCCCTCTCCCAAAGGTTAGGCTCAAGATAGAGGATCATCGGAGAAGCGATCGCTAAACTGCTACAATAGATCAGAATTTTGTGTACTTTTGTTAAGCACTCGGTAACGTCCTATGACAATGCTCATTTCAGTAGCACCCCAAGCCATGGCAACTGCGCCCACCGTCGCTCCTGACCAAGCCAGTCAAGTTACCCAAAAGCCCTATCCCAACTATAAAGTCATCGTCCTCAACGACGACTTCAATACCTTTCAGCATGTCGCTGAATGTCTGATGAAGTATCTGCCGAACATGACCAGCGATCGCGCCTGGGATCTCACCCATCAAATCCACAACGAAGGCCAAGCGGTCGTCTGGGTCGGCCCCCAAGAGCAGGCCGAACTCTACCATCAGCAGCTCAGCCGCGCTGGCTTGACCATGGCTCCCCTGGAGGCTGCTTAAGCGCACTCCCATGGGCAAATCCCCCGGCAGATCATCTGATAAGTCATCTGGTAAATCTTCTGGCAAATCCCCGGAAGGAACTTCCCGTGCAGGCAAGGGTAGAGTCGTCTGGAATCACTCCACCCATCTCCCCGGACTCATCCCCATCCTAGAGCGTTTAACAGAATGGGAAGGCATTCAGACGATTACGCCTGCGGTGATTGGTCATGCCCGGTCGAATACACATATTATGAGCTTGAAGGTGTCCGTCCCGATTCGCGGTGGCTTTAAGTTGATTGCCCGGAAGGGGAAAACCTTTCAGGAAGTGTTTATTTTGACGACGCTGAGTCAGCAGGCGTTGGAAGATGCGATCGCCACACTCATCAACCCCTAAAATCGCTTCTCCTTGGAAAACAGAGAATCCCTCCCCATTATTTTTCTGTTGGTAAAGTAGATTACCAGTTTCAGTCACAATTCGGTGATACAGTCACCTGTAAGCAACAGAACTTTTCAATGAATTGATCTGAGATATTCATCATCTTGCCTCTTTGATCCAAACTTCGTTCAACCTGAACAAAGATTTTTTACCGATCGCACTATCCGCGAATCCATAGAAGATCATTGAACACACCGACTGCTATGATGTCGTATCCAACACATCGGTATCGGTGAGAATACAAAAGTTGAATCCAGTATTCATCCAAGACTGAACATCTTGAGCGAAGTGTCAAACACTCGACTGAAGATCATCATCAACGGAATGAAGACGGTATGGCGGTGGGATGTGAGAAGTCAAGGGTGGGGGATTTTCTTTGTCATTCGACAGAAGGCGATCGCGACATCGTCAGCCCAACTAGCCATCTAAAAACGAGGGAATTCTGAGCCACAATTGTTTCATAAATTTTACAGTTTCATGACAAGTAGTTGTCAGTTTCTCGAACGAGTCGTATTGTTCTGTTCATAGCGTTTTACCGTAGCTTCATCATTCTATTTGGACTGCTGAACGCTGGTATAAGCGATGGCTCTGGGTTTGAGTAGGTTCTGGGTTTGAGCGATCTCTGGGTTTGAGAACTCTCTGGGCTTTAGAGTTTCTCTGGGCTTGAGAGATAGTGACGATCGCATCAATGATCCTCATGGCTCTTACCCCAAGATCCAAGTTCCTGAAGATTTTCCCCTTTTGGGGGGTGGTGAGTCCGACTGACTCGAAGCGTTCTTTTTCCTGAAAAGCTTGTCTATTGGCGATCGCCCACCCTGATTTGATTTGCAACTCACACTGACCCACACCGTTTATCGACTCACACCGTTTATCTCAAGCTTGTTTCAAGTCTCTCTAAGTTTTCTAGCTTGTTTTGAGGAAATGAGGGGCGATCGCTCAACCCCATCGTTCCTCACCATCAAAGCTCCACTCAATCCTGGTGATGGATAACCCAGTTGGACTAGCGTTTGTCATGGATTCCTATTCGAGGTTGATATTCGAGATTGATATTTGAGATTGACATCCGAGATTAATATCCGAGACTGCCGCCCAAAACTACTGTCCAAAACTGCCAACCCAAAGTAATTTAGATCACCGATTGAATCCGTAAGGCTTGCGGATTTGGTTTTCCTATCCTTCTAAAAGCTTACGAAGTAATTTCCTTACCAAAGATGCCACTTTTCCCACCAGTTGCCCACCTTGAGGTTTTGTCTAAACCCTCGTAAGATGAAGCGATTAATCGGACTTCGTTTTTCCTTGATGAAAGTACAAGCACATATAAGGTCACTATGAATGCAATCAGGTATGACGTTTTCACTGAGGTAGACGTTGCCAATCTACCGAATCTCCATGGACTATCCCTTCTGAGTTGGACTCCTCTGAATTTGGCTCAAATTGGCCAAGTTCAAGCCACGACCAATGCAGCATCGGGGTTCTTGCAAGGAGCAGGTACCCAATTTGGTCAGTTTGTTCCTAGCTTTTTAGGCGCACTTTTCATTTTGATCGTTGGCTGGGTGATTGCCACGATCGCAGCGGGCTTGATTCAGGGACTTCTTCGTAAAACTGGGGTTGATTCTCGACTGGCAGGCATGGTGGGACAACGTCCCGGCGATGCCCCGATCCCAGTCGGCAAGTGGATTGCCACAGTCGTTTATTGGCTGATTTTGGCCTTTACCCTGGTGGCATTCCTCAACGCGCTTCAGTTGACCTCTGTCTCTGCACCGCTGAATGCCTTCCTCCAGCAGATTCTCAGCTACTTGCCCCGTTTGGGTTCAGCAGCCGTGCTGTTGGGCGTAGCCTGGGTGATCGCGACATTGGCCAAAACCATTGTCACTCGCGGTTTATCCCGCTTCAACTTGGACGATAAGCTTTCCGCGCAAACGGGTGATGTCGCAGGCGGTAACCCAATTGTTCTCAGCGAAACCATGGGCAATGCCCTCTACTGGTTCGTTTTCCTGTTCTTCCTGCCTTTGGTGCTGGATGTCCTGCAACTGCAAGGCCCTCTCGCGCCTGTGCAAAACCTGCTCGACCAGATTCTTTCGGCCTTGCCCAAGATTCTCACCGCCGTGATTATTGCCGCGATCGGCTGGTTAGTGGCTCGTATTGTCAAAGGTGTGGTGACCAATCTGCTGGCCGCAGTCGGCACCGATCAAATTGGCGCACGGATGGGCTTGGCACAGTCGAGAACAGGCGGCATGTCGCTGTCGTCGCTGCTGGGCACGGTCGTGTATGTGCTGGTGTTGATTCCTACGGCGATCGCCGCCCTCAACGCCCTCGACATTCAGGCCATTTCGGCTCCCGCCGTGTCGATGTTGCAACAGGTGATGACTCGCTTACCGCAAATCTTCACCGCTGGCTTACTGGTGGCACTGTTCTACTTCATTGGCCGCTTTGTCAGCGACTTGGTGACCAATATCCTCACCAGCGTTGGGTTTAACAATGTGCTGTCCTGGTTGGGCATCTCTTCTCTGACCGCTCCCCGGACTCAAGCCGACGATATCCTCCTGGATGGTCAGCCCACCCCCACCACCATCAGCCGCACCCCTTCCGAAATCATGGGGATTGTCACACTGGTGGCGATCGTCCTCTTCGGTGTGGTCACCGCGACTGAAGTCCTGGGTCTACCCGCATTGACCTTGATTGTCAGAAATGTGTTGGCGATCGCCATGCAAGTCCTGGTCGGCGTTCTCATCTTCGCCGTCGGTCTTTACTTGTCCAACCTGGCGTTCAAACTGATCACCATGTCCGGCGGTCGTCAATCCCGCATTCTAGGACAAGCCGCTCGGGTCTGTATCATTGCCTTTGTCGCCGCCATGGCGCTTCAGCAAATGGGCATTGCCAGCAGCATCGTCAACCTGGCCTTTGGTCTGTTGTTGGGTGCTGTTGCGGTGGCGATCGCTCTGGCCTTTGGCTTAGGCGGTCGAGACATCGCAGGCGAACAAATCCGAGGATTCCTGTCCACCTTCAACGACAGTAAATCCGACAGCAAATCTGACGAAGCTCGCAGCAACGGCGAACTCACCGGAACTCGCCGCTAAACCTCGCTTGACTCCAGGAGTCAGCGATTCAGCAGGCGACTTCTTAATACAGCAAAAATGCGCGTTCCGAAAGGGCGCGCATTTTGCGTTTATGATCCAATGCCTATTTCACCTCAACCTTAAAGCTGTAGCGATATCCCCGAAAATTAGAGTCCAACCCAATCGCATAGTCTCCCGTTACAGGCAGTTGCCCAGACCAGCGCTCGGCCTGCTCATTTGGCACAAACCCTGGAACCAGCTTCTGATCCGGCAGCGCTACAAAAGAAGGAAACACAAAATCCTGTCCCAGGTTCGTAATCGTCAAAGTCTGCCCCTGATTCGCGCGCAAAACATACCGATGTCCCCCCGTACCAATCATTTCCCCCGTGACGATCGCCGCCGTCCCCCCCTTTGGAAAGGTAATCCGCTGCTCCACCGCCGCACAGCTATAGCGCGTCCGATTCTTGGCAATCCATCCCCCCACCGGATCAGGCGCAATCCGAAACCACCCATCCTGTTCAGCCTCAACCGACACAAACCGCCCATTATCCAGTTGCCCCACCACCTGACCTTGACTCGCACTAGGAGCCGATCGCACATTCAACGGCGGATTCGGATCATTCACCCGTGCCATCACAATCTTGCAGTTATCCGTCGGCGGCGAAACCTGAATCGCATCCACCGTCTGAGCCTGAGCCGGAGTCGGAGATAAAGTCGGAGATGCCGATGGTGATACAGAAGCCGCAGGGGATGTCGAGGGAGAAGCCGAAGGGCTACTAGGCGACGCAACGGGCAACGGAACAGTCGGGAATCCAGATGATTGTGGCGATCGCTGATGCGTCAAAGCCAGGGTCACTCCAGCCACCGCTGCAAGACTGGTGAAGATGGCGATCGCAATTTGGCCAGGTTGGATAGACATAGGGGGGAGGAAAGGGGAAAGGGAAAAGGGGAAAGGGAAAAGGGAAGAAATTCGGTTTCTCTCTGCGTCTCTGCGTCTCTGCGGTTAGAACGGTTCGGCGTTTGCCAGGTGATCAAGGAGTAAGCGAAACCACAAAGTCTTCAATTCGCTTTAAAACATTCCCAACTAAATCAGGTTCATCCGCATCAAACCAGACGATCGTAGGATCAGCCCGAAACCAAGTACGCTGTCGTTTAGCAAATTGGCGCGTATGCAGAACCGTCATCGCAGTCGCCTCCTCCAGAGAAATTTTCCCCGTCAGATATTGCTTGACCTCGGCATAGCCCAGTGTATTCAACAACGGCAACTCCGCCCCATACTTCTGAATCAAATACTCAACCTCATCCACCAAACCCACCTTCATCATCTGCGTCGTGCGTTGCTCAATCCGCTGCGTCAACCGCCCCCCCTCCCCACAATCCAGCCCAATTTGCAAAATCGGATAGGAGGGCGGATCTTCCCCCTGCTGCGCCGAAATCGGCTCACCCGTAACATAGAAAACCTCCAGCGCCCGCAAAGTCCGCACCTGATCCCGCCGATGAATCTTCGCCGCCGAAACCGGATCAACCTGTTGCAGCATGGCATAGCAAACCGATTGTCCCAGATCTTGGAGCTGCGATCGCAACCCCACCTGCGGCCCCACCCTCGGAATCTTCAACCCCCGCACGATCGAGCGAATGTAGAGTCCGGTACCGCCGACTAGGAGGATAGGTGGATGAGTGGATGGGTGGATGGGTGGATGGGTGGATGGGTGGATGGGTGGATGGGTGGATGGGTGGATGGGTGGATGGGTGGATGGGTGGATGGGTGGATGCCCCCCCAAGAATTGCCCGTGCCTGCTGCTGATACTCCGCCACCGTCAGGGTTTCGGTGGGGTTGCAGATGTCGATTAAATAGTGGGGGACGGCTTGTTGTTCGGCCAGGGTGGGCTTGGCGGTGCCAATGTTGAACTCTCGATAGACCAGGCGAGAATCGGCACTCATAATAATTGTGTCCAATTTTTTGGCTAGGGCGATCGCCAATCCCGTCTTTCCAGTTGCCGTTGGTCCCCCAATTACGATTAGAATAGGAGATGATACAGATGTACTTTTTTGATCCATTTTTGGTTTCGATGTAACAAATCCAGGTTTCTTCACTAAAATTCAATGGGCAGGCTAGCAGACGGCTTTATGAGCCAGTTCCCGACGGCATTCCATCAACACTTCTAGAGCGCTTCTATCAGAGTTTCTGGGGAGTTTCTATGGAATGACCAATGCAGCAGCGTCATTCTATCTTAGGCATTCACTGCGCCCTGCTGCGGGAGTGAGTGCGATCGCCTTCCCACCCCCCACCATCCACCTCCATCAAAATCTTTCATTCAAACCGCCTCAAAATCCCCTTTAAGCCTTTTGTGCTATAATTTTGATGTATTTTCATATCTATAGCATTTGAGACGGCTTCAGACCAGTTACAGGAGCATTTAATTTATGACAACTGATTACGGTGCTGAGCAGATTCAGGTTCTAGAAGGACTTGAGCATGTTCGTAAAAGACCGGGCATGTACATTGGCAGCACTGGTCCGCGAGGACTGCACCACCTGGTGTATGAGGTGGTGGACAACTCCGTTGACGAGGCACTAGCAGGTTACTGTACCAACATCCAAGTCACCATCAACTCAGACAACTCCGTGACGGTCACCGACGACGGACGCGGCATTCCCACCGATATCCACCCCAAAACCGGAAAGTCTGCCCTAGAAACTGTCATGACCGTTCTGGGTGCAGGCGGCAAGTTTGGCGGTGGCGGCTACAAAGTCTCCGGCGGTCTGCACGGCGTGGGCGTTTCCGTCGTCAACGGCCTCTCAGAATGGGTTGAAGTCAAAGTCTGGCGCGACAAAAAGCTGCACATTCAACGCTACCACCGAGGCATTCCCCAGGGCGATCTCAAGGTCGAAAGCGCCACCGGAAACCGCACTGGCACCTCCGTCACCTTCCTCCCCGATACCCAAATCTTCACCACGGGCATCGTCTTCGACTACACCACCCTGGCAGGCCGACTGCGAGAACTCGCCTACCTCAACGGCGGCGTCCGCATCACCTTCACCGACGATCGCACCGAGAGCCTCCCCGACAACCAGCCCCACAGCGAAACCTACTACTACGAAGG
>JALOOP010000455.1 GCA_025454315.1 Oculatellaceae cyanobacterium Prado106
TAGCGGACTATCATGCTAAAAGCCATTAAGTCGAGGGTTGATTTTGAAAAGCGCATTGCCCTGACAGTGAAGAAGATTCCCAAACAGGTACTCGATCGGGGCGAGTGGGGACATGATGACTATAGTCTCAAGGTGGAGAACTTACTCAAAGCCGCGATTAAGCCAGAACCGATTAAACCAGGACAGTTGGAGTTGGAGCTATGAACATGCGCCAGAATCCACCCGAAGCGTTCTACACTCGTATTCGTGAAATACTTGCTTCTGCCCGATCAGGCTTGGTTCGTACGGTCAATACGGCTCAAGTTTTGTCGAATTGGTTGATTGGACGGGCAATTGTTGAAGAGGAACAACAAGGACAACATCGTGCTGAGTATGGTGAAAACTTGCTCCAGAATCTAGCCCAGCGGCTTAAACAGGACTTTGGAGCAGGATATTCCTATTCCAACTTAAAATACATGCGGCAGTTTTACTTGGCATTTCCGCAGTTTTTAACCGAAGATCAAATTCGCCACACACTGTGTGACCAATTGCCATCCTTACGAAACCTAGCTGACATGAGTGTGACCAGTCCGGTTTGGCAACCTGGGCAGTTTCATCCGAACCTTTCTTGGAGTCACTATCGCATCTTGATGAAGCTTGAGAACCCGGATGCAAAAGCATTTTATGAAATTGAAACCCTCAAGAATAATTGGTCAGTCAGAGAGTTAGAGCGTCAGATTGGCAGTCTATTGTTTGAAAGACTGGCTAAAAGCACTGACAAGCAAGGATTGATGAAGCTCGCTACTCAGGGACAAATCATTCAAAAACCTGCTGATGTTTTCAAAGATCCATTTGTCATGGAGTTTTTAGGGCTACCTGCTTCTCCTCGCCTCGTAGAGTCTGACCTGGAAAACGCACTGATCAATAATCTCCAAACCTTCCTTCTGGAGCTGGGTAAAGGATTTGCCTTTGTCAATCGTCAGGAGCGCATCACTCTTGATGGCGATCACTTCTACATTGATCTGGTTTTTTATCACACCATTCTCAAATGCTACATTTTGATCGATTTGAAAGTCGGCAAACTGAATCACACCGATCTCGGTCAGTTACAGCTTTACGTCAATTTTTACGATCGCGAACGCTGTCAAGAAGACGATAACCCAACGCTTGGCTTGATTCTATGCTCTGACAAAAATGATGCAGTAGTTCGCTACACCTTGGGCGCTGATCAGCAAAACAAAATCTTTGCCAGCCGCTACAAGCTTCATCTGCCCACCGAGGCTGAACTGCAAGCTGAGCTACAACGCGAAATCGCTCAACTACAATTCCAAGCTCCTCCCGAGTAAACTTTTCCTGATTCCCAAGTAAATCCTAAAGAATCTGACAGAAAGCTTCTTTCTGAATTTGCCCTTAGTAGTACAATTCCATTAACCTTTGTCCTTATCCCATGACCGACCTTTACGGTGGCATTGACCCTAGAAACATCCCAAGCTACTCCATGGGTGATGCAGCGCGCTACCTCCGGATTCCTGCAACCCTCAAGGGCTTAGTTGCTCAATTTAGAGTTTACAGTGGCTAACCCTTGAGCTTCCCATGCCGATCGTCCTACCTCTAAGTCTTCTAAGTCGTTTCACAACCATAGGCGGCTCTACCACTTCACCTGCCAAACTGCCTATTCCAAATCAGGGAGTTGATCGCGGGGTAACAGCAGTTGGATACTGCGAGGTTTTCCAGGTTCCCGTGAGATGAATCCTCGCCGCTCCAGGGTGAGTACCATTTGGTGAACGGTCGGGGGTGTTGTTCTAAAATGACGTTGCATATCGATCTCAGCGGGAGGGCGACCGTTGAGCTTGGTGTAGTAGTAAATGAAGGCAAGGTATTGACCTTGCTTGTAGGTATACAAGTCTTTTGCCATGGGACACTTTGCTGGGTAGACAAGTTATTTGGCATACAAGTTATTTGTGGAGGGTTCAGCAGTAGCCATTTAACGCTTTCGCAAGAGGCCAATTTGCTCCAACCCTTGTTTTAATCGCAGAGCTTCCGAGGGATTTTGTTGCTCATAGAGGGCGATCGCACGACTAAATGCCTCCAAGCTTTCCTCAATGCTGCCCACCTTTAAGAGCGTCACGCCGAGGTTTTGGTAGGCTTCGGCATAGTGGGGGTTGAGGGTGAGGGCTTGGGCGTAGCAGTCGATCGCCTCTCGCATTTGACCCAGAGCTTTGTAGACCATGCCCAGGTTGTAATGGCCGATCGCCAACGCTGGATCAATCTTGGTCACCAGGGCATAGTTGGCTTTGGCTCCTTGCAGATCGTTTTTTGCCTTGAGCAGATTGCCCAGATTGGTGTAGGCTCCCAGTTTCAGGCGATTGAGAATGGGTTGAGCGACGGCGGCTTGGTAATGGTGTTCTGACTGAGCAAGATTTTGGATGCGTCCGTAGGCAATGCCCAGATGGTAATGCAGTTCGTACAGGGTGGGGGCATCGGCGTACTCTTCGGTTGCCTGCCCTTGGGCTGTTTCTCGAACTGCGATCGAGTTCAGCCCGCGTTCTAACAGGTCAATGCCGTGGGTGATTTCGCCAATTTCCACATAGAGCGCGCCCAGTTTGCTACAGACATAGGGATCGTCGGGATGGGCGGACAGGTAGCCTTCCATGGTGGTTTTGGCTTTTTCGAGCTTGTTGCGGCTGGCGATCGCTCCCGGTTCATAGCCATAGTGCAGAATCGCCACTTCCGGCAAATTCACCACCTGCCACTGCAGTTCTCGTTGCAGCAGACGCGCCACGCTATCATCAATCATGGAGTGGTAGGGACGCGAGAAGCGGATGCCAAAATGGTTGCGAAACAGGCGCGACATTAGGGAATAGGGGGACTGTACGGCTCCCACTTCTTGTCTGAGAAGATTCACCACCAGAGCATTGTCCCGCTGCATCACCTGTTTCAAGAAGGGCACAATCTCCGGATTGAGGACTTCATCGGCATCTAAGACCAAAATCCAGTCGCCTTGGGCATATTTCAAAGATTCATTGCGGGCGGCAGAAAAGTTATGATTCCAGGTGTAATAGTGAACCTCAGCCCCAAACGATCGGGCAATTTCCGGAGTCTGGTCACTCGACCCGGTATCCACAATCACCATTTCGTCCACCAGGTCTTTGACACTGGACAAGCAGCGAGACAAGTGGGCTGCCTCATCTTTGACAATCATACAGAGGCTGAGATTCATGGTTCTAACCTATGGCTAACCGAGGGCAATGACTACCCAACAGCATAAATCGGCATTGACCCTTGTGGCGAATGTTGGGGCTAATTTTTTGAAAGGCGAAAGGGGAAAGGCGAAAGGGGAAAGGGAGAAGGGGAAAGGGGAAAGGGGAAAGGGGGAACACAGATGCACACTGATGAACACAGATGGGGGGATGAACGCAGATGGGAGGAGAAGGACGACGGACGAAAGGTAGAAGATGAAAGGAATCTCTATGAACTTAGCACCCTGTAAAACAGAAGCAAGCTACACTATGCAGCCCACCACTTCCCCATCTCCCCAACGCCTCTCCCCGCTCAAACGCTTGAAGTTTCTGGCGATCGCCACCCTCACCCTTGCTCTCACAGCCTGCGATCAGGTCACCACTAACCAGTACGAGGCCACTGCGACCGTCACCTACACCTGGCAGGTCGAATATACGCGCAATCCCGACAATACCAACACGATTCGGCGGGAGCGTTTTGCCTCGACTTCTTTGGTGAACCGGAACGGTGAAAGACCCGGCGAAGCGGTCACTGGGCCTGACGATAAGGGACTCTGGTATCCGGCGATTCCTGAGCGTCCCACGGTGGACGAACTGGAACAACGCCAAAAGCCCCAGGAAACCATCGGCACTCCAGAACTCCTCAAAGGCGCAGACTACAGCATCACCTATCAGGCGGACGGTCAAACCCTCACCGCTCCCACCAATTACGATGTCTATCGCACGGTAGTCAAGGCGTTGCCAGAGGGGCAATCCCTCCAACTTACCCTGGGTGCAGACGATCGCTTTGTGCAAAAAGCCGATCCTCGTTAAACCCGAGAATCGGCTGCGTTTCCTCTACAAGGTGACACCTTGTACAAATAAGTTTCAGTTTTCCCGCCTAGATTTCGCGCCCCCCAGCCCCCAACTTTGGGGGAGCCAAACCCTTCTAGGAGCCTCTCTAAGGGTGTCATGGAGACTTCACCGAACTCAAAGTCCCCCAGAATTTGGGGATTTAGGGGGCGCAAAACCCTGAAGCGAAGTCAAATTAGACTCATGACACAACCAGAGAAGCTTCACCGAACTCAAAGTCCCCCAGAATTGGGGGATTTAGGGGGCGCAAAACCCAGAGGTGAAGCCGATTCGGACTGACGTATACACCGTAACCTCTGGCATCGGAGATCCAGGATACGATAGCGTAACATCAGGCCGAAGCGCATCAGAGATTAAGTCCAATACAGGATCTTGGCATAGGGGAAACGATGGGCGATCGCACGCTCAAAGAACTGTCGCAGCGCCTTCGTCGTATCGGCCTCGTACACATACTTGGTACCGCCAAATTTATTGCGCTTGACACTACGGGTAGACTCGTCCATGTCCAGCTTGCTATTGGGATACCAGGTCGTCAACACCTCTTTCGACTTGGGCGTGAAACGGTGCGAAATCAACTCAAAGGTCAGGTCACACTCAAAGTCAATCACATCAGCCACCTGATCCAGTAGCTCGGTGTAATGATCCGGCCAGTCTTCGATCAGCATAATCGGCGCAATCACTAGACCCACGGGATAGCCACCGCCGCCCTGAGAACGAGGCAAAGCCAGCTTCCGCAGCGCTTGCAAGCGCTGCGGCACTGAAGCCGTACCGCCCTCGAAGTTGCGGGAAACTGCCGCCGCATTGATGCTGAAGCGACACTGGGTATGCCCCTGGTGCGGCAGGTCGAGCAGCGAATCGACCGCGTCAAACTTGGACACACAGCGTAACTGAGCCTGCTCACGCTGGCCAAAATAGCGAATACTCTCCGCCAAACTGCCCGTCAAATGCTCAATGCCGAGTGGATCGGTGTAACAACTCACCTCAAAGCTGCTCACCTTATCGGGCTGCTCATAATGGGCAAGATTCTCTAGAATCTGGGGCAGATTAGCAAACACCCGAATCACGGGCGGCCCCTGCAAACTGCCCGCCAGATAGCAATACTGACAATGCGCTGGACAGCCCTCGGCAATGTGAAACTGCCAATCTGCAGAAGGCGGAATCGGACTCAGCTTGAAACTGCTAGGAGGAGCGGTCACCACCGCCATCGTCCGCTTAGCAATCCCGTAAGTTTCGCGCTCCGTCTCGCCCTTGATGCCCGTCAGCCGATTCTGGGAAAGGGCTTCAACGGGCAGTCCAAGCGCCTGGACACGCTCTAGAATCTGCTGTCCCCAAGGCTCAGCCAGGGCAGCGGGGGTAAATAAAACTTGCTCGGGCATCCACAGTCGGGAGGGGGCGATCGCAGAAGCCAGAGCGGGAGATGAAGCAGGAGCCGAAGCGGGAGATGAGGCGGTAAGAGCTTCGGTCGCTGCGATCGGTTGAGTTAAAGGCATGGCACTGGTCAAGGTCTGTACTCCATAGTAGTGCGTACTTACCATTATGAGTCATCCCTAAAAGCCCTGGAGCCTCCGCTAGGACGGTTTCTCACCCCATAAACAGGTGTATGATCCGCCTCCCTGAGTGGGGGAGTGGGGAGTAGGGAGTGGGGAGTAGGGAGTGGGGAGTGGGGGAAAGCAGCAATTCCAAATTCGGAACGATTTTGCGCCATTTCAGCGATCGGACGTTTTATCAAGAAAAGTT
>JALOOP010000063.1 GCA_025454315.1 Oculatellaceae cyanobacterium Prado106
TGGATCTCATCCTCTGCTCGTTCCATACTGCTCAACCTAACGCATCAGCCATTTTTTGCGCTATTCTCATTAATACTTCTTATTGCGGTGACTAATTACCCCTTGCTTAATAACCAGGCGAGGTAACTCAATCGATCGCAGGTCAACGGGTCAATTGGGTCAAGTTCATGCAGCAGTACAGCAGTGATCACATCTTCTCGCTGTTTGAGTCCTTGGGCGATCGCTGCTGCATCCTCTTCGGATAAATAGGGGGATGCAATTAGTCGCATCCTGCCGCCCGCGAGGATCAAAGCGCTGAGGCCTTTTGCTGCCAAGGCTAAGGATGTACTGGAAAAGAAACCCACCGCTCGGTCGTAGAGATGCGATCGCTCAAGACAGGGGATGTAAAAGTCTGCTAACAGATGATGGCGATCGCTCCGGTACTGATTGCGTAGGTCGAGATCCTTCAGATTCAATTGACTATCCTCAATGGTTCCATCAAAAGAAATGCCATCGTAGCAAGATTTTGAAATATATATGTTGAAGGGGAGGCTTGCGTCGCAAGCCTCCCCTTCAACATTACAGTACACAAAATTAGATCGAGGTTGCCGTTGAGGTTTCGGAGGCCAGTTCCTCTAAGCGTTCCTGTTGATCCTGGGAGATGCAGGACTGGATCAGATCTTCGAGTTCGCCTTCGAGGACGGGGTTGAGGGTGAAGTTAACGCCCAGACGGTGATCGGTGACGCGGTTATCTTTGTAGTTGTAGGTGCGGATTTTTTCGGAGCGTGAACCTGTGCCGACTTGCGATCGCCGCATTGAGGTCACCGCTTCCTGTTGTTCGCGCAGTTTGATTTCGTAGAGTTTGGCGCGGAGGATTTGCATAGCGCGTTCGCGGTTTTGGAGTTGCGATCGCTCCTCGGTACAAAAAATCCGAATGCCCGTCGGTTTGTGGAACAGATCGACAGCAGTTTCCACCTTGTTGACGTTTTGACCGCCTGCACCACCCGATCGCGCCGTGGTCAGTTCAATGTCCTTCGCGTCAATGTGGACTTCCACATCATCGACCTCGGGCATGATGGCGACGGTGGCAGTGGAGGTGTGGACTCGTCCGCCTGCTTCAGTGACGGGGACGCGCTGGACGCGGTGGACTCCAGCTTCAAACTTGAGTTTGCTGTAGACCATTTCGCCCTGGACTTCCAGGATAGCTTCCTTAAAGCCGCCCATTTCGGCGAGGGATTCGCTGACCAGCTTCACCTTCCAGCCCTGATTTTCGGCGTAGCGGGAATAGAGGCGCACCAGGTCACCTGCCCAAATGCTGGCTTCATCGCCTCCGGTGCCAGCCCGAATTTCCAACATGATGTTCTTGTCATCGTTAGGGTCGCGGGGTAGAAGGAGAACCTTGAGCTGCTGTTCGAGCTGGTCGAGTTTGGCGGAGAGTTCTTCGACTTCCATGGTGGCCATCTCGCGCAGTTCCAGATCGCCGCCTGCTTCTTTGAGAATTTGACGGGCTTCTTCTAAGCCTTGCTGAGTGTTGCGCCAATCATCGAAGGTGTTCACCGTTTCTTCCAGGGAAGCACGGGCGCGGGCGACTCGCTGGAACTCAGTCGGGTCTTTGGCCACATCGGGGTCGGCCATGCGGCGAGTGAGTTCATTGAAGGTTTGTTCGACGGATTTGAGTTTGTCTAGGAGGTAGGATTCAGCCATGGGAGTTGCCTCGGGAATCTGAGAAAAATTGCGTTGCTAAGGATCGTGATCCGAACTGTTTTTTAGGAGAGGGGTTTCCTTCAAAAAACAGTTCAAAAATCAAACCGGATCGCTAGAGATGGAATAAAACAAACAACGGTTAGCTCCAAGGTTTGAGCTAACCGCCATTCGTTGATTCAAATCTGCAACGCTACTTTTTCTGGTCAGATTTGCCACTCGTTTGGGAATCGCTCATGCCGTACTTCCGCAGGAAGCGCTCGACGCGACCTTCGGTGTCGATGATCTTTTGGGTGCCCGTGTAAAAGGGGTGATTGCCCGACCATACGTCAACATGCAACTCGGGCTTGGTGGAGCCAACGGTCATGACGACCTCGCCGTTGCAGTAGACTTTTGCTTCGGGATACCACTGGGGATGAATATCTTTTGCCATGATGGTTCGCCTTTAATGCCTTTTCTATTCTAACGCTTGGAGTACTGGGGAGCTTTCCGGGCTTTGTGTAGACCGTACTTTTTCCGTTCTTTGGCGCGGGGGTCGCGAGTCAGGTAGCCTTCCACCTTGAGGGGTTTGCGGTTCTCGGGGTCGAGTTCGCAGAGGGCACGAGCGACACCGAGGCGGATGGAGTCGGCTTGACCCGTGAGGCCACCGCCATGGACATTGACCAGAATATCGTACTCGCTTTCCAGGCCGAGGGTGGCCAGGGGTGCCTTGGCTCCGCTCAGGTAGGCGGCGTTGAATTGCAGGTAGAGGTCGCCGTCTTTGCCGTTGATGACCATTTTGCCGGTTCCTGGCACCAGACGTACCCGAGCGACTGCCGATTTGCGGCGGCCCGTGCCCCAGTACATGACGCGATCGCTTTTATCTGTCGCTTGCATTAATCCTGACCTCCGGGAATGGTGTTGAGTTTGAGGACGATGGGTTGTTGAGCTTGATGGGGATGCTCAGCACCCGCGTAGACTTTGAGTTTGGTGAAGAGTTGGCGACCCAGGGTGTTCTTGGGCAGCATCCCCTTGATGGCTTGCTCGATGATGCGCTCGGGGATACGGGCTTGCAGTTTTTCAAAGGTTTCGGTCTTCATGCCGCCGGGACGACCGGAGTGACGACGGTAGAGCTTTTGCGATCGCTTCTTACCCGTCACTTCTATTTTTTCGGCATTGATGACAATGACAAAATCCCCGGTATCCAGGTGGGGGGTAAAGGTCGGCTTGTTTTTGCCTCGGAGGATATTGGCCACTTCGCTAGCGAGCCGTCCCAGTCGTTGGTCGGCGGCATCTACGAGGTACCAATTGCGTTCAATCGTCTCCTGTGAGGGGAGGAAGGTCTTATTCATGGCGGTTTCAATTGGTGGTAACAGTTCTGGGAGGGGGGGACGGGCTAGCCGGATCAGGCTTGATCGAGGCAGTAAATGGGTTTGGTGAAAGTCGGTTCTGTGATGCTGGGAAAGGAAAATTGTGGCTGGGTATCGAACCACAGGTCTGGCGGAAAGGGAAAGTCGGGATAGCCGACGCGCAGTAAGCAGAGTCCTTGGGGAGGTGCAGCATATTTCACCAAGTCTCGGCGCTGTTCCGTCCAGATGGCGGTGAATTCTTGGGGCGATCGCAACCCTTGCCCCACTTCCACCAACATGCCCACCAACAGGCGCACCATGCCATACAAAAAGCCACTGGCCTGCAACTCAATCTGCACAATGGCTCCCTGTCGGGTGCATTCTGCCGCCTGCACATCCACCCAGGAGTGAGGACGGCTCGATCCGGCTCTGTGAAAGGCGGCCAGGTGATGGCGACCTAGGAGAGGATCGAGGGCAGCCTGCATCAACGACTCATCTAAGGGGGAGAGGTAATAATGCCAAGCAAACGGTCGGACAAAGAGATTGGGACGCGCCTCGGTATAGATTGTATATCGATAGCGTCGCCAAAGGGCAGAAAACCGGGCATGCCAGTTGGCCTCAACCGCTGCGGAAGCCCGAACCACCACATCTGCGGGGAGCCGATGGGTGAGAATATCAGCCCAGCGGTAGGCAGGAATCAGCAGGGGGGCATCAAAGTGTGCCACTTGAGCCGCTGCATGAACGCCTGAGTCGGTGCGTCCGGCACCATGCAGGGTCACGGGATAGCCCAAAACCGACTGAATCGCCGTTTCGATCTCTTCCTGGACGCTACGATGGCGGGGTTGTCGCTGCCAGCCATGAAAATGAGTGCCCAGGTATTGAATCACCAGGGCGACTCGTTGCTTTTCTTCAGCACCTGACGAATCAGCGGAAGAAACAAGGGGCTTCGACGGCTTGGCTGACATGGCAATTTGCGATACCGATTAGGTGAGTTCGATAATCGCCATTTCTGCGTTGTCACCCCGACGGTTGATGGTGCGAAGGATACGGGTGTAGCCACCTTGGCGGCTACCATACCGTTCCTGCGCGCCCTCAAATAGCGCATGGACAAGCTGCTTGTCGTAGATATAACCCATGGCTTGACGACGAGCCGGGAGGGAACCATCTTTGGCCAGGGTGATCATTTTTTCGACTTCGGAGCGCACGGCTTTGGCGCGCACTTTGGTCGTGGTGATCCGGCCATGGCGAATGAGTTCAGTAGTGAGCGCTCTTAGAAGCGCTTTGCGCTGGTCAGCAGGTTTGCCCAACTGAGCGACGCGGCAACGATGACGCATAACAATCAACAGCTAGAGGTTAACAGTACAAAACGAAACAAAAACGAGGATATAAAACAGAAATGTTTTATCGCCAGAAAAGGTTTACAGATGAAAGTTTCGGCATCTGCAAACCTTTCTAAGACTTCTACTTGCTGGGTTTAATTCACTCAACCCAACTCACACTTAAGTGGGACGAGAGGACTTGTCGTGGGGGAGCGTGATCCCTAGACGATCCTGAAGCGCTTGAATGACTTCTTCTGCGGATTTGGCACCGAAGTTTTTGATCTCCAGGAGATCTTCTTGGGTGTAATCCAGCAAATCGGCCACTGAGTTGATTTGTGCCCGCTTCAGACAGTTGTATGCCCGGACGGAAAGCTGCAACTCTTCGATAGGAATTTGATTGTTGGGATCAATTTCGCCATCGTCTTCAATGTCCACCTGGCGGAAGTCAATTTCCTTAAGGGGATTGAAGAAATCAACCAGTAGATTGGCGGCTTGGCTCAAGGATTCTTGAGGGGTTAAGCTGCCGTTCGTCCAAATCTCCATGACGAGTCGCTCTTTGCCGACTGCTGCATTGCCGCCACGGCCTTCCTCAACGGTGTAGTTCACCTTGCGGACGGGCATGAAAATCGCGTCAATTTGCAGGAAGTCGAGTGAGGTGCCGTCTTCTCGGGAGCGATCGATCGCCCGATAACCCACACCCTTTTCGATGCGAAACTCCATCTCTAGAGTTGATCCCGCTGCCAAAGTGGCGATGTATTGGTCATGGTTGATTGCTTCAACTTCTGACGGCAATTCAAAGTACCCGGCATTGACGGTTGCAGGCCCTTCGACCCGCACCCGACCAATTTGGGGCTGAGCGGAATAACTTTTCAGCACCACTTCCTTCATGTTCAGCAAGATGTCGAGGACATCTTCCCGCACGCCCGGAATGGTCATAAACTCATGGGTTACGCCTGCTAGTCGAACCGCCGTGACGGCTGCCCCTTCAATGTTGGAGAGCAGTACCCGACGGAGCGCATTGCCGATCGTAATCCCTTGTCCCCGATCAAGGGGTTCCAAAACAAACTTACTGTATGAACTCTGGTCATCTGCGATGTCAGATTCAACACACTCAACCTGAAACTGTGCCACAGCCAACCTCCCTTTTCCTTAGCCCTGGAAGAAAGCGAACCCTACCTTTCTAACTGATCTCCTAAACCTGGCCTGCGATCGCAACCTAGAACCCTTTCAAGTCCTCTGCTCCTTTCACAAGCCCCATTCAAACCGTAGTCTGGCGAAATCGCTTGATCATACTGGATGAATCCAAAACTGGGTCAGATTAATTCGTTTCGCATAACTTAAGCTGTATCGCCACAAGCTGTATTGCCAAAAGCTGTATTGCCCAAGCTTTGCTGCTGAAGTTGCGAAGCCGAATCTTAAACACGACGACGTTTCGGGGGACGGCATCCATTGTGGGGAATGGGAGTCACGTCGCGAATCAGGGTAATTTCTAGCCCCGCACCTTGGAGGGCACGGATAGCAGTTTCTCGGCCTGAGCCGGGGCCGCTGACTAGCACCTGAATTTGTCGCATTCCCTGCTGCATTGCGGTTTGTGCCGCTCTTTCAGCAGCCGTTTGAGCCGCAAAGGGAGTTCCCTTTTTTGCACCCTTGAAGCCACTCGATCCAGAAGAAGCCCAAGAGATGGCTTCGCCGTTTGGATCGGTGATCGTGACGATCGTGTTGTTGAATGTGGACTGGATGTGAGCAACGCCACTTGGGACATTGCGCTTTGCCTTTTTAGGGCCCGTTCTTTTTGTAGGTTGTCGCGCCATTGTCGTGCCTTTCTTTGCAATCGAAAACGTTTGATGTGAGAGCCAACCCCAAGGACTCTAGAGGACTGATCTGGACTTGTAGTCTTTCATCATCTGGCGTGCATTGGATGAAGTCTTCAAGCCGCAGAGGTCGTGAACTGGATAGCGCTCCTGATGTTTAGTCTTGTGGTAAGCGGCAGCAGAACTAGCCTCAGAAGTAACCCAGATAAGAGCCAGAAGAGGATGTTGGCCGAGAAAATTACTTCTTACCGGGAGCCTTCTTCTTACCAGCCACTGTCCGACGACCGCCTCGGCGGGTACGGGCATTGGTGCGGGTGCGTTGGCCTCGAACGGGTAAACCTAGGCGGTGACGACGACCTCGGTAGGTACCGATGTCCATCAGCCGCTTAATGTTCATTGCTTCCCAACGGCGCAGATCCCCTTCGATTTGGTAGTCGTTTTCGACTGCTTCACGAAGCGCTGCGACATCCGCATCGCTCAAGTCCTTAATGCGGGTGTCAGGGTTGACACCCGTTTTGGCAAGGACTTCTTTCG
This sequence comes from Oculatellaceae cyanobacterium Prado106, assembly GCA_025454315.1. Taxonomy (GTDB): domain Bacteria; phylum Cyanobacteriota; class Cyanobacteriia; order Elainellales; family Elainellaceae; genus Prado106. The sequence continues at coordinate 6,673 of JALOOP010000063.1, forward strand.
ATCGGGTTAATCCAATTCCATAGATATAGGTCAGACCAATTTCTACACGTTTATCGCGTGGAAGGTCTACTCCGGCAATTCGTGCCACGCTTGAAACCTCTCTGAATTTGCGTTCTGTTGCTGTACTGACGAGCCAAAACTTAAAGATGAGGCCGAAGAAAAATATTCGGCTCAGAATCTGACGGCTAAATCTAGGCCAAAATTTCCCAAAAAGAAACGCCTAGGGGGAGCCACCCTGCCAACGATGCAGAGGTGCGCTAGCCCTGGCGCTGCTTATGCTTGGGATTTTGGCAGATGACCATAACCCGACCGCGACGACGGATGACGCGGCATTTTTCACACATTTTCTTTACAGATGCTCGGACTTTCATGTCCCCTTATCCAACCTATTCGACACTACAAAACCAATATCGTATCAACTTTCTATAATATTGTCAAATCGACAACAGCAATTTTTATGTCTTTTTATTTTTAGGCAAGACAGCAGCATTCTGACTCTGTAGATTCCGGTATGACAGAACTCTGCTGGATGAAGCCAGGGTGAGAATTTACTTCTTGTTACGGAGACGGTAGGTGATGCGGCCTTTGGTCAGGTCGTAGGGGGTAAGTTCGACTTTGACGCGATCGCCCGGCAGAATCTTGATATAGTTACGGCGAATCTTGCCCGAGATATGGGCTAAGACGTTGAAACCGTTGTCGAGGTCTACCCGAAACATCGCGTTGGGCAATGACTCTGTAACGGTTCCTTCCATTTCGATCAGGTCTTGTTTAGACAAAGCAGAGTCCTCAAATAGAGTAAGGGGGAGATTCTAGCGATCGAACTTTGGCAGAAGACCATTCTCAATCAAATGGCCATGAATTCTATCTTCATTGGAGGAGCGGACTCTTCCAGTGACTTGCCTCAAAACTTATTAAACTCATCCAAGTTGTATCCAAGTTGTATCAGTTTTAAGCCAGTGCGGGAGCGCCTACCATCCGCTTGAGTTTTAGCGGAATCAGGCGAAATCGCGTGCAAAGCATAACGAGCTAAGAAGTTTTTCTGACTTAGCCTAACAAATATTTACGAAAATGTGGAAAGTATGGCCGTAGATGTACGGGCGATCGGGATGCAGTCGCCTGGGATCGGCTGGGCTACGCTTTCAGGTTTTGCCCCCTAAGTCCCCCAACTTTGGGGACTTTGAGTTCATAGAATCTCTCAGGGCTTGCGCTTTCAGGTTTTTGCCCCCTAAGTCCCCCAACTTTGGGGGACTTTGAGTTCATAGAATCTCTCAGGGCTTGCACTTCTAAGGACTTCCAGAGAGGCTCATGGAAGGCTCGGCTCCCCCAAAGTTGGGGGCTGGGGGGCGCGCAAAATCTAGGAGGGAGATTAGAGGGCGAAAACTAGGGAACTAAGCCGATTGGATGGCTTGCTGAAGATCCCGAGATACCGCTTCAACGGGTTGATTGCCGTTGACCGATACCAACTGCTGCCGCTGCCGATAGAAATCAATGAGGGGAGCGGTTTGCTCCCGGTAAACTTCCAAACGGTGGCGGATGACCGATTCATTGTCATCGGTGCGGCCTCGATTGAGGAGGCGGGTCACGATGATGTCGTCGGGGACATCCAGGTTGATGACGTAATCGCAGGATTGACGAATGTCGTTCAGCACCTGGTCAAGAAAAGTGGCCTGGTTGACCGTGCGCGGGAACCCATCCAGGAGCCATCCCTCGGCCACGTCGGACTGACTGAGGCGATCGCGCACCAAATCCAGCATGAGCGAATCGGGCACCAGTTCGCCTTCATCCATGAACGCTTTAGCCTTCAGCCCCAGGTCGGTCTGCTGGGCTACCGCACCCCGTAAGATATCTCCGGTAGAGACATGGGGGATTGTGTGGGCATGAGCCAGTGCTTGAGCCTGCGTTCCCTTGCCTGCGCCAGGAGGCCCTAGAAAAATTAACCGCGTCACTATTGTTTCACCATTCCTTCGTAGCGTTGAGAAATCACGTAGGTCTGAATCTGTTTGGCCGTGTCAATGGCCACACCCACCAGAATCAGCAGCGAGGTCGCCCCAAACCCCTGGAAGGTTCGCACCTGGGTTGCGCCTTCTACCGCTGTCGGCAGAACGGCCACCAAGCCCAGGAAGATCGCTCCCAGGAAGGTGAGACGGTTGAGGACTCGCTCAATGTAGTCACTGGTGGCCTTGCCGGGACGAATGCCGGGGACGCTGGCTCCCATCTTCTTGAGGTTCTGCGACATATCCACCGGGTTGACGATGAGGGAGGCGTAGAAGTAGCTGAAGAAGAGAATCAGAACTAGCTGAATCAGCGGGTAGAGCCAAGTGCCGGGGCGGATGTAGTTGACGATTTGGCCAATGACTACGTTGTTGGCAAAGGCTTGTCCCAGCGCAAAGGGCAAGGACAGGACGGCAGAGGCAAAAATAATCGGCATAACGCCGCCCTGATTTAGCCGCAGCGGTAGATAGCTGCTCTTTTCCAAGTAGGTTTTTTTGCCGACCTGACGACGGGCAGAAATAATTGGGATGCGGCGAGTGCCTTCTTGGACAAAGACGATGCCGATGATCATTACCAGGAAGACCAGGAGCAGGATGATGACACCGCCGACGATATTGCGATCGCCACTCTGCGCCAATTCCAAGGTCTGCCCAATAGACTGGGGCAAGGTAGAGACGATGCTGACAAAGATCAGCAGCGATGCGCCGTTGCCAATGCCCCGTTCCGTAATCAGTTCGCTGACCCACATGACAAACATGGAGCCTGCGGTGAGAGCGATGACCGTTTCGGCGATCGAGGGGATGGCAGGACTGAGGGCACCAACATTAACCAGCAGGGTGGTAATCATGACGCTGTTGATGACCGCCCAAACCAGCGCCACATAGCGGGTAATCTGGGAGATCTTTCGCCGTCCAGCCTCGCCTTCGTTCTTTTGTAAGTCTTCTAGGCTAGGGATAGCAGCAGTCATCAGTTGGATGATGATGGAGGCGTTGATGTAGGGGAGAATGCCCAGAGCGAAGATCCCTAGGGCAGAAATCCCGCCTCCAGCCAGGACATCGAGGAAGCCAATGACGCTGCCTAGGCCACTATTTTGGATAGCGCTTTGGAAGGCGGCGCGATCGATGCCGGGAACCGGAATGTAGATCCCTAGTCGGATCAACATTAATAAACCGACGGTCACTAGTAACCGCCCTCTTAATCCGGCGGCCTGAGCCATTTGCACAAATGTTTCTTGTGCGGTGGGTGTTTTATCTCGACTTTCAACCATGTAAGGAGAACCTCATGCAAAGGAGCAGACGGCAGAATAAAGCTCTATACTTCTGAATCTTTCTGATCTTAATTTATATTGAATGTTGCTTTCTTAACCAAACCACAACCTGATGTTTCTATGGAAACGCAATGGGTTGCAAGTGCGGATGGAATTCCTCCCAATCTGCACCCGCAACCCGTCGCATGGTTATTCTGATGATGTGTGAAAGCAAGCTCCACAAGCTGGATTATTCAACCACTTCACAGGTGCCGCCTGCCGCTTCGATCTTGCCCCGAGCGCCTGTAGTAAAGGCAGCAGCTTTGACCGTGAGCTTGACACTGAGTTCGCCGTTGCCCAGTACCTTGAGGGGGCCGTCATCACTGGTGATGATGCCTGCTTCCATCAGGGAGGCGAGGGTGACTTCGGTGTTGGCGGCCATGTCAGCGAGAGAACCCACGTTGATGATGGTGTACTCTTGGCGATTGATCAGCGGGAAGTGCTTCAACTTGGGAATCCGGCGGTAGAGGGGCATTTGTCCCCCTTCAAAGCCGGGGCGAGTGCCACTACCCGAGCGCGACTTTTGACCCCGCATACCAAAGCCGCAGCTTGCGCCTTGACCAGCGGCAATGCCTCGACCTTTGCGAGTTTTGCGTTTTTGTGACCCCTTTTGGGGTAAAGCGTCTTCTAATCTCATGAGGCTGTCCTAAGCGTAAAGATTTTCGACGGGGATGCCTCGTTCCTCTGCCACATCGGAGAGGGTTCGGAGGGAGGCCAGGGCGTTGGCAGCGGCTCTAGCGTTGTTGAGCGGATTGCCCGATCCCAGTTGTTTGGCCAGAATGTTTCGTACCCCTGCCAGTTCCAACACCGTCCGCACTGCACCCCCGGCAATTACTCCGGTACCGGGAGCAGCGGGGCGCATCATCACTTTTGCACCGCCACCACTGCCGTTGACGGGGTGGGGAATGGAGTTGGCTTTGGTGAGGGGCACTTCGACTAGGTGCTTTTTGCCATCCGCGACGCCCTTGCGGACGGCTCCGATGACATCACTGGCTTTGCCGACACCGACGCCGACTTGACCGCGCTCATTGCCCACAATGACGATCGCCCGAAAGCTCAATTTTTTACCGCCCTTGACCACTTTGGTCACCCGTCGGATCTGGACGACTCGCTCTTGCCAGTCGGTTTCCTTTTCCTTTGCACGGGCATTTTTCTTACCTTTCGCCATGTTGCTTCTCCTAGAAGTCTAATCCGCCTTCGCGGGCTGCATCGGCCAGGGCTTTGACCCGCCCGTGGTACAAATTTCCGCCCCGGTCAAAGACGACTTGCTTGATGCCTTGAGCCGTGGCTCGTTCTGCAATCAGCTTGCCGACCTTTTCGGATGCCTCACAGTTGTTTCCGGATTCCAAGTCTTTCTTGAGATCCGCATCCAGGGTGGAGGCAGCGGCTAGGGTGTGATGCTTGCTGTCGTCAATGACTTGAGCATAGATATTTTGATTAGACCGATAGACGGCCAGCCGGGGACGCTCGGAAGTACCAAAGACATCCTGGCGAATCCGGACATGCCGCTTGCGAGTTGATTCTTTGCGAGATGCTTTCATAGTTATTTCTTACCTGTCTTACCAGCTTTTCGTCTGACCAGTTCGCCAGCATAGCGAATGCCCTTGCCTTTGTAAGGCTCGGGGGGACGCACGGCGCGAATGGTAGCGGACATATTGCCCACGATTTCTTTGTCGATGCCTTCGACAATCACGTTGGTGTTGTTTTCTACTGAAATTTGAATCCCTTGTGGGGGTTCGATTTGAACCGGGTTGCTGTAGCCTACGTTAAGCACCAGGTTGCGACCTTGTACTTGTGCCCGATAGCCAACCCCTTGAATTTCGAGCCGTTTTTTGAAGCCCTGAGAGACGCCTTCTACCATATTGGCGACGAGGGTACGACAGAGTCCATGCCGTTGCCGAGCGGGGCGGGACTCGTTGCGGCGGGTCACCAGAATGGTTTCGCCTTCTTGCACGACTTCCACTTCAGGTGGCAGAGTGCGAGCCAATTCCCCTTTCGGGCCTTTTACGGCAACATGCTGACCCGTGATCGTCACCGTCACTTTCTGTGGCAGAGGAATCGGGCGCTTACCAATACGAGACATGATGATTTCTCCTGGACAAAGTTTTTCGGGAGGGTTAGACGACTTTGTAAGGTAGTCAAAAGAAGTCAGAAGCCAGAGTTAAACGGCAATTCGTGAAAAAGCAATTCAGCCCTTAACCCTGACTCATAACCCATTACCAAACGTAACAGAGGACTTCACCACCCAGCCCTTGCCGTCTTGCATCCCGATCGGTCATGATGCCGCTGGAGGTGGAGATGATGGCAATGCCAATGCCGCCCAAAACGCGGGGCAATTCTTTGCGGTTGGAATAAACCCGAAGACCAGGCTTACTGACCCGCTTTAGTGCGGTGATGAGGGGGCGACGATTTTTGCCCTTGTATTTGAGAACTACGACAAGCTTACGCTTGACGCCTTCTTCGGCCTCAGAATAGCTTTCAATAAAGCCTTCTGCTTGCAGCACTTTGGCAATGCTGCGGGTCATCTTGGTGGATGGAATATCGGTCGTCTGGTGCCGCGCTAAGCCCGCGTTCCGGATGCGCGTCAGCATGTCTGCAATGGTGTCGTTTGCCGCCATAATTTCCTCTTTGTGAAAATGCCTCAGTTATCCCGGAAGGGCATTCCTAGTTCTTTTAGCAGAGCGCGACCTTCTTCGTCGGTGTTGGCAGTGGTGATGATGGAAATGTCCATGCCACGAATTTGGTCGATGGAGTCGTATTGGACTTCGGGGAAGATGAGTTGCTCGCGGACACCGAGAGTATAGTTGCCGCGACCGTCAAAGCTCTTGGGACTAACCCCACGAAAGTCTCGAATCCGGGGAAGTGACAGGTTGATGAGTCGGTTTAGGAAGGCGTACATGCGGTCTGAGCGCAGGGTAACCATGATCCCGACGGGCATTCCTTGGCGAATTTTGAATCCGGCGATCGCCTTCTTAGCCCTTGTCACAACAGGTTTTTGGCCTGTAATGAGCGCGATTTCAGAGAGAGAAGATTCCAGAGCCTTAGCATTTTGTGCGGCTTCTCCCAAACCCCGGTTCACCGTAACCTTGATGACTTTGGGGACTTGATGAATGTTCTCGTATTGGAACTGCTCCATCAGTTTCGGAACGACTTGCTCCTGATATCGCGCTTTGAGTGTATCTACCATGATGGTGTCCTGGGTATTCCCTGGTCTTGGTCAGGGGCTTACATGGAGGAACTAGGTTGCCCTTAAGTTCCAGCTTGATCCCGTTAATTCTCTCTAGTGCTGAGAACTTGGGGATCGGTTCCCTCCCTTTTGCAAGGGGAGGGTTAGGGTGGGGTAAAATTCTGGCGGTAATGGCCAGTCATCTGACTCAATCCTTAATCAAGGATTTCACCCGTTTTTTTCAGCATTCGCACCTTTCGTCCCTCGGGATTAAGGGTGTAGGCAATGCGGCTAGCCACCTTTTCTTTGGTGGAGTAAACCATCACCTTCGAGCTGTGGATCGGGAATTCGGTCGTGGTAATTTGACCGGATTCACCCTCTTGCTGGGGTTTGACATGCTTGGTCTTGATGTTGACACCTTTAACCAGAACTTTGCTGGTGCTGGGGAAGGTCTTGAGGATTTCGCCGACCTTGCCTTTTTCAGCGCCAGAGATCACCTGGACGGTGTCTCCTTTTTTGACATGCATTTTGTAACGGGCTGGCGTTTTGATGGTCATTACAGCACCTCCGGAGCCAGAGATACGATTTTGGTGAAGTTTTTGTCGCGCAGTTCACGGGCGACGGGGCCAAAGACGCGGGTGCCTCTGGGGTTGCCTTCGGCGTTGATGATGACGGCAGCATTGTCGTCAAAGCGAATGCTCATGCCGCTATCGCGTCGGAGTCCTTTGCGGGTTCGTACCACGACGGCACGGACGACATCGGACTTTTTGACAGCCATGTTGGGGATAGCATCTTTGACAACGGCGATGATGACATCACCGACTCCGGCATAGCGGCGGTTGCCGCCGAGGACGCGGATGCACATCAGTTTACGGGCACCGCTGTTATCCGCCACGTTTAAATAGGTTTCTTGTTGAATCATTTGTTTAGCCTCCCTAGTTCGGAATTAAATGCTCAACTCTTAACGTCGGGGGCATTGTTGAGGATTTCGGCCACTGTCCAGCGCTTGGTGCGACTGAGCGGGCGAGTCTCTTGAATGCGGACGCGATCGCCCACCTGACACTTGTTTTCTTCGTCATGTACCTTGTAGTGCTTGGTGCGAACCATCACCTTTTGGTACTTGGGGTGGGGGGCACGATTTTCGATCGCCACCACCACGGTTTTTTCCATTTTGTCGCTGATGACAACGCCGACTCTTTCTTTAACTGCCATGACTCCTATTCCTCCGTAGCATCAGTGGCTGATGCAGCAAGTTGGCGCTCTCGCTCGATCGTCAGGAGTTGGGAGAGACGATGGCGCAGGTGTTTGAACTGATGTGGCTTTTCCATCTTTCCGGTGGCCTTTTGGAACCGGAGTTGGAAGAGTTCTTTTTTGGTTTCGACGATGCGATCGCCCAACTCTTGATCGCTTAAGTCTCGAACTTCGTCAATTTTGGGTAGAGGCATGGGTTAGGACTCCTCCCCTTCGCGTGTGATGAACTTGGTTTTGATCGGCAACTTGTAGGAGGCCAGACGCATAGCTTCGCGGGCAATTTCTTCAGAAACACCGGCGATTTCAAACAGCACCCGACCGGGTTTGACCACAGCCACCCAGAACTCTGGGTTGCCTTTCCCGGAACCCATCCGGGTTTCTGCGGGACGCATGGTCACTGACTTGTCGGGGAAGATGCGAATCCAGATTTTGCCACCCCGACGAATGTAACGGGTCATGGCACGACGGCTAGCTTCAATCTGGCGGGAGGTGATCCAGGAAGGTTCGAGCGCTTGCAGAGCAAAATCGCCAAAGTCTACCTTATTGCCTCCGGTGGCCAAACCGCGCATCCGTCCACGATGCTGTTTGCGGAATTTTGTTCTTTTAGGACTTAGCATGATGTTTAACCTTACCCTTCATTCGAGCGGTCTTCGTATTGCTGGCGACGACGCTGCTGGCGACGACGGGGCTGGGTGTTGGCGGGTTGCGCCACTTCTTCCTGACCGGGAATAATTTCACCCTTGAAGACCCAAACTTTAATCCCCAGGATGCCGTAGATGGTCTGTGCAGTGCGGTAGGAAAAGTCAATGTCCGCTCGCAGGGTATGGAGGGGAACTTTGCCTTCGCGGGTGTACTCGGTACGGGCAATTTCTGCGCCGTTGAGCCGACCGCTGACCTGAATCTTGATGCCTTCAATGCCTGCCCGCTGAGCGCGTTGAATCGCCTGACGCACGACTCGGCGGAAGGAAACCCGCCGTTCAAGCTGTTGGCCGACATATTCAGCAATCAGTCCAGAGTCGGCATCGACCCGCGCCACTTCAATGACGTTGATGCGAATTTGACGTTCACTGTCGCCGAGGGCTTTTTGCAGGCCGCCCCGCAGTTCTTCAATGCCCTGGCCGCCGCGACCGACAACGACACCGGGACGTGCCGTGTGGACTTCGAGATCGATCTGGTCAGCTTTGCGCTCGATGCGAATCTGGGAAATCCCAGGGCTATCTAAGCTTTTGAGCTTGTAGGGATTCTTCTCGATGAAGTTGCGAATGGTGTGGTCTTCTTGCAGCAATTTTGGATAGCGTTCGGAATCGGCAAACCACCGGGAGCGATGCTCTTGGGTAATGCCGAGTCGGAAACCTACTGGATGAATCTTCTGTCCCACGGTACGTCCTCTGAGATCTACTCGATGATGTCTATTCTTCTGCGCCGGGAGCCACGGCGATCGTGATGTGGCAAGTTGGCTTCCGAATCTGGTATGCCCGACCTTGGGCGCGGGGGCGGAATCGCTTCAGCACCGGGCCTTGGTCGGCAAATGCCTGCGACACGACCAGATCTGCCGGGGTGTAGCCTTGGTTATGCTCGGCATTGGCCACCGCCGATCGCAACACCTTGAGAATCGGGTCGCAGGCGCGATAAGGCATAAATTCCAAAATAATCAGTGCCTCCCGGTAGGAACGCCCCCGAATTTGATCCAGGACACGACGCACCTTATGGGGTGACATGCGGATGTAGCGCGCAACCGCTTTTACTTCTCCAGTAGCAAGAGCCATAATTTTCTCCTTATCGCAATGGGGGAGGGACGATGAACCGGATGGAATGGGTTGGCCGTCGCCAATCCCCCATTGTTCTCACTAATCGATCTAGCTGATTTGAGCGATTTGCCTGGAGTGATTCAAAGTTCACTCCGAGTCTCACTGCAAACGAGTTTCACTGCAAACGAGTTTCACTGCAAATCTAACGACGAGCCTTCTTGTCACTCTTGGCGTGTCCCCGGAAGGTGCGGGTAGGGGCAAATTCGCCCAGTTTGTGGCCGACCATTTGCTCAGTGATGTACACGGGCACATGCTGACGACCATTGTGGACGGCGATCGTGAATCCAATCATTTGAGGCAGGATGGTGGAGGCTCTAGACCAGGTTTTGATGACTTGGTTTTCGCCTTTGCCTCGGAGGTTTTCCACCTTTTTCATCAGGTGGTCAGCAACAAAGGGACCTTTTTTAAGTGAGCGAGACATAGTTTAAGTTGGTAATTTTGGATTTTGGATTTTGGATTTTGGATTCCACGATCGCAGATCCAAAACACCAGAATTCAGGTCGATGCAACTTGGACTTTGGATTTTGAACGTTGAGTTCAGGCGCGTTTCATTCAAGCTAGGAGGCAAGATTTAATGCGATCGAACCCCAAACGTCCAAAATCCAAAGTTCTAGGACTCGCGTCCGCCTCTGCCCCGCTTGGAGGTACGACGGCGACGACGCACAATCAGACGGCTGCTGAGCTTTTTCTTCTTGCGGGTCTTGTAGCCCAGAGCGGGTTTACCCCAAGGGGTGACTGGCCCTGAACGTCCAATGGGTGCCCGTCCTTCACCCCCACCATGGGGGTGATCGACCGGGTTCATGACGCTGCCTCGAACTTCAGGACGACGACCTTTCCAGCGCTTGCGTCCGGCTTTGCCGAAGCTAGCGTTACGAACTTCGGCGTTGCCGACCTGGCCGATGGTGGCGTAGCATTCTTTGCGAACCATCCGCACTTCGGTGGAAGGGAGACGGAGAGTGACGTAGTTGCCTTCCTTGGCGACGACCTGGGCAGAAGCTCCGGCTGCGCGAACCATTTGTGCGCCTTTTCCAGGAACCAGTTCCACATTGTGGACAGTGGTACCCAAGGGCATGTTCGACAGCGGTAGGGCGTTGCCAATTTCGTAGGGGGCATCGGGGCCGGAGATGACCGTTGCACCGACTTCCAGGTTGGCAGGATGAATAATGTAGCGCTTTTCGCCATCTTCGTAGTAGAGCAGGGCGAGGCGGGCGTTGCGGTTTGGATCATATTCGATCGCCGCGACCTTGGCCGGGATGCCGTGCTTGTTCCGATAGAAGTCCACCATGCGGTAGAGGCGCTTGTGGCCACCGCCTCGGTGCCGACAGGTAATCACGCCTCGGTTGTTTCGCCCTTTGGGGCGGTGAACCGAGCGCACTAGGGACTTTTCGGGTTCGGTCTTGGTGACTTCCGAGTAGTCCGAGACGGCGCGCTGTCGGGTGCCGGGGGTATAGGGTCTGTAAATACGAATGCCCATAATCTCAAACTCTTGTTATTAGACTTCGGGGAACAGGGTGATGGAGTCCCCTGCGGCCAGTGTGACCACGGCACGTTTGTACTGGGCACGGTGCCCCATGAACCGACCGACCCGACGCGCTTTGCGAGGGGGGGTGTGGGTGTTGACGCGGGTGACGGTGACATCAAATAGGGATTCGATCGCCGCCTTGATTTGGGGCTTGGTGGCCTTGGGAGCTACCTCGAAGACATATTTGTTTTGTTCTAGCAACATTGTTGCTTTTTCGGTCACGAGCGGACGACGAATCAAATCAGGAAGATTGCGCGGATCGAATTCAGCCACCGTACACCTCCTGAATCTTGGCAATGGCGGACTCAGTGGCCACAATTTGGTCAGCCGCCAGAATATCAAATACGTTGAGATTGGCTGCCGAAATCATTCGCAGATGTTCGACATTACGAGCGGACAGATAGACGTTTTCGTTGCGTTCGCCGACGATCAGCAGCACCTTGGAACCGGCCTCAATGCCCCAGCGGGACATGGCTTGGAGTAGCTCTTTGGTTTTGGGACGGGGCAGTTGCTCCGCGAAATCGGCAACGACGACTAAATCTTCGACTCGGCTTTGGAGCGCCGTGCGGAGCGCAAGCTGCCGTTCCTTGCGGTTCATTTTGGTGGAGTAATCTCTGGGCTTGGGGCCAAAGATGACACCGCCACCCCGCCAAAGGGGAGAACGGCTTGAACCGGCGCGGGCGCGTCCAGTGCCTTTTTGCCGCCAGGGTTTGCGACCACCGCCCCGCACTTCGGAGCGGGTTTTGGTGGAAGCGGTGCCTTGACGGGCGTTGTTCATTTGCCGCACTAGGGCGCGGTGAACGACAGAAGCAGCGGTTTCATCCTTGGCTACTTTGAGTTCCAGGGTGGTGGTGCCGCTATCTTGGCCGTTCCAATCTTTTACAGTGCAGTCAACCATATCTTTTCTCCGCTCCCCCTATTTTCCAACCTTCTTGGCAGGCATGATGTTCAGCAGAGCGCCCGGTTTGCCCGGAACCGCACCCTTAATTAGGATAAGGTTGCGATCGGCATCTACCCGAAAAACGGTCAGCTTCCGAATGGTGACCTGAACGTTACCCAGTTGGCCAGCCATGCGCTTACCGGGGTAGACCCGTCCGGGAGTGGTACCCGCGCCCGTCGAACCTGGCAGGCGGTGATTCTTAGAACCGTGCGCCATGGGGCCTCGTTTGAAGTTGTGGCGCTTTTGGTACCCGGCGAAACCGCGTCCAATGCTGGTGCCGACGACATCAATGGTTTGCCCTGCTTCAAAGGCATCTGCTTTGATTTCCTGACCCAATTCGTATTGGGAGGGGTTTTCGAGTCGGTACTCGTGCAGGTGGCGCAACGGCGAAGCTCCAGCTTTGGCCAGGTGGCCGAGTTCTGGTTTGGTGAGCGCCTTGGTTGCGACTTCTTTGAAGCCAACCTGAATGGCAGAGTAGCCATCGGTTTGCTCGGTCTTAATTTGTGTAACGGTGCAAGGCCCAGCCTGAACCACGGTGACTGGAATTGCCAGCCCCGCTTCGTCAAATATCTGGGTCATGCCCAACTTTGTGCCTAAAATCCCAACGGACACAGTACGTCTCCCTGTTTTACACGTTGCATGGAAAGTTACCCTGCGATCGCCCCCATGAGCCCACAAAAACCCTGCCTTGGCAAACCAAAGCAAAAGTCCTCGCAGACCTTGTGGAACCCATCGCCGGGTTCAATTGCCTTCCCGTGGATCAAAGCAAAGTCATCACAACGTTTTTAATCTTTCGCTAGACTTTCAATCGTCTTGCGACCGAAAAATCCCACCTTGCGGCAGGAACGTTGCGTGTATTCTTTGCGATAGCTCAAGCAGACCTAAAGAGGGCGATATGTTTCGACACGCTCGCTCTATTTATCACAGCCTGAAAGTGCCGGGACTTGAGCAAAGGATTACTCAGTATCCCCCATGACATCGCGGCATCCCGATCGCGGGTTCAGAGGTGTTGACCCCTTCTGCTCAGGATGGCGACATCTCGCTTTGGCAACAGTTACTCATCATAAAACAAGAAAGGGAATATTGTCCATCAATTTTTTTGAATTTGGAATTTCTCTTGTGACAGACCCTTCTCTAACTATCTCAAGCTCCATCATTAGGGCTATTCGTCATAAACATTTCTTCGATGTCCGACCTTATGGATCGTCATGAGTCGTGTTTCGATGTTGAAAGAATAGATCACTCGGTAATCACCAACTCTTAGCTTGAACCCGGATTTCTCACAAGCTCAACTCGAAAAGGCTGAAACCAAGCATCTAAGAGCGCTCTAGCCAGTTGTGAAAAAAACGCAGACTGTTTTTTCGGCA
>JALOOP010000064.1 GCA_025454315.1 Oculatellaceae cyanobacterium Prado106
AAAGGGGAAAGGGGAAGGGGGAATGTAGATGGATAAGGGTTGAATCTTCGAGATTTGTAACGATGTGGGGGGAGAGTGCCCCAGTCCTGTTCTAAACCCTCATGATGGATCAGGGGTAAGGGCTTTGTGAGTTTGTGGGTCTGTGGAATGAGGCGGGAATGCCTTTCTTAGAACCCTGAATTCCTTGCAGAGACTTGGTTCCAGTCCGTTATTTCTAGAAGTAGGTCATTGATGAGTGATATTGAACCCGTGGTTGTTTCTGAGGATTCGCTTCCTGAGACAGAACAATCTAACGAATGGCAACAGGGACAGTTGCTCGACATCACGATCGCCAATCTCAGCAACACCGGGGATGGGGTCGGTCGGTGGGAGGGGCGGGTGGTGTTTGTGCCGGATACGGTGGTGGGCGATCGCATTCAGGCTCGTCTGGTTCGAGTTAAGCCCCAGTATGCCTATGGCAAGCTCCACAAACTGTTGAAGTCTTCGCCCCATCGGATTCGACCCCATTGTATTGTGGCGGACAAGTGCGGTGGCTGTCAGTGGCAGCATATTGATTATGCCTATCAACTGGAGGCCAAGCGCAATTTGGTGATTCAAGACTTGGAGCGGATTGGCGGGTTTGTCAATCCTCCAGTTTCGCCTTTGTTGGTCGTCGAGGAGGAGGCTCCGGACGGAAATCCTGGATTGGGCTACCGCAACAAATCGACCTATCCGCTGGCGCGTTCTTCGACTGGGCAGGTGCAGGCTGGCTATTACCAAAAGGGCAGTCACCAATTGGTCAATTTGAACCAGTGTCCGATCCAGGATCAGCGGCTGAATCCGATTCTGGCTGAGGTGAAGCAAGACCTGCATGAGCGGGGCTGGTCGATTTATAACGAGGAGCAGCATCGAGGAAAATTGCGCCATCTGGGGCTGCGGATTGGGCGGCGCACGGGCGAAATGCTGCTGACGCTGGTGAGTACGGACGATAAGCTGCTGGGGGTGGAGGAACAGGCTGAAATTTGGATGAGCCGATATCCTGAGCTGGTGGGCGTGTCGCTGAATGTGAATGGCGATCGCACCAACGCTATCTTTGGCTCTAAAACCCAGTGTATTGCCGGACAGAGTTATCTCCAGGAAGAATTTGCCGGGTTGATTTTTCAGATTCAGCCGATGACTTTTTTCCAGGTGTATACGGAACAGGCGGAGGCTTTGCTGGAGGCGATCGCCCAGGAACTGCAACTGCAAGGCCAGGAAACGCTGGTGGATGCGTACTGTGGCATTGGCACCCTGTCGCTACCTTTGGCGCGGTTGGTGAAGCAGGCGATCGGACTGGAAGTGCAGATGGAAGCGGTGGAACAAGCGCGGGTCAACGCCCAACTCAACGGTATTACCAATGTCACCTTTCAGGTGGGCAAGGTGGAAAAGCTGCTGAATCAGTTTGTTGAACCGGAGGGGCAGTCGGAGGCTGGATCTTTGGAGTCGAGCCAGGTGGATGTGGAGGGCGATTGCGCTGAATCCGTTGAACATCCTGACATTGTGCTGCTTGACCCGCCCCGCAAGGGCTGCGATAAGGTCGTCATTGAATCCCTGCTGCGGATACGTCCGGGGCGAATTGTCTATGTCAGTTGCAACACGGCTACATTGGCACGGGATTTGAAACTGCTGACGCAGGGTGGCTATCAACTGACCCGAGTGCAGCCTGCTGACTTTTTCCCGCAGACCTCCCATGTGGAATGTGCGGCCTTTTTGCAACTGGCGAATGGGGCGTGAATTAAGCTGAAGGCTTGAATTTAAACCGCAGAGACGCAGAGACGCGGAGAGGAGGTGGTTTGCTTGTGTCCTGAGGGGGGAATATCAATTTGATTTCTGGTTAATTTCGGGTTGGAGGCTGCGGAGGTGAACCATGCGGCCTGTTTGCAAGTAGCATAGTCAATCACAGACCTGCAAAATGTGGAGGGGTGTGGGTGAAATTTAGTGAACTCCTGGACAAGCTCCAGATATCCGATCGCGGTAGTCTTGCGTCTTTTCCTGACTGTGACCCTGAAATTTCGGGGGTTGCTCCCCTGGAGTCGTCTCCTGAAGGGACTTTGAGCTACATTGACGGGGCGCGATTTGCCGCCCAGGTGAATACGACGACCGCCAGTGCCTTGTTCTTGCCCTGGAACGAGGATTTGCAACAACAGGCTAGCGATCGCCAGATTGCCTGGGTCAGCACGAAGGAACCTCGGCTGATGTTTGCTAGGGCGATCGCGCTTTTCTATCGTCCCTATCAGCCCCCTGCTGGCATCCATCCGACCGCTGTGATTCATCCCACGGCCAAGCTGGGAGAGGCAGTGTCGATTGGGGCGCATGTGGTGATTGAGGCGAATGTGCAGATTGGCGATCGGGTTTGCATTCATCCGAATGTAGTGATTTATCCCGATGTGGTGATTGGCGATCGCACCTTGCTCCATGCCAATTGTGTGATTCACGAGCGTACCCAGATTGGGGCTGACTGTGTGATTCATAGTGGAGCGGCGATCGGATCAGAGGGCTTTGGCTTTGTGCCGACTGAGACGGCTTGGCTGAAGATGGAACAGTCCGGCTACACCGTCTTGGAGGATGGCGTTGAAGTGGGCTGTAATTCCACCATCGATCGCCCCGCTGTCGGAGAAACCCGCATTGGTCGCGATTCTAAGCTGGATAATCTGGTGCATGTGGCGCATAACTGTCGCATTGGCGAGCATTCTGTGTTTGCGGCGCAGGTTGGTTTGGCGGGTGGAGCGAAGACGGGCGAGTGGGTGATTTTGGGCGGTCAGGTGGGCGTGGCCAATCTGGCGTTTATTGGCGATCGGGTGCAGGCAGGAGCCAAAGCGGGTATCCACAGCAGCGTCGATCCAGGCAGTGTGGTCATGGGCAACCCGGCGACCCCTCGTCTAACCTTTCTCAAGGCTTCTGCCATTTATAACCGCCTCCCCGAGATGCATAAAGCGCTCAAAGCGTTGCAGCAGCAGATGGAGGTTTTGAGGCAGCAGGTGGGGAAATAGGCGAAAGGGAAAAGGAGGCGAAAGGGGAAAGGGAAAAGGAGGCGAAAGGGGAAAGGGAAAAGGAGGCGAAAGGGGAAAGGGGAAAGGGGAAAGGGGAAAGGGATTCTTTGAGGTTCTGGGTTGAATCGATGAAGGCAATCACTGAAACTAACAATAAGAATTCTCTTTGCCAAGCTCATAGATATCCCTTTCGCCCTTCCCCTTTCGCCCTTCCCCCTTCCCTCTTCCCCCTTCCATTACAGTTCCGCAACGTTTACGGCCAAAGCGATCGCCCCTTGATAGCTTAGAGCAGTCAAAAAGCGCAGTTCAACAGCGCGGTCAGAATCGAGGAGGGATCGTTATGGATCGGCGGACTTTTGTGTCTTGGGTGGGGGTGGGTTGGCTGGCGGGGTGTTTGCCTGTGGCGCTGGCGGCTTGTGCGCCTCAGAATAGGGTAACCTCTGCGGCTTCACCGGCAGCTTCGCCGGATGCTTCGGGGTTTCAGGTGGTGGGGACGGTGGCGGATTTGGATCAGGCGGGCTTTCTGGAAACGGAAGTAACGGCGGGGAAGGCGATCGTGATTCGTGACCCGGCCAATGCCAGTGCGGTGATTGCGGTGGATGCGAAATGCACCCATGAGGGTTGTGCAGTGAAGTGGCAATCCACAGACAAGACCTATTTTTGTCCTTGTCATGACTCGAAGTTTGCCGCAGCGGGGCAGGTGCTGCAAGGGCCGGCGACGACTCCGCTGAAGACATTTAGCGCCAAGATTGAAGGGGATTCTGTGCTGGTGCAGTCTTAGCGAGAGCGACTGGGAGAGATTGGATGCAAATTCGGGAAGCGACGGTTGGGGATATTGCTGCGATCGCCCAACCATGATGTTTGCAGGACAACCCTTGATTGAAATTGCCTACGGCTGGAAAAATACAAATCTTCTGGGATCAGTTTGAAATCGTCAAAAAGCGGTATGGTTGAAGACTAAAATAAATAGGCACTTTTGCCATTGAGCAGAAGTAATCTATATCACAGGGTTTACTTAGGTTTGTTCATGGGAGCAGGTTTGTCTGAATTCTGTTTATCAAACGGATCACTGTTGGCATTGGCTCGTTTTTGCTTAATTCAGCCTTAGCAGATTTCCTTGAACCGCTGTCCCTTGCTATCCTTTATTTTGATTCTTCAACGTTCACGCTTCTTTAACTTTTACTCTATTGATCGGCAGTAATGCAGCAGCACTCTACCTCTATCCCGGATATTCCTGATTCTGACGCTCCTATCCCTGAGTCAGACATGCCGACTTCCCCAGAGGATGTTTCCCCAGAGAATGTTTCTACCTCCGAGTCAGCCGTCTCTCAGTCAGCCGTGCCGACTTCTCCAGAAGGTAAGGTTCTTTCTTTTCAGTGGAGTTGGAAAAAGCAGCCTTTGGCGATCGCCTATGAAACCTGGGGAGAAGGGCGACCTATTCTGTTGCTTCCGGCGTTGAGCAGCGTGTCGAGTCGGGATGAGATGCGGGGGTTGGCGGAGCGACTGGCGGCAGATTATCAGGTGGTGGTGCCGGACTGGGTGGGATTTGGGGAATCGGCTCGACCCGCCTTGGACTATGACCCTAAGATTTACCATAAGTTTTTACGGGACTTTGTAACTGCGATATTTCAGCAACCTGTGGTGGTGATTGCAGCCGGACATGGGGCGGGTTACGTGATGCAGCTTGCTCAGCAAAAGCCTGCGCCCTGGTCTTGGGTGGTGCTGGTGGCTCCGACTTGGCGGGGGCCTTTGCCGACTGCGATGGGCGATCGCCACCGTCCCTGGTATAACTTCCTCCGCAGGTTAGTGCGGACACCGCTGCTGGGTCAGTTCCTGTATGCCCTGAACGTGTCCCGTCCGTTCCTCGGCTGGATGTACCGTCGTCATGTTTATGCCGATGCCCAGCATATTAGCCGCTCTTTGATGCGCGGCAGGGCCAAAACTGCCCGTCAGCGGGGGGCGCGTTTTGCCTCTGCGGCCTTTGTTACGGGCGCATTAGACCCAATTCGGACTCGGGCAGAATTTTTTGATTATTTCCAGCCCTTACCGCTTCCTACCTTGCTGGTGATTGGCGAACAAACGCCGCCCAAATCCCTGGAGGAAATGGAAGTGATTGCCCATTTTTCCCAGGTGCAATCCTACCGAATGCCGGGTTCGTTGGGACTTCATGAGGAATACCCGGATGAGTTGGTGGCGGGGATTTTGCCATTTTTGAAGAAATATCTTTCCTAGGCCGATCGAGTGATTTCTATGACAGTTCGCGACTGTGGACACTCAAGGTTTAGTTGTTCTTCCCTCCAGTATCCTGCGCCCCCAGCCCCCAACTTTGGGGGAGCCGAACTTTCTAGGAGGAGTTCAAGGGGGATCAAAGTCCCCCAGGTTTGGGGGATTTAGGGGGCGAAAACCTGGAAGCGAAGCCGATCGAAGACTTTTGTGAACCTAGTAGCTCCAGTCAGAGAGATGGCTTTGAGATCAACCCACCAGTCTCAGGTAAGAACCTCCGCTTTTGACTCCTGATCCGGGCGTTACGACGGCTTTTAAAATTTTTTTGGGTTTTGCGATAGGGGGATGCCTTGGTCTAGCCTTGGTTTTTGCCTGACTTTAGCCTAGATTTAGCGGCCAATTGTAGGGGTGATGCGTTATGCAGGATTCATTGCGGCAGAATCTCCAGCGGCATTTGGTTGAAATCGTGCGCGATCGCGATCCCTTCCTGGCAACCGCTGGTCATTTCTACGTGCAGCGCTACATTCAACAGCAATTGTCCCAATGGGGAGAAGTGATTCCCCATGAGTTTTCATTTAATGGACGAACGCACCAAAATCTGATTCTCAACCTACCTGCCGCCCAGACAACAGGGAAACCTCCGATCCTGATCGGCGCGCATTATGACACTGTGCCGGGTTCGCCGGGAGCCGATGACAATGCCACCGGAGTGGCCGTTTTGCTGGAGTTGGCGCGGGTGTTTGCTCAGCAGCCTGCCCGTCATCCGATTCGCTGTGTGGCTTTTGATTTGGAGGAAATGGGCGTGGGCAATGCGGCCTATGTAGCCGAACTGCGGCAGAAACAGGAACCGCTGCGGCTGATGTTGTCTTTGGAAATGTTGGGGTATTGCGATCGCACTCCCCATTCCCAGCACTATCCGTTGGATTTCTTTAAGCTTCTTTATCCTAACCAGGGTAATTATATTGCTTTGATTGGCACACCCAGCATTATTCCTGATTTGTGGCGATTGAGTCGAACAATGCGTCAGAGTGTTCCCTGTGAATGGCTGGCGGTTCCCAACCGGGGCAAACTGCTGCCTGATTCGCGCCGGAGTGATCATGCGCCCTTTTGGGATGCGGGTTATCGGGCGCTGATGGTGACCGATACGGCGAATCTTCGGAATCCTCACTATCATCGGCAGAGCGATCGCCTGGAAACCCTGGATCTCGAATTTCTGACGCAGGTTTGTTACGGTTTGATTGAGGCGCTGCACCTGTTATAAGGAATAGGAAGGCAATACGCTGAAATTTTGGAATTTAGTTAACTGCAGAGGCGCAGAGACGCAGAGAAATTTGTTATCTGGATGCTTTGGTAGAAGGATTTCAGTTTATTTGATGCTCAATTTTAAGCTGTGAATCTAAGCTGTGAATCTAAGCTGCGATCGCCCCTAGTTCCATCCTCGACCATCCTTATCCTGAATCTCGTCATGGTTTATCCTGCTTCACTGGTTTATCCTGCTTCACTGGTTTATCCTGCTTCACTGGTTTATCCTGCTTCACTTCGGTTGTTGAATCGGTTTGCGGTTGTTTTGGCGGGGTTGATTTCCTTTAGCCCGATGGCGAGTCCGGCGTTGGAAGGGGGAGGGCGATCGCCTGTAGAAGGAGAGCCGATGGCTCAGTCGATTCTTGCGGGTCAAAGCTGTGGGCGATCGCAAACTGAACCTAACTTTCTGGTGATGGCGGGGGGTGGGGCACCGTCGTACAACGAGATTGCCCTTGAAAAAAACGTTCTTTATTTTCAGCGTACCTTGCAGGCTATGGGCATTGACCCGGCTGCGGCTAGCATCTTTTTTGCTAATGGCAATGACGGCGAGGCGACCGTGCGCTACATCAACGAATCGCGCCAGGAAGTCTTTAAAGCACCCGATATTCCCAATTTGCTGGGGCCTTCGACACTGGGCAACTTTCAGCGCTGGATGCAGGAAGTGCCGCAAACGGGTGAGAATCAGCCTGTGTTTTTCTACTTCACCGGGCATGGCTACCACAATCGCCAAAACGATGACAACAACGCCATGATTCTCTGGGGCGAAGAACTGTTCTCGGTGCAGCGGTTTGCCCAGATGCTGGACGACCTGCCCCAGGAAACGCCTGTGGTCACGATGATGTCCCAGTGTTACTCCGGCTCCTTTGCCAATTTCATCTACGAAGGCGGCGACCCTCAGCGTCCGGTCGCACTGCAAACCCGCTGTGGATTCTTTGCCACCATCAAAACCCGTCCCTCCGTCGGCTGCACTCCAGAAGTCAACGAAGCCGACTACCGCGACTATAGCTCTAGCTTTTTTGCCGGACTCAGTGGCCGTAGCCGTACCGGGCAGCCCGTCGCTTCCGCCGACTACAACCAGGATGGTCAAGTTTCCTACGCCGAAGCCCATGCCTTTGCCAAGGTCGATGGCCAAACTACCGATCTACCCGTGTCTACCCTGGAAGTTTGGCTACAAAATCAGGTGACTCGTAGCGATCGCGAACAGCTTTTAGACCAGGCGATCGCCCCTCTCCTGACCAGCGCCCGTCCTGAGCAAAAGCAGGTCGTCGAAGCCTTCATGGCCAAGTTTAAACTCAACCCCAACCTGTCGGTCAATGCCAACCTCCGCCGTCTGCCGCCCCATGTGATGGACACGGAAGTGGAGCAAGCCTATCTGACCCGGATGGTGATGGAACTGGTGAATATTTCGATGGAACAGAAAGTGCGCGATCGGGGTAACGCTGTGGAGTTGGAAGTGCTCGATCGTTTGGTTAACTGTGAATCTAGTTCTTGGGGAGAATCTTAGCGTTCTTACTATCATGGGGCTAAGCAATCCGTGGAAGTCTCATTATCTCGACCATCCTATGACTCAAGAATCTTCCTTACTTTCCTTGGACGCGATCGCCCAAACCCTCAAGGCGATGTTGCCAGAATTGCGCGATCGCTATGGTGTGGTTTCGCTAGGTATGTTTGGCTCCTATGTGCGCGGTGAACAAACCCCAAACAGCGACCTGGATTTGCTGGTTGAATTTGACCCGGCGGTGCGTTTTGGACTGTTAACCTACTGTGAGTTGGAGAATACCATTAGCGATCGGCTAGCCATTAAAGTTGATTTGGTCATGAAAAAAGCTCTCAAGCCTCGTATTGGTGAACGAATTCTCCAAGAGGTCG
Source organism: Oculatellaceae cyanobacterium Prado106 (assembly GCA_025454315.1). Lineage (GTDB taxonomy): Bacteria > Cyanobacteriota > Cyanobacteriia > Elainellales > Elainellaceae > Prado106. The sequence continues at coordinate 8,403 of JALOOP010000064.1, forward strand.
TCTATCTATGACCCAGCGACGTGCCGAAGATTTCCTTCAGGATATGATTAACTACGCTGACGATGCGACATCATTTGTTGATGAGCTTGTCACGAATTTTCAGGCACAAGCGCAAGCCAAAGTCGCGGAGAAGCAAACTCCTCATTCATTTGGTTAATCAGAACCACTGCGTGGCTAGCTCTTTCCAACCTGGAGTAGGCATGGGGTTCACCTTCGGGCGACATTTCGACAGTTTCTCCCTGCAATAGCTCAACCTGGCGATCGCCCAAGATACCCGCCTCGACCATGCCGTGATATTCGTCCAGGGTTCACTTCGCTGTGATGATCGTCATAGGGACTCGTACAGCAGATTCAATTATTCCTACATCAAACTTTATCGGAAATAAGGTTTTAGGAGTTGGAAATAGTGTTTTTGCGCGGCGAAGCCGCGCAAAAACACTATTTTCGGTAAAGTCTATTCTCAATCCTACAGGATGGGTCACTGGCTAATGAACAGTAACCCACCCCTGCAAGTTCGATCTACTCGACCGTAACGGACTTGGCCAAATTCCGGGGCTGATCCACATCCAGTCCGCGTCTGGCGGCAATGTGGTAGGCCAGGAATTGTAGCGGAATTACCGTCAGAATCGGCGACAGCAACTCCTCGACCATGGGCACGGGCAGCAGGTCGTCAAAGACTTCGGCGGCTTCCTGGTCGCCCATGGGCGTAACACCAATCAGACGCGCATCACGGGCTTTGGCCTCCTGGGCGTTGGAGAGGGCTTTTTCGTAGACGATACCGGGCATGGCGATCGCCACCACGGGTACCTTCTCATCCAAAAGGGCGATCGGGCCATGCTTCATTTCGCCAGAGGGATAGCCTTCAGCGTGAATGTAGCTGATTTCCTTGAGCTTGAGGGCACCTTCGAGGGCGATCGGGAAGTTGATGCCGCGTCCCAGGAAGATGAAGTCCTGGGTGTCGGTGAAGCGGTGGGCGAGTTGTTCGACGTAGCGCTCCTGAACTTCCAGGATGGATTCAATTTGGGCGGGGAGTTGGCGAAGTCCGTTGATGATTTCCTCTAATCGACTGTTGGACAGGGTTTGACGACGATAGGCCAAGTCCAGAGCCAGAAAATAGAAGCCCATCAGTTGGGCGGTGAAGGTCTTGGTGGCGGCCACGCCAATTTCAATGCCAGCCTGGGTGTCGAGCAGATGATCGACCAGTCGTCCGATGGAACTGTCGGTGCGGTTGGTCAGCCCCAGTAGCTTGGGCTGGTAGGCTCCGCCCTTGGCGTGACGGCGCTGCTTTTCCATTTCCAGGGCGGCCAGAGTATCGGCGGTTTCGCCGGATTGGGTGACCCCGACGGTCAGCACGTTGGGGACGAGCGGCGGCGGTGCGTATTTGAACTCGGAGGCGTATTGTACCTGGGTGGGAATCTGCGCCAGTTGTTCTAGCAGATAGCGTCCGACTAGGCTGGCGTGCCAACTGGTGCCACAGGCCATGATTTGAATTTGATCCAGGTTTTCGTAGAAGTCAGGGGAAAAGCCCAGGTTGATCGGGGCAGCGGTGGAGGCGGCTGTCCAATCGGGGTTGACATAGGCTTCCAAGCAGGCGCGCACTACGCCGGGTTGTTCGTAGATTTCTTTGATCATGAAGTGCTTGAAGCCCTGCTTTTCTACTAGAATCGGGTTCCAGTTGAGGGTGCGGGGTGTTTTTTTGACGCGATCGCCCCCAAAGTTATAGACCTCGACTCCCATCGGCGTTAGTCGTGCCATTTCGCCGTTTTCCAGGGAGACAATGGTGCGGGTGTAGGTGACCAGGGCGGGGGTGTCGGAGGCACAGAAAAACTCGCCTTGACCAAGGCCGATCGCCAGGGGAGCCTGTTGGCGCACCGCGATCAGTTCATCGGGGTAGTCGGCATTGATCATGGCCAGGGCAAAGGCACCCTTGAGCTTGTTGACGGCCAAGCGGGTGGCTTCCAGGAAGGGAGCGGGGTGGTCGGCGGGGAGGTGGCTGAGGAATTCGGCGATCAGATGGGGAATCACCTCGGCATCAGTGTCGGAGCGGAACTCGTGGTTTTTGGTTTTAAGTTCTTCTCGGAGTTCGCGGAAGTTTTCAATGATGCCGTTGAGGACGACGGCGATGCGGCGCTTGGTGTCCATGTGGGGATGGGCATTGTACTCTTCGGGCTTGCCGTGGGTGGCCCAGCGGGTATGGCCAATGCCGACCTGGGCGGGGTTTTCAAAGCCCTCCATTTTGTCTTGCAGGTTTTGCAATTTGCCCTTGGCACGGACACAGTGAACCTCGCCTTCGAGCAGGGTGGCCACTCCGGCAGAATCATAGCCGCGATATTCGAGTTTGCGTAAGCCTGCAAGCAAAATGTCACTGGCGGCCTGGGTGCCAATGTAGCCAACGATTCCACACATGAAAACTGTCTCCTTGGTTGAGTTCGGATGCGATGCCAGATGGGATGCCAGATGGGATGCCGAATGGGATATGGGATGGGATATGGGATGGGATATGGGATGGGATATTGGGGGTGCCGATCGATGCAGATTTCAGGATAACGAAGCTCGTAACACAACGACAGGTCTTCCACATCAAACTTGAGAATTGCAGCTATTGAGTGCTGCTATTGAGTGCTGCTATTGAGTGCTGCTAACCCTTGCCGATGCAACCCACAGTTCTACGACTGGTAAAACATCAGTGACCGCTCTTATTACGGAAAATTGACCCATTGAGGATAGAAACCAGAGGAAAGGCTTGTCAGGATGACTTTGCTGCGATCGCGGAACCTCCACCCCCTGCCCCACGTCAACTTCCCATGTCAACTGTCGCTGAGTCTTGGATCGCTGATAGCGCTAGCCGTCTAAAGATTCGCCTTTTGCACTTCCAGGATTGGCGATCGTAAGCTAGCATGACAGAGATTTAGACAGAGATTTAGACAGAGATTTAGACAGAGATTTAGGTAAGACCCAGTTTGGTTTAGGCTCCTGGATGCTGGAAATGCTCTCGCTGCGAGAGTTTTGTTATCCAAAGTCTAAAATCCAAATTGGAATAGAGCCAATCGGGTGCGATCCAAATGTCGGGTGCAATTGAGAACCACTAGCCCTTAAGCTTTTACGGTAATGCCCTTCAAATTTTGGATTCTATCTCTCCTCTTTTGGCTGGGGTGTCTAGTCCCTTGCTTTGCCGCTGAAATGCCCGATTCTGCAAAGGTTGGCCACTTGCTCGATCGCATCAGCTTTGGTCCGCGTCCGGGAGAGGTCGCCCAAGTCGAGGCGATCGGGATCGATCGCTATCTCCAACAGCAGCTTAACCCCACGACTCTCCCCGAGTCGCCCCCGTTGCAGCAACGACTCGCCCCCCTGGAAACCCTCCGCCTCTCGCCCCCCGAAATTCTGCGCCAGTTCACCGACACTCGCCAGCAGATTCGTGACTTGCAGCAGCGGCAGCAACTGGACACAGCCACCGTGCGATCGATCAATCGGCAAACCACCGTGGTCAATCAGCAAGCCCAACAGGCTAAAGTGCTGCGATCGCTCTATAGCAATCGGCAACTGGAAGAAGTCATGGTGGACTTCTGGTACAACCACTTCAACGTGTCCATTGAAAAGGGGCTGTCTCGCCTCTGGGCAGGCGACTATGAGCAACGCGCCATTCGCCCCTATGCGCTGGGGCAGTTTCGCCAACTGCTGGGAGCCACGGCTTACCATCCGGCGATGCAATATTATCTGGACAACTGGCGCAATACGGCTCCCGAAAGTCCGGGTGCGAGAGGAGCCTACAGAGGACTCAACGAAAACTACGCCCGTGAACTGATGGAGTTGCATACTCTGGGCGTGGAAGGTGGCTATAGCCAGCAGGATGTGACCACACTGGCGCGCATCTTTACGGGCTGGGGCTTTTGTCAAGAATCAACCCGCGCCGATGGCTTTTGCTTTGAGGCGCAGCGCCATGATGCCAGCGCCAAGGTTTTTCTGGGACAGGCGATCGCTCCCGGTGGACTAGAGCAGGGGGAACAGGCGCTCGATTTGTTGGCGAACAGTCCGGCGACCGCTGCCCATATCAGCTACAAATTAGCCCAGTATTTTGTCGCCGATGATCCGCCGCAAGCGCTAGTGAATCGGCTAGCTCAAAAGTTTTTAGCGACGGAAGGCAACATCCGCCAGGTTCTGCTGACCCTCTTTCAAAGCCCAGAATTTTGGGATAGTCAGGCGCTCAATGCCAAATTCAAAACCCCGTTTCAGTTTGTGATTTCCAGTCTGCGGGCGCTGAACCTGCCCGTCAAAGATCCCAGTTCCTTGCTGACGTTCCTGAATCTCCAGGGAATGCCCGTCTATGGCTGTGAGTCGCCCCAAGGCTATCCCAACACGGAAATTGCATGGCTCAGTTCAGATGCGATGCTGCGCCGACTAAGCTGGGCGACTTCCCTGACGCGCGATCGCCCACTCCGCAATCGGCTCAACGGCCAACCGCCCGCAGCCAACCTGCCGCCCGTAAACCCTAACGAACTGGCGCAGACGCTAGGTTCGCTTTCGGCTGAAACACGGGATGCGATCGCCACCAGCCCCCCCAACCTCAAGGCAGCTCTCCTGTTGAGCAGTCCTGAGTGGATGTATCGATAGGTTAATGAGTTTAGATCAATCGTTTTTAACTTTAGGAAACACTAAGAAATTCCATGAATCGTCGTCAATTTTTACAGCTCACCGGTCTATCCGCAGCCGGAACCCTCCTAGGTCTGCACCCCTGGACGACCGTCAGCATGGCGCAAACTCGCTCTGCCCCATCCCATTCCCCCAAGCGTCTCCTGGTCATCTTTTTGCGGGGCGCGGTCGATGGCTTAAACGTGCTGGTTCCTTACCGGGAGTCGGCCTATTATCAGGCGCGTCCCAATATCGCCATCCCTCAGCCAGGTCAACCCGGAGGGGCACTCCAACTGGACGATACCTTTGGACTGCATCCGGCACTAGAACCCTTGATGCCCCTGTGGCGGCAGGGCAGTTTGGCCTTCCTGACGGCCAGCGGTTCGCCGGATTTGACGCGATCGCACTTTGACGCTCAAGACTATATGGAAACCGGAACCCCCGGAGACAAGTCCACCTCAGCAGGTTGGCTGAATCGCTTGCTGGCCATTTTGCCCGAACAAGATCCTGTGGAAGCCTTGAGTCTAGGAGCCAGCATTCCCCGTATTCTTCAGGGAACCATGCCCGTGGCCAACCTTCCTTTAGGGCGGGGCGCAACCCGTCCCCTGCCGCTGGATCAGGCACAGACCGCAGCCGCCTTCAATCGCCTCTATTCAGGTCAGGATGAACTGAGCCAAACCTTTCAAGAAGGCTTAGCGGCTCGTCGGACGTTGCGATCGCATCTACTCGCCGAACAGCAAGCCGAACGAATGGCCGCCGACAACGGCGCACCAACACCGATTAACTTCCCGGAAGATGCCAAACGTCTGGCACGATTAATGCGACAGGAACCCAAAATTCGCTTAGCGTTCACGGCGCTGGGCGGCTGGGATACCCATATTGACCAGGGCGGTAGCCAGGGAGAATTGGCCGATCGCCTCGGTTCTCTGGGGCAGGGACTGGCGGTTTTGGCAGAAGAACTGGGTGAAGTCTACGCCGATACGACGATCGCCGTCCTGTCCGAGTTTGGTCGCACGGTCAGAGAAAACGGCAACGGCGGTACGGATCATGGTCACGGTAATACGCTCTGGCTGTTGGGCGGTGGTATTCGCGGGGGCCAGGTGCATGGGGAATGGCCGGGACTGGAGCGCGATCGCCTCCATCAAGGCCGTGATCTAGCCATTACGACGGATTTCCGAGATGCGATCGCCAATGTTTTACAGCATCAATTACAGCTTGAGCGATCGCAGTTGAGTCAGGTGTTTCCGGGCTATGGATTTGGGAAGATGCGATCGTTACAAATCTGTCGCTAATTGTTCTTCGACATGGCACGTAGAATTGTAGGATGCGTTAGCGATAGCGTAACGCATCGCATTACATCAATGTGCTTCATTCCGCTCCGATTCCATTAACGGAACCTGTTTTCTGGGATGTGATACGATTTTCACGGTTGTGATGCGTTACACTGCGCTAACGCATCCTATGGGTTGGTTATTTGGATGGGTTTGGGGTGCGGGTGATGCAATGTTGTAACTCAGGGATGGGATTCTGTGGGGTGTTTGGCGATCGCTCCTCCATACCCTTCCTGGAATTGCAGCGTTTCTTCGATATTAGACATCAGGGTTTGACAAATCTGATCGATCGGCAAATCATTGGGATCGGTGCCAAAGGGATCTTCAATTTGGTTGCCAATCTCTTCCACACCCAACAAAATTAGACTGATAATCGCCACCACAAATCCCGTCCATGCGCCCAACCGTTCCACCAGCCCAAAGGGCAGAAACCCGCAGTAGAGCAGCAACAGCATTTTCAGATAAATCGCATAGGCGACAGGAATAGGCGTGGACAAAATCCGTTCACAGTTGGTTAACCCGGCGGTGACTTCGTTGAGTAGATTGTTCATCACCCAGCGTTGATTAGGATCTTCCAGGTGATTGTTGCGGTAGCTGCGTTGGAGGTAGTCGCCGATCCAGCGGATCAGTTCCAGGGGTGGGTTTTGGGTGGCGGTGAGTTTGGCGATCGCATCCTCAGGAAGAACCACAACGAGTTCGGGAGTGAGGGGTTGGCGACGGAGGTGGAGTTTGGTGGCGATCGCAAAAACTCCCAGCAATTGCAACTGAAATGCTTTTTCGTCTTGTTCTGATCCGGCGGCAGCACGAATGCCAATTTGCATTTCCCGCGCCAGGTTTCGCAGGTTGACCACGAGCGTGCCCCAGGCTTTGCGGCCTTCCCAGAAGCGATCGTAGGCCGTGTTGGTGCGAAAGACGAGGAGCAATCCCAGGACGAGGTTGCAGGCGACGTTGTTGGTCAGGTCGCCCAAGATGCGAAAGTCGAAGGACAAGTGCAGTGCGTTGATCCAGGCAATCAGGCAACCGAATCCGCCAAAAAAGAGAACTCGGGGCAAGACGATCGGGAAAATGGAGCCTTCCAGTTGGAACGCCAGTTGGAACCAGTTGGGTTTGGCAGCATCCTCAAACATCACGCGATCAACTCACGCACCGGAACACTAAACCCTGGCAGCACAGCCTGGGTGCTGAGGATATCATTCATCCCGTATAGCTTTTGTTGATCTGGGGTAATGACTAAAACCATGCGGCTTTCGGGCAAGACGAGCCAGACTTCCTGACCTTGAGACGCCAGGTATTCGCCAACCTTGGTGAACACCTCTTCGGCGGCGTCTGTGGGAGAGATGATTTCAGCAATCAGGGAAAAGCTATGGGGCAAAGTTTTGAAGTCTCCATACTGAGCGACCAGGTCGGGGGTGAGATAGGCGACATCCGGACAGCGTGTGCGTCCAATGGTACGACAGGGCGTTTCGGTGTAAACTTCGCTACCAGGGGCATGTTCTAGAAAGTAGGCTCGCCAGTAGTAGGATAGACGGGCTTGAATTCGTCCTGTTTTTGCATTCATCTCTTTTTTTTCGATCAGTTGTCCGTCTATCCACTCCATGCGATCGCGCGGATTTTCCAAGAACTCTTCTAGAGTCATGGTTAAGGGTTCAGGGCTAGCAACCATAATGCCTCCAGGGGTGACGCAGCGTCCTTCCCAGAATAATACAAAAACAGCTTCATGTCTCGATTCAAGTACCTTTTGAAGAGCGATCGCCAAACACAACACCCATGAGTAGTGAGAATGCTGAATGGATAAAATGCGATAGGATAAAGACGTACAGTTGTCGATGAAAACGATGTCTGAGTCTGTGCATTACATCACGAATGAGCAGGGAGAACGGGTTGGCGTGATGCTCGACCTGGCCACCTACCAGCGCATGGCCGATTCTCTGGCCACAGACCCCGATCGCCTCTCTGGACTCAGCATGGACGAACTCCAAGCTCTGGCAAACTGTAAGCTCTCCATTGCTGAGCAAACCCGTCTTAACGATCTGCTAGTGCAAAATGCAGCATCACAACTGAGTCCAGATGAAACAGAAGCTCTGGAGCAGCTTTTAAATGAAGCTGATCAACTAACAATTCTGAAAGCTCGTGCCCAGTATACACTCCAACTTCTGGGTAAGATGGCTGAGGCTTCGTGAGGTGAGCGCCTATATTCCGGTTGGATTACAGCGGCAGATTCGAGAGCAGTTTTGCGATCGATGTGCCTATTGTCAAACGGCTGAGTCATTGACAGCCGCTACCTTTGAGTTTGAGCATATTGTACCCCGCTCGGCAGGTGGTGAAACGACGTGGTTCAATCTTTGTTTTGCTTGCCCAACCTGCAATCGCTGCAAAGCGGAACGCCAAACCTTTGTTGATCCGGTTACTGGAGAACAAGTGGAATTATTTCATCCGCAGCGTCAGAAATGGAGCGAGCATTTTTCTTGGTCTGATGATGGCATTACCTTACTCGGGAAAACACCAACTGGACGAGCCACGATCGCGGCTCTAAGAATCAACCGTCCCCAACTGGTTCGAGTCCGAGGTTTATGGATAAAACTAGGTGAGCATCCTCCCCGATAAAGTGATCCGACTTGGTAGACGATCGCCCCCACTCCCCAAAACTTGGACTGGCTTTGTTGCTAGCCCGTCCGTAGATGAATGATACTGATGGCGAATTTCAAGCGCTTGGATCGGCTTCGTTGCTAGCCCGCCCGTAGATGAATTACGGGCTATTAGCCAAAGTCCATTAAAATGGACTGCGGAAGCTGGAACTCCCTCTAGACAGGATTTTCAACCCATTTTAATGGGTTTTACCTATTAGGCCGCAATTCATTCGCGGACGGGCTTGGAGCGTAGCCCTCTCGGGGTCTTGAGGAATGAAACATACTCCTGTATTGCTTTTGGAATTCGCCAGCAACATCATCCATTCGCGGCCATGTCTGGCTCTGCATCAGGAGATAGGTGCCCGATCGCCCCTAACCCAACTCCTCCAAATTTCGTTGAACGATCGCCGCATTATATTCATCTCTAAATTCAACAAACCATTCCAAAGCCTGTTCAAAATAGGTTCTGGCTTGTGTTCGATCGCCCTCTTCCTTTGCTAATAATCCAAGTTGACCATAGGTGCCAGCTTGCTCGTAGCGATCGCCAAATTCGATTTGGATTTGCAAGGCTTGTTGGTAGTTGCGACGGGCTTCCTCATACTCGCGCAACTCCTGCGCCACAATGCCTAAGTTGTGGTACGTGCGGGCTTGCTCGTAGCGATCGCCAAACTCGATTTTGATTTGCAAGGCTTGTTGGTAGTTGCGACGGGCTTCCTCATACTCGCGCAACGCCTGCGCCACAATGCCTAAGTTGTGGTACGTAGTGGCGATCGCTGACTGTCTCTGCTGATGGGGGAGCGCCTCCAAACCTTGAAGTAATCCTAGTAGTTTCAGATAGGTTGTCTTAGCAGATGAGTAGGTTTGTGTTTTGAGATAACAGTTTCCTAATTTCAAATAAGCCTCTGCGATCTCAAATTCAACATCGCTGGTCAGAGAGTCGGGTAAGTAGGTTTCTACTGCCTTGCAAACCAATTCAGATAGCTGAAGACAGTTTTGAATGTCATTAATGTTATTGAGATAGGCATCCAAACAAGCGTAGATGTTGATACTTTCCTGCTTCTCTAAACAAATCTTCAAGGCGTTGTAGAGGTTTTCGTATTCCCATTGGCAAAAGAGGATTCCCGTTTGCCGTTCTTGGGGTTCCTTCGAGTCCATTAATTGTTCGTAAGATCCCGCCAAGCCTCGATAGTGATTCTTGAAGCCCTCGGTCAGGGCTTGTTGGGTGGCTTCGTCGAGTTGGTTGAGTTTGGTTTTGAGGAAGTAGGGGAAGACGGGTTGGAGGGTGAGCAACTGAGGAAAGTTGGGATTGATCGGGGACAATAGCCCCCAGTCGATCGCCTCCTGCACTGCTCCATCCAACTGTTCAAAGGGATAGGACTGAAAGGGGGCTAACTTTTGCAACTCGGCGGCATAGTTTGACAAGACCGGACGAAACAGGAAGCCGCTGAAGGGGGCGAGGCAGACGAGCAACTGCTGGGCTGCGGGGGAGAGGTTGCTGTGGGAATATTCCACGCATTTGAGGATGCTCTGGGTGCGATTTTCGCTGGGGGTGTCCAGGTTGACATCGGCGGCATCCAGTCCGGCCAGCACTTCGGCGGGGCTTTGCCTTTTCAGGTTGCCCAGCACCACCTCCATGGCCAGGGGATAGCCTGCCAGCAGTTTCATCAGTTTTTTGAAGTCGTCGCTTTGGCGGATTTGTTCGATGCGGGGTGTGGCCTGCACCTGTCGCGCCAGGATTTTGTCGGCCAGGGCGGTGCGGGCTTCCTCGTCCAGGCCGCGCAGTTCATAGCGGGCGTCCTGGATGATCCCATCCAGCCATGCCTCCCGACTGCGAGAACCCAGCACCACTTTGGTTTGGCCGCCCAGCAGCAATTGCAAAAACTGTCGCAGTTGGGCTTGCTGTTCGGGGTTGAGCGTGTTCTGAATGGCCAGGGGTTGCCCGGTGACAGATTCCAGGTTGTCCAGGATCAGGACATGGGGGGTGGCGCGCAGGGTGGCCGCTAGCTTTTGCACCTGGGCGGTCAGCGCCATCGCCTGGAACTGGGCGGCTTCAAAGCGGTCATAGAGGCGCTGCCCTACGGCAAACAGAATTTGCTCCAGGGTGTGGGCTTTTTCGTCGTAGCCAAAGTAAAAGGTGTCCTGGACAAAGTGGGTAGTCTGCCACCATTCCCGCAGATACTTGAGCAGCGTGGTTTTTCCGGTGCCGCCCATGCCCTGCACCAGCAGGACATTGTGGCGCAGGAGCGATCGCTCAATCTTCAAAATCTCCAAATCCCGCCCGACAAAGCCATAGGTGGGCGCAGCATCCAGGTCAAAGCGATAGACCTGAGCCTGCTGCTGCCAGTACTGTTCTTCTTCCTGAGGCGAGAGGGGACGCACCCCCAACTCCACCTGCCCCCGCCCATAGACCACGGGCAACAGCCAATCCTCCAGGGGAATAATCTGGTTGAAGTAGGCGCGGCGCTCTTTGCGATCGAACAGGGCTTTGCGTCCCAGGCGGATCGCCTCGTCCAGCGGCTTTCCGGCAAACAACTGCTGATACAGCGCTGTCATCAAAATTTCTGCCGCCGAAACGGTCACCGAGTAGCCCATGGCCAGGACGGTCTGCATTCCCGCAGCCATGAGGGCGGCTCCGAGGCTGGTTTCGCGATCGTCGGGTGGCTGGGTGGCTGGGTCGATGGGCGGCTGGGTGGCTGAAGAGCCATCCCTTTCCCCTTTCCCCTTTCCCCCTTCCCCTTCTTCTCTCCCTCCCCGCTCCCCTCCTCCCCGGACATACTTGGCCGATTGGCAGGCGTTGAGGATGCAGATGGGGATTTGTTTTCCGGTCAGGAGGTCGGTGAGTTCGGTGGCCGATCGCAAGTCGGCCTTGCCGGGAGTGCCGCTCTCGAATGACAAAAAGGCTTGGACGCCTTCGTAGGGCTGGAGGTCTGCGCCAAACCAGCAATTCCAAATTCAAGGCTATGAGGACATTTCAGATTCTTCTCACAGAGTTAATTGCCATAATAGACCCTGTTTTTCAAGAGTTGACAAAACAA
>JALOOP010000456.1 GCA_025454315.1 Oculatellaceae cyanobacterium Prado106
AAGGGGATGTGAACTGATGAGATGACGAAATCAAGGCGTTCTCCCTTTTTCAGAAACTGGACTAATTAGCTAAAGGTGGACAAAGGTTGACCTTGCAATGTCGGCATTGCAGGTAAGGTGCGATCGCAATCTACAATCTGATGCATCACAGATTCAATCACAATACCGAACCTACCACATTTGGTTTACTAATCTTGCAATTTTGCAACGAAGTTTAACTTGAAGGGGAAGGGGCAAAGGGCAAAGGGGAAGGGGGAAAGGGGCATCAGTGAATTGAACGGTGAAGGTTCATATAACTGCGGGGAAAGGGGAAAGGGACATCAGTGAATTGAACCATGAAGGTTCTTAGAGTTTTAGGAAAGGGGACAAGGAACATCAATTAAGTCAAGCAGTGATAAGCAGTGAAATTTCACAGAATTATCCTTTTGCCCTTCGCCCTTCTCTTCTACAAAATCTCAACGATCCCATGCTGTCCATCAATTCTGACGTGCTGTCCGTTCTGGAGAACCTGGGTGGCGTGGTGGATGTTCATGACGGCGGGGATGCCGTATTCTCGGGCGACGATCGCCCCATGAGAAAGCTGTCCGCCGACTTCAGCGATAAGGAGTCGGTGTAGGGGACGACGAGGATAGTGTTGGGGGCGATCGCCGGAATCGATTGCAGGTTGGTCAGGACTAAAACCTGTCCTTCTACCTGGCCGGGACTTGCTCCAATTCCTTGCAGGCGTTGGGCTTGGGGGGTGAGGGGGGTGAAGGTGGAGGGTGTGGCGATCGCCGGAGGGTCATTGCCATAGACCAGCATGGCGGGGGTGCTTTGGCGATCGCGCGCTCGCTGTTTACGGCGGTGGTCAATCTGGGTTTGCAGCGTTTGGAGGAGGGTGCGATCGCCCTCCTCCAAACGCTGCACTTCTTCCCAAGTGAGAAAGAAGATGTCGCCGGATTGCTGGAGCCACTGCGTCGCCAACCACTGTCGCTCCAAGGCCACAAAACTCCAGCGCAACTCCGCCAGCAGCCGACTATAAACCTCACTCACCTGCCCCTTCAAATCAATTCGAGCCTGAACCTTCTTAGCCTTAAAAGAACGAGAAGTCGCGGCCTGCCCCTTAGAAGCCTGCTCCTTGGAAGCCTTCCCCTTAAAAGACTGAGAAGACCCCAACGACTCCCCCACTCCCCACTCCCCACTCCCCACTCCCTCCCGCGCCAGAAATTGGACAAGAAGCTGCTGAACCACACTAGGATTTTCTCGCCAAGTAGGCACGGAAATGTCGGTGGCGACTTCGCTGAGGTAGCCGTACTGCTGGAGGAAGCGATCGAAGCCTTGCAGCAAAGGTTGACTGGCGGGTGTTTCGGCTAGATCGGCAAAGCTTAGATGCTCTAGGGGTAGGGTGTTGGCGAGGGCGGGACGGGACTGGGTGGCGAGGGTTTGGAGCGATCGCAAACTCGCTACTTCTGGTAGTTGGCCTTTGTCGATTTGATCATCGGGGACTTTGAACAGGGACTGTCGCAGGGCGGCGCTGAGGGGGGCCAGGATGCTGTAGTAGGTGGCTCTTTGGAGCAGTTGGAGAATTTGCTCGATGCGGGTCAGGAGTTCGGGGGGGGATTGGCGATCGGCGGGGGTGGCCGCGAGATGGGTGAGGGCGGGGGCGAAGTGGGCTTGGCGATCGCGCTCAAAGTCTTCTACCAAGCGCCATTCCCGTTGCAACAGTCGCAGGAGTCCGGGGACATTGCGGAAGGTGGCACTGAGGGGTGGTTTGCTGAATTTTGCGCCTCGGGTGAGGAACTCCAGGCTTTCGGCGGGGAGTCCCATTTGGTGGAAGGTTTCGCCCAGGAGGGTGGCGTTGAAGTAGGCGGCTCCATGGTGTAGGGTGGCGGTTTCCATGAAATTTAGCCCTTGAGCGCGATCGCCCAGCACCACCGTAAACAAGTCGCCCCACACGCCACAGGTCAGGGGACGATTCACCGACCAGGTGAGCGGCGGAATAAACCCCGGAATCACCTCAGCGGCAATCTTGCGCGTCCAGATGGGCAGTAGGGTGGTCACGGGACGGGACTGCAACACCCAAAGCTGCTGCCCGTCGTAGCTCCACTCCATATCCTGGGGGATGCCGTGATACCGTTCTTCTAGCTGACGCACGAGCAACGCCACTTGCTGAATTAGCCCGATCGGCACATCCCCGGCGTTCGTGGCATTGCCCTCGACTCGCAGGGTTTCTTCCTTGCCCGTTTCCCAGGTTCCATCGCCGTACACCCGGAACTGTTCCGGTGTCACCTGCCCCGAAACCACTCGGGATGCACTCCCCGGCAGCGCTTCTATGACCACCGCATCGCCCTGTCGCTGAATTGGATCACGGCTGAAGGCCACGCCCGAGAATACGCCCTGCACCTGCTGCTGCACCAGCACCGCCATGCCTTGCTCCGGCAATCCCCGATCCTGGCGATAGCGCTGGGCTGCGGCTCGGTTGTAGGAGCTTTGACAGCGGAGAATGGCTTGTTCTAGCTGGGATTTGTCGGTGATGTTGGCGATGGATTCGTACTGACCGGCTGCTGATGCTACCTCGGAGTCTTCTCCAATGGCGGACGATCGCACAATCACTGGACTCGTCTGACTGGGCTGGAGCAGTTCGATTAGCGGTGCCGGATCATCGCCGGGAGGCAGCACCCAGCCCATGGGAATGGGGTAGCCCCAGCGGTGTAGTTGCGCCAGGGTAGCGGCTTTGGCTCCCACCTGGTCAGCGGAAAGATCCTGTTGGAGGGAACGGAGGGCGCGATCGCCTCGAAAAAATCGAAACATGCGGCGAGAACTCCCTTGAGCCTGATCAGTGGACAATTCTAAATCATCTGGAATTTTCTGATAAATCCAGGCAATCAGCAAGCACAGGAGCATCGTTGCGGCAATTCGACTGCCTTCGTTGGGATGGCGCAAGGCCGCAATCAGAGGAATCAGCACCAGCACGCCAAACTTCCCCAACTGGCGCTCTCGCAGAATTGTAAACAAGGCTCCACTGATGACAAAAATCAGCCCCGCCCCAATCCAATCGTGAGCCACATAGCCCCACACAACATTGGTGGTGCCTGCCCCTTTGCCAAACCAGTAGCGCCCCATGATCAGCGCCATCAGCGCCACAATTTCCCAGACGGGAGCCGCCGGAAAGAAAAATCGCGCCAGCAGGACGGCGGCAATACCTTTGAACGCTTCTGAAAGAACGGCCAAAATGCCGATCGCCGTCCCCCCGTGATAGAAGGCGGCAGAAACGCTAATATTCCCGGTGCCTACCTGGCGCAGGTCTTGATGGGTAAAGGCAAAGGTAATCCAGCGAATCAGGGGTAATCCACCGAGCAGGGGGCAAAGGATGAGAATCACCAAGAGTCCCCAAACCTGTGTCAATGTCATGGGCAGAGTGGCGTGGATGGGTGGATGAAGGAAGGGAAAGGGGGAAGGGGAAAGGGGGAAGGGGAAAGGGGAAAGGGGGGTCTATGCATCTTAGACGAGGTTTTGCTTTCTTTGATTCCTCTTGCTGGGGTTGAGCTTGGGTCGGGCTAGGTGGCCAGAACTCCCTGTATTTCATCAGTGTAGTATTGTAGGAACAAAGAAACACGGTGAACTGAGCTATGCAACTTTCTCTGCCCCCCGAAATTGCTCAGATAGTGCAAGACCAAATCGACAGCGGCAAGTATGGCTCTGCGATCGAGGTGATTGTGGCTGGGGTAAGACTGCTGGAGCAGCAAGATATTTATCAAGAAAGACTGCAAGAGCTACAGCAAGAAGCGCTCCTCGGTTGGCAGGCATCTCAGCAAGGAGCGGTAGTTGAGGGAGCTGCGGCGATCGAACAGATTCGGGCTAAGTTGCGATCGCGTTACGCCACTGAGTCATGACTTTGCCGTTTATGAAGCATGTCCCGAGTAAAGCGAGGCGCATCTAGTGGAATTGGGTTTTGCTGCATTCGCTCAACCAGCGCTTTCAATAACTGTTTTTTTGTTTCCAGATCAGCAATGGGTGGAGGAATAACTTTGGGGGATTGGATAATCAACTCTACCTCAATCCCTTCAGGTAAATCACAGGCGGTCTGAAGCACGAATGTTCCGTTGCTGTAGATGGCTTTTAGAATTTGAGTCATAAGGATAAATTGGGGTTAACCCTTAAGGATGGGTGCTGCCGTCGGGCATGGTGGCGTTGTGGAAGATGGCGTGATCCAGGTTGGCATCGAGGAGGTCGGCATCTAGGAGATTAGCTCCGGTGAAGTTGGCTCCAAAGAGGTCGGTGCTGCGGAGGTTTGCGCCCTGGAGGTTTGCGCCCTGGAGGTTGCTGCGGGTGAGGGTTGCGCCGACGAGGCAGGCTTGGGTGAGGGTGGCTACTGCCAAGTTCGCCCGACTCAGATTCGCCCAGCTTAGATCCGCTTGCTGAAAATCGGCCTCAATTAAGGTGGCTGCTACCAGATCGGCACTGACCAGGCGCGATCGCACCAACAGCGTTTTATAGAGACTGGCCTTGGAAAGTTTGGCTTCGTTGAGTTCTGCGGCGACAAACTTGGCTCGGCTGAGGGTGGCACCGTGGAGATGTGCGCCGTTGAGGTTGGCATGGCTGAAGTCGGCGCGGGTGAGGTTGGCATCACTGAGATCGGCGCGGCGCAGTTTGGCTTGGCGTAGGTCGGTGCCAATTAAGTCTGCACGGCAAAGGTTGGCTTTTTCGAGATTAGCCTCTCTCAGGTCGGCTCCCTTCAAGTCGGCTCTAGAGAGATCGGCTCTTACCAGACATGCGCCAATCAGATTGGCATCGTTGAGTTCGGCTTCGGTCAAATCTGCGGCAGTCAGGTTGGCTTCGTAGAGGTTGGCTTTGGTGAGGTTTGCGCCGTTGAGGCGGGTGTGGGAGAGGTTGGCTTCGAGCAGGTAGGCTTTTTTGAGATCGACAAAGCGGAGGTCAAGACCTTTGAGGTCATGGCCTCGCAGATCTGCGCCGCTCAGGTCTGGTTCGAGCTGGGGGTGTTGCGATCGCCATTCCTGCCACCCCAGCGCTCCCCACTTTGTTAAATATGCAAGATGCTCAGCCCTTGCCATCCCACCGACTCCCGTCTCAAATCATTCGTTTTACTATTTTGAACCCAATCTCTAGTCTTGGAAACGACTGGAACTGTGGGCGATCGCCCCATCATCCAGCAAGTTCGCCTACTCGTTGCGGCCTCCCAACCCTTCCCGTCCGGCAATATTCTCGATCGAGTCCAGCACCGCCCGAGAGGCTGCCAGAATATCCCGCTCTTCCCCACCCAAGTAGAGCCGTCCAAAGCTGCCCACCGCAGAAATATGCAGGATATTGATCAGCGCTGCTTTTTCGGCCTCATTGGCCGCCAGTGCCGCATAGGCTGCGGGTTCTACCTCAAAGACATAGAGCGTTTGTCCGGCCAGCAGCATATTGCCCTTGCGGGTGCGGTTGATTAGCTGGGTGTGGTGCGCGTCAATATTGCGAATAATTTGGCTGGAAATGATGCGCGGCTTGTGGCAATCGCGGTAGGTGGCTCCAATGAATTCTAGAATGGCGCGGCCTGCCGCCTGGGTGTCGCTCTGCTTGTTGGAATGCACCTCCAACACGCCGTACAGCCGCTCAATCACCAGCACACCGGGACGCACTGCCGCCGACTTCAGCGCCACATCCATGACCCGGTTAATTTCAATCCCAGGAGAAATTTCAATCCATAGGGAAGAGTCCCCCGGCAGCGGCAGGAAGCCGAGCGCCTGGGTACCCAGATAGGCAGCGTGCTGGGGTTGCAGGCTGTCGAGATATACGTAGCTGCGAAGGTCAATGCCCAAAGTTGCCCATCATGCCTAAAGTGAACAATCGAAACCCGATCCTGCTGAGCCAATCTAAACCAGAGGCTATGGTTCACTGGGGATTTCAGCAATAGATCAATTATCGCTGAAGATTGCGGAATTATTGATTTTCGTGAAGCAGATTGCCTCATCACTTTGATAAAACCGGCTAATCTCATCGATTGGGAAAGGTGAATTTTCGGGGTGGGGGGATGGGGGCGATCGCATCACCGACCGCTACCACCCCCTCGAAACAAGCTTCTGCCACCCGTCTAGACCCGTACAGCGCTTCGGGGGAATGCTATGGGGCGATCGGCGAACCTTCCCCGTCTTACTCCACAAAGGCCGAGGCAAGGCGACAACATTCAAGGTGACCGTTAAACCGATCAGGGTCAAAGTGAGAACGACCAGGGTCAAAGTTAAAACGGCCAGGGTCAAAGTTAAAACGGCCAGGGTCAAAGTTAAAACGAGGGTCAAAGTGAGAACGACCAGGGTCAAAGTTAAAACGGCCAGGGTCAAAGTGAGAACGACCAGGGTCAAAGTTAAAACGGCCAGGGTCAAAGTTAAAACGGCCAGGGTCAAAGTTAAAACGGCCAGGGTCAAAGTTAAAACGATGAGGGTCGAAGTAAGAACGATGAGGGTCGGGAGTGGAAACCTTCAGGGGCAGTGTTAGAACGGCCAGAGTCGGCGTGAAAACGGTGAAGGTCAGCGTTAAAACCCCGAAAGTCAAAGTTAGAACGACGAAGAGCAGCGTCAAAACGGTAAGAGCCAAAATTAAAACGGTGAAGGTCAGGGTTAAAACCGTGAGGGTCAAAGTTAGAACGGTGGAAGTCAGCGTTAAATCCGTAAGAGCCAAAATTAAAACGGTGAAGGTCAGGGTTAAAACCGTGAGAGTCAAATTTAGAACGGTGAAGGTCAGGGCTAAACCCGTGAGAGCTAAAGTTAGAACAGCGAAGGTCAGGGTTGAACCCGTGAGAGCTAAAGTTAGAACGGTGAAGGTCAGCGTTAAATCCGTGAGGGTTAAGGTTGAAACGGTGAAGGTCAGCATTAAATCCGTGAGAGCCAACGTTAAAACGGTGAGGGTCGGGAGTAAATGCCTTCAGAGCCAGAGTTATTCATCCGGCTACAATTCATCCGGCTACGAAAAATGTGGCGCGATTTCGCCCCATGGGCAATGACGGCTCTAGGCAATCCTTATAAACCCCTGAACTGACTTCGCTCCAAGCCCGCCCGTAGATG
Organism: Oculatellaceae cyanobacterium Prado106; assembly: GCA_025454315.1. Classification (GTDB taxonomy): domain Bacteria; phylum Cyanobacteriota; class Cyanobacteriia; order Elainellales; family Elainellaceae; genus Prado106. Next base: position 7,038 of record JALOOP010000456.1, read on the forward strand.
AATCACGGGCTATTAGCCCGCAGTCCATTTCAATGGACTGCGGAGGCTAGAAGGCTATCTGAACATACCTTTCAACCCATTTCAATGGGTTTTGCCGATTAGCCCGCAATTTATTCGCGGGCGAGTCTGGAGCGTAGCCGTTATTCAGTCTTGTAGGTTAGGTGGAGCGTAGCGCAACCCAACACCACAGCCGTAAACCCTGGTTCAACGTCGGATCATCGAATTCAAGCCAAGCGTTCTAGTCGGGTGTTGGGTTACGCTTTGCTCCACCCAACCCACGAGTTCTCGGCAGTTCCAGGAGTTTTGTCAGTTAGCCAGAGATACCCATTTGACTTGAACCCAGACCAATCAACACCCAACGTAGATCGGTCAACCCTTGCCTCCTAATAAAGTCCAAATTTTATCGGGCGATCGCTTGTCATCCAGCCGCATCGCCGATATAGTACAAATGAACATTGAGTATAAAATCAAACTTGTGAACGCCGCCCATCCACCTAGCCCCGCGACAGCCAGCCCCAAAACAACCATTAGTCATGATCAAAACTTCAAAGAACTGATTTCGACCTTTTTCCTGGAATTCCTGGAACTCTTCGTCCCAGCCCTAGCAACCACCATCGAACCCGACTCCATCCGGTTTCTCCAGCAGGAGTACTTTGCCGACCTAGTCGATGGCAGCGAAAAAATCATTGATTTGCTGGTGGAAGTGCGGCGATCGCTCCCTCCCCCTCCTCCCCCGGAACGCCCCAGGAAACCACCTTCCTCTTCCATGTCGAAGCCCAGTCCTACAGCGAAGCCCAAATCAATCGCAGGATGTTCCACTACTTCGCCCGCCTGGATCAAAATCATCTAAAAGACATCTACCCCATCGTCATCTTCTCCTTCGACGAACCCTACCGCCCCGAAAAAGACACCTTCAAAGTCGAGTTCCCCAACCTCAAAGTCCTGGAATTTCGGTTCCACGCCATCCAGCTCAATCGCCTCAACTGGCGGGACTATCTCGATCGCCCCAACCCCGTTGCCGCCGCACTAATGAGCAAAATGAAGATTGCTAAGCGCGACCGGCCCAAGGTGAAAGCTGAATGCCTACGGTTGCTCGTCACCCTCAAGCTTGATCCAGCCAAAACCCGGCTCATTTCCAAGTTTGTAGATACCTATCTTCGTCTGAATACTCAGGAGGAGAAAAGATTTCAGAAGGAAGTTGATAAAATAGGCGTAGCTCAAAAGGAGGCCATTATGCAGATTACGACAAGTTGGGAAGAAAGAGGCATTGAGCGAGAGCGGCGATCGCTCGTTCTCCGTCAACTCAATCGGCGAGTTGGCGCATTACCCGAAAGCACCCAAGCCCAAGTCGAGGCATTGTCTTTCGACCAGGTTGGTATTTTGAGTGAAGCGTTGCTGGATTTCACCAGTCTCACGGATTTAGAGAATTGGTTAGAAGCCACCAAGGTTTAGATGATGAATGAACTGTTCCCTACTCTGTATCACTTTAGTGGGTTCAGTCATTCATTTCTGTGAGTCTACAAGGTTTCTGATCTGAAGATTGGCATCTTTTAAGCGTGCATCTTCTAGGTTAGCGTTTCATTATGGATGAATGAGTTGATGAGCGCAGCGGTTGTGTTTTTCAATCAGAGTTTCTAGTTCGATCGTGGTGACTCGTCCTTGATCCACCACTTTGCGACCGTTGATAAAACTGTAGTCCACCCGGTTCACCTGACAGAAAATGAGAGCGGCGATCGCATCCTGAAGTGCCCCCGCAAACTCTACCCGATCCACATTGATCGCAATAAAATCCGCCGACATCCCCGGAGCCAGCGCCCCAATATCATCGCGTCCCAGCACCTTTGCGCCGCCCAGGGTAGCCAACTCCAGGGCATCTCGTGCCGTCATCGCCGAGGCATCCTGTTCCCGGACGCGCGCCAGGAGAAAGGCCGTGCGGGCTTCATTGAACAGATTGGAGGTATCATTAGACGCGGAGCCATCGACGCCTAAGCCTACGGGTACCTGGTGATTGAGCATTTTGCGAATGGGAGCCATGCCGCTGGCTAAGCGCATATTGCTACAGGGACAATGCGCCACGCCTGTGCCCGTTTGGCCAAATTGTTGAATGGCTTTGTCGTCTAGCTGCACACAATGGGCGTGCCAAACATCGGAGCCAATCCAGCCCACGGATGCGGCAAAGTCGCCGGGAGTCAGGCCAAAGGTGGCTAAGCTGTACTCCACATCCGATCGATTTTCGGCCAGGTGCGTGTGGAGTCGGACACCGGGGTGCGATCGCGCCAATGCCGCCGACTCCCGCATCAGGTCGGGCGACACGGAAAAGGGCGAACAGGGAGCCAGCGTCATCCGCAGCATGGCATGGCGAGAATTGTCATGGTATTGCTCAATCAGTCGCTGACTGTCTTTGAGAATATCGGCTTCCTTTTCCACCACCGAATCCGGTGGCAATCCACCCTGACTCTGCCCCACGCTCATACTGCCGCGACTGGCATGGAACCGCAGTCCGGTTTCCTGGACGGCTTGAATTTCGTCATCCAAGCGGCTGCCGTTGGGGAAAACATAGAGGTGATCGCTGGCTGTGGTGCAACCGGACAGCATCAACTCAACGGCGGCCAGTTGGGCACTGACAAATACGGACTCGGGCGTGAGATTGGCCCAAATGGGATAAAGCGTCTGCAACCAGTTGAACAAATCGCAGTTCTGCGCCGCAGGAATCACCCGGGTCAAGGTTTGGTAGAAATGATGGTGGGTATTGACCAGACCGGGAAGCACCACATGACGACCTTGCAAATCCAGGATTTCATCGGCGGTTTGGGGCAATTCGGGGGTTGTGCCGACTTGTTCAATTACGTTGTCTCGGACGAACAGTGCCCCGTTGGGGATTTCCCGACGAGCAGCGTCCAGGGTGACCAGGGTGTGGATGTTTTTGACCAGTAGGGTTGCCATTGGCGTTTAGGGGTAGGGGCGTTCTGGGATTAGTTTAGGGCGAATCAGATGAGGACGGGGGAGGAATTGAATTTAAACAGCAGAGGCGCAGAGACGCAGAGATTCAGAGACGCAGAGATTCAGAGACGCAGA
>JALOOP010000065.1 GCA_025454315.1 Oculatellaceae cyanobacterium Prado106
GCCACTGTTCATGAACCTGCTCAGAGAGATTTTTTCGACTCAACTTTAGTGCTGAAAGCTTGGGGGATTGGCGGTCGGTTACAAAAATTAATGGAGGGAGTGGGGAGTGGGGAGTGGGGAGTGGGGAGTGGGGAGTGGGGAGTGGGGAGTGGGGAAAGGGGGAACACAGATGAACGCGGATGAACACGGATGTTGTCGCAGACTTCCCAGAGGGTACGCGGGTGGACATAGATGAACGCGGGTGGAGAGGGGGGTGGAGAGGGGCTAGACAGGGAGGGGGGAAGGGGAAAGAATCTTCTTGTGGCTTTGTGGTCTGGTTTTCTGGGTTTTACTGTTTTTTGGGGTGAAATCCGATGGGGCGATCGCAGCGTATCTATAGAGTCACTGATTGGTGAGTCACTTGCTTCTAGGCAGACCCTGCCCAATTTTGGGTGGGGCATAGGAGTGGGTTTGGTTCGCACTGTTTTGTCCCTCCCTTACGAGTGTGCTTCCGGTACCAATGGACTCAGATTCCTCAACCTTTCAATCCAATGCACCGCCCCAGCCCTCGGATGCGGAGTTGATTGCTGCCCTCAAGAGTGGTCAGGTGAATGCGCTTGGGACGTTGTACGACCGATATTCCAGGCTCGTCTATGGTCTGGCCTATCGCATCTTGGGGAACTCCGAAGAGGCAGAAGATATGACCCAAGAAATCTTCCTGACGCTGTGGCGACGGGATACCTACAATCCTAATCGGGGTTCCCTCAGCAGTTTCTTGACCACCCTGACCCGTTCCCGGTCGATTGATAAACTGCGATCGCGCAGTAGCCGTCTTCGATTCCTGCAGCGCTGGCAAGGACTTGCTAAAACTGAAATTATGGGCACCAATCCGCTAGAGCAAGCCTCCTTGGGAGAGCGATCGCAACGCCTCAAATCCGCCATGGCCGACCTTCCCGACTCCGAACGGCAAATCCTCGAAATTGCCTACTACGAAGGACTCAGCCAATCCGAAATCGCCCAACGCCTCCAAATCCCCCTTGGCACCGTCAAAACCCGCTCCCGACAAGGACTCCTCCGCTTACGCCAAACCCTCCAAGACTTTATTTAACTCAAAACTGGACATCCCCCCACCCACCCATCCCCCCATCCCCCCATCCACTCATCCACTCATCCACTCATCCACTCATCCACCCATCCACTCATCCACCCATTCACCCATCCACTCCCCTCTCCCGCTCCCCATGACCCACTCTCCCCCTCCCGACGACTGGCAAGAACTGATGGCAGGGTATGCCCTTGGTGACCTTAGCTCAGAGGAAGCTGAGGCGGTGCAGCAATTGCTGGCCGCCCATCCCCACCTGTCTTCGGAGATTGACCAGTATCAGGAGGTTTTAGCGCTGATGCCGTATGCCCTTCCCGACCGAGAACCGCCGCCCCAACTGCGACAGGCGATTTTGGCACAGGCTGAGGCAGAACCGCCGTCTATCGGTTTGTTTCAGACTGCTCATCCGGCTCGTTTGACTCGTCCGGCTCGTCCTCTGCCTTGGAAAAGCTTAGGGGGAGCGATCGCCGCCCTTTTCCTGCTAGCGATCGCCCTGGATCACTACCGACTCCGCCAACAGGTGCAAACCAGCCAGCAAACCATTGGCCGTCTGCAACAAGAAATCCAAACCACTGCCGCCCTGACGGCTGCGCTGCAACAACCGGGCGCGCAGCTTTATCCCCTGGCTGGCACTGAAAAAGCGGCGATCGCAGCCGGAAGCCTAATCATGGTTCCAGGACAACAACGAGCGGTGATGGTGGTACAAAATTTGCCCACGCTGCCGACAGACCGGGCGTATCGACTTTGGGCAATCACCGAGAATGCAACCCAGCCTGTCTTGTGTGGAGAATTTAATCCGGGGGTGTTGAACTCGGAGACGGTGAATGGGAGAGCGATCGCCACCTGGGGCACGCCTGATCAGATTTGCACCACGACCGTCAACCAAATGCTGATTACAACAGAGGCGATCGCCGATCCACCCGTTCCTAGAGGCGATCTGGTGATGGAAAGCAAAGGTTAATTTCAAGAATTCGTCATTTTTGATTAACTGTGGGATAATCAATGCACTTAAGCCCCGGTCGGTCATATTTCAACGATTAGACTTGTCAAATTTAGACATGCAGGATTTATTCATATGTCAGATATGATGTCAAACCAGCCTCCCTCTGACCCTCAGGTTTCTACCCCCGCCTCTCGCCGCAAGTCCCTTGGCTTTGAGGAAATGATTGCGATTCTGGTCGCGTTTGGAGCCATTGGTTCCATCATTTTTTGGGGACTCACCCGCAAGACCGGAGAACTCGCTGCCAGTACCAACACCTGGAATTTCCTCCCCGGAACCACCCAAACAACGACTCAGGCTTCTCCTTCACTGTTTCCCATTGTGCCTCCGACGGCAACTCTAGGCGCTGAAGCCAATCCCAGAATTTTGCCGAGTCCTGCGGCCTCTCCCACGGCACCCACCGGAGATTTGACCGCGACTCTGCCGACGAATGCGGGCGATCGCAACAACGGCTGGCTCAACAATGCGCTGCCTGCTGCCGGAGCCGGAGCCATCATTGGCAGTGCGGTCACGAGCCAACCCGCTCCAGCCGCCTCGCCCACCGCTCCAGTCACCTCGCCGCTCCTCGATCCTTCCCCAGTTCCGGTCATTGGGGCAGCTATCAACTTCCCCGATGTGCCCCAGGACTATTGGGCACGTCCGTTTATTGACGCTTTGACTCAACGAGGTGTCGCCTCTGGTTTCCCCGATGGCACCTACCGTCCTGACCAGCCCGTGACTCGCGCTGAATATGCCCGATTGCTGCAAGATGTCTTTGTGCAAGATGAAAAGAATGCGGCGATCGCCTTTTCGGATGTGAATGCTGATTTTTGGGCGGCTCCTGCGATCGATGTGGCGGTCAAACGGGGTTTCCTCAAAGGCTACTCTGAAGGTGACTTCAGACCGGATCAGCCGATTACTCGCCTGGAAGTCCTCCTTTCACTAGTAAATGGTCTGGGACTGCCTCTGGCTGGACAACCGGCAGCGGCCATTCAGCGCTACAGCGACAATCCCCAGATTCCCAAATGGGCGATTCCGGCAACAGCCACTGCGACCAATTCCAACATGGTGGTCAACTATCCTGACCTCAACATGCTCAACCCCAGTCAGCCCACCTCTCGGGCAGAAGTCGCCGCGTTGATCCATCAGGCGCTGGTGACTGCGGGTAAGACTGAAGCGATTCAGTCGGACTATATTGTGAAACCGTAAGGGTGAAACTGTAAGGGTGAAACCGTAAGGGTGAACCTGTAATTCCCCATCTGGAATGACGAACCTGTAGCGTTGTTCTTCATTTGCGAATTTCCAAAGGTTGGCTTCGCTTCAGGGTTTTGCGCCCCCTAAATCCCCCAACTTTGGGGGACTTTGAATTCTGGGAATCTTCCGGGATTGCTCTTTTGAACGCTCTTTGTGAAAACTCCTCGAAAACTCCTCGAAGGCTCCTTGAAGGCTCCTCGAAGGTTCGGCTCCCCCAAAGTTGGGGGCTGGGGGGCGCGAAATCTAAAGGGGAAGACAGGTCAGGACTGGTGTGTACAGAGTGGCTTTGCAAGGGGATTAAGGGGGCTACGAAACCGTAATGCCTAGCCCAACATTTTAGACGAGTGCTACTACCCCCACCAATGACACTCTACCCCCTCGTCGATCGCATTCTGAGTGCAATCGATCGCACTCCCTACCCTCATCGATCGCACTCCCTACCCTCATCGATCGCACTCAAGGTGCCATCGATCGCACTCCCTACCCTGATCGATCGCACTCCCCACCCCCATCGATCGCACTCTCTACCTTGATCGATCGCACTCCCCACCCCCATCGATCGCCCCCTCTATCTTGATCGATCGCACTCAAGATGCCATCGATCGCACTCCCTACCCTCATCGATCGCACTCCCCACCCCCATCGATCGCACTCAGAATGCGAATCATGCAACCGCCATAAAAAAAAGCCTCTGCCATCGGCAGAGGCGCAAAGCGTGTAATTAGGACAAAGTGCCTTTCCAGAAGAGAGCCGGGTTTAATCAGCAGGCAAATTGTCCGAATCATCAGCCTCCTTTTCTTCCCCTGGAGCCTTGCCCTTGCCTTTCTTGCTGTTGCCCTTGCGGGAAAACCGTTTGCCCATCTCGGTCACCGCTTGTTCCAGGGTGCCCGTATGGTTGACCGATTTGGCGAATTGATAAATCATCAGGGCATCGGTATAAACCTGGCTGCCCAAGGCGACATAGGTATCGTTAATCAATTCCTGGAGTTGATTCACCGAAAACAAAATGCTTTCCATTTGCCCCCAGATCTCCACATTCTGCGTCACTTGCTCGACGCTCATGGTGCGCGGCAACAGTTCTGGGTATTGCTGCACGAGTTCGTAAGCTTTGTTGACAAATCCACGACTGCGATCGCCCATTTTTGCCATCGTCCGGTGCTGTTCCTTAGTCAAATCGATCAAAGGCGGCAGATTTTCGCGAATGACGGCCAGTGCCTGGAGGACATTTTCCCGCGCTTGGGGGGTGAGGGGACTGGCGATCGGGGCTGGGGCTTCAGGTCTGGAGTGGTGCTGAAAAGAGTGCCCTGAGCGTAATAAGCAGTAATCCCTAACCCAACGAGGAGAATGATCGGCGCGTGCAGCAGATTGTGGGAGATGAGCCAGACGGGATTGTGGAAATAGAGTTCGTCAAACAGGGGCGTGATGGGAAACCGCATCGTGTCGGTCATACTCCACCCTGCAATGAAGCGGAAATAGGCCATGCTGCCAATCGACAACAGCCAGAGTGCCAGATCGGGGGCAACTGAACCCAGGAGGAAGGCACTTCGGGCGATCGCCACCTTGGGCAAAGCCTGGGACAATGCCGCTGTCATGAGAAAATGGGATGGCGTTTGCATTAGGCGCTTTTGCGAATCATTTGGACAATCATTTGGGCGACTCGGCGATTGCGCCAATAGCTTTGGTGAGCATTGCCGCCGTTGACTAGCGCCAGGAACGATCGCCGCAGCAGGCTGGCAATAATTTCGAGGAAACCCGTCCCCCGCGTGGAGACATCTTCAATATCCAGATAGTGTTTGCCGGATTCCTCGACGCTAATCAGCTTTGGAATAATTGTAGCGAGTGGATAGGCCACCGGATCGCCGACATGGGCAAAGTTTCTCCAGGTGAGGGGTTTGGAGTGGCGATCGTAGAGCATATGCAGCAATTGTTCTAGGCCAAAGGTAATGTCATGGGTGAACACAGTGCGGATGCTCTTTTCGTTGAGTTTTGTGCCGGGATGGGCGGTCATGCGCTTGAGGTTGATCAGGTTGGCCAGAGCGACGGGCGAACCCAGCGTGTGAATGCTGGCAACGCGAATTCCCTGTTGGGACTCAGGTTCCAGACCAAAGATCGCTCGACGAATAAACTGGGCATCTTCGTAGCCGGGAATGTCGGGGTTGTCCCAGCGACCCGCAAAGAAAATATCAAAGAGAATGACGCTGCCCCAACTATGGGCGACCAGATGAAGGCGATCGGTTTCTGGGTTGCTGTGCCGTAGAATTTCTACGGCCTGCTCCTTGAGCAGTTTCACCACCTCAGAGCCAATATAGCGACTGATATACAGCGCCGCATCTCCGGTGAAGGGAATGATTTGGGTTCTGCGAAAATCTCGAAACCAGGAGCGCCGCCAGTGGGGCGATTCGTTCAGCCATTGCAAAAGCTGCTGTTCGGCCTCTTGCATGATGGTGTACCACTCCAACTCATGCAGGCTCAGGGTGAGTCGGGGATGGTCATTGGCTTCAATCAGCAGACTAATCAGATTGCGCGCATAGCCGGGATTGTTCGGCCCTAGCCGAGTATTCACCCCATGAATAAAAAACACAAAGTCAGTCCCCGTCGGGGCTGCCATCGGGGGGATGCGATCGATTGTCATAGTTCTTTTCCTGCGGTTGTTTTCCGGGTTCTATTCCAGGGATGGGACAGTGGTTTAGTCCTAAGAGCGCTCGGAATCTCCATCAAGATAATTGCCATCGAGACACTTGCCATCGAGACACTTGCCATCGAGACACTTGCCATCAACACACTTGCCATCAAGACAAGTACAGTTCAAGACGAGACGAAGGCGAATAAAGTTCAAGATGAGGGCGATTGGGCGATCGCCTCAAATTGCCGCCAACACAAGTACATGGCTCGTGGCACATGAAAACATCCCTTCCATTTTCCCCCCTTCAAATTCAATAGCACCTCCCCCCGCCGATTCAAATATCCAAACCACTCTCCATATTCAGCATCGGCAAAATGTGACCAGGTATACTCATGCATCCGCTGATACCAATCCCAACAGGCCGCATTTCCCGTCAACCGATAGCCCATCGCCAATGCAACCAGTGACTCCAGATGCACCCACCAAAGTTTCTGATCCCATTCTAGTTGCTGGGGTGGATGGCCATCCGCATCCATAAAATAATATAGACCGCCATATTCTTTATCCCATGCAAACTCCAGGATATTGAGCATGACTGCGATCGCTCTCTCAATCGTCTCCTTATCCTGTCTCCGCTGTGCAATATCCATGATAAACCACATCGCTTCAATGCCATGTCCAGGATTAATCAACCGTCCCTCAAAGCTATCCATCAATGAACCATCCGGCGCAACATTCTCATACATCAGTCCTCGTTCCGCGTTAAAAAAGTCATTCATCACTTCCTGCACAGTAGCATCCAAAACCGCATTCAGCGTCTCGTCCTCCAGCAGCCACTCCATCTCCAGCGATAGATTCGCCAAAATCATCGGCACCGCCAATGCCTTCATGGGGCGGGTTCCAGGATAGGTTTTGCTGTATTGTCCTTTGGGATTGTCCTTGCGCCGCAGCACATTCTCGTAGGCTTGTAGTGCGATCGCCCTCGCCGCCTCATCGCCCGAAGCCCTGGCATATTGACTAAAGGCCATAGCCGCAAAACAGTCCGAAAAAATATTGTAAGGCTGCACCAAAGGCTGCCCAGCCCGATTCAGCGCAAAATACCAGTTGCCCGACTCATCCCGACCATGCTTGGCCAAGAATCTAGCCCCGTTAGCCGCAATATCAAGCCATCGCTTTGGCGCAGTCTCTCCTTGGGACTGCCCCCCAACCTGCTGATACAGCATAGAGAACAACCACACCTGCCGATTTTGCAGCCAAATAAATTTGTCCGTGTCATACACCTGCCCTGTTCGATCCAGACAGGTAAAATATCCGCCCTGATCCCAATCCACTGAATGGGATTCCCAGAAAGGGATGATATTGGTGAGCAATGTTGTTTTGTACAGATCGGCCAATTCCTGGAAGCTGGGAGGGAAGTTGAGTGACATGCGATCGCCCTTGATTCATTACGGCTCAACCTTTATATCATGGGTTCTGGCGATCGACGCATCCCCACAAACATCACAGAAAATCAAAGGAGCCAAGACACTGAAGGAATCTCAATCCAAAGATATTGACCTGCTATCGGGCGGCTGTTCATCAGAATTATAAAAAATCGGGTCTAACCGTTTAATATTAGAGAGAGCAAGAGTTTGGCAGGGTTTCATGGAAGCAAAATCTTTTCCCCCCTATTACGGAACCACGACGGAGCAACTTCATACCGACATTGGCACGTTGATTGTTCAAACGCCGGGAGTCTGTGGTGGTCGTCCGCGCATTGCGGGTCATCGCGTTACCGTGCAAAACATCGCTATTGACTTTAATGCAGGCATGTCACCCGAAGAGATGATGACTGAGAAGCCTCATCTAAAGCTGGCAGAAATTTATGCAGCACTTGCCTACTACTTCGCTAACCAAAATGCGATCGATGCTGCTATTTTGACTGAGGATGAGGAGTGCGATCGTCTAGAAACTAAGTATTGGATGGAGTATCTGGAGGTTTAGATGAAACCAGATTTTGACACCATGAGTACCGCTGAATTAAGGGCTTACCTGCTCGCTCACCGTGACGATGATGAGACGTTTTATCAATTAGCCGATCGCCTTGAAGCGAACGGAAATGATACGGTTCTCTATCCTGCTCCAAACAGTCCTGAAACGATCGCACTCATGGAAACCGCTATCCGCGAACACATTCAAAAACTAGACGAGCAGCACCAACAGCAGGGCTAACAATTTCATGAGGTAAGTAGGGAGGTGTAATCTTTTGTAGGATGCGTTACGCTATCGCTAACGCATCAAAGGCTTGAGGAAGATGCGTTAGCGGAGCGTAACGCATCCTACATTTAATTAGGCTTACCGACTGAGGCATTAGATATGAAAGAGCGCGATTGTCCAAAGGGCAACCGCGCTCTTTTATACACTCAGTCAACTATGCACTCAGTTGAAGGAATCCTAGCTTTGGTAGGGCGTGGCCATGACGGGGCAGGCTACATTGGTGCCGCCGAGGCCGCAGTAGCCTCCAGGATTTTTCGCCAGATATTGCTGGTGATATTCTTCGGCGTAGTAGAACTCGGGTGCTTCGAGGATTTCGGTGGTGATTTCCCCATAGCCCGCCTGGTTTAGGGCTGGCTGATACATTTTCTTGGACTCTTCTGCGGCCTTGTGCTGGGCTTCGGAGTAAGTGTAGATGCCCGAGCGGTATTGGGTGCCCACGTCGTTGCCTTGGCGCATTCCTTGGGTGGGGTTGTGGCTTTCCCAGAAGACCTTCAGCAGCGTCTCATAGCTCACCACCTTGGGATCGTAAACCACCCAAACCACCTCGTTGTGCCCGGTCATGCCGGAACAGACTTCCTGGTAGGTGGGATTGGGAGTCAGGCCAGCCGCATAGCCCACCGCCGTGGTGTAAACGCCTTCAGCCTGCCAGAACTTGCGCTCTGCCCCCCAGAAGCAACCCAGCCCAAACATTGCCGTTTCCATGCCTTCCGGGAAGGGAGGCTTGAGCGGGTGGCCGTTGACGAAGTGCTTTGCAGGCACGGGCATGGAGGTCGATCGCCCAGGCAGCGCCTCTTCTGGGCTAGGAAGGGATGATTTTTTGCCGAACAATCCGAATAGAGACATGGTTCTGTGTGGGTGTGTCTAGTGGTTCTATTCCTATGGTAACGGGTTGTGTGGGGAGTATCTGAGGGTGGGATGAGAAAAGATCGTCAATTTGCTTAGAGAGAACAGGATGAACAGGAGAAAGGGCGGGTATCCGAACTCTGTCCGTTTCCTTCTGTGACTTCTTCCTTCTGTGACTTCTTCCTTCTGTGACTTCTACCCTGGTTGCTTGAAGCGAAAGGGCGATCGCACTAAAATGAGCATACCGTTTTGAATCTGCTGCGATGAGTATTGCGATCGCCCCCATCACTGAAATTCGCCTGCCGGGAGTGACTTGGACAACGTTCAAAGCCCTGATGGCTGACCTGGTAGCTGACCCTGGCTATCACATTATCTATGACGATGAAGGCTTGCAAATTAGCTCCAGTTTGTTTGGAGAAGCAGTCGTCTTGCTTAGTGGAATTCGCTGGCAGACCTACAAAGCTTTGATGTCCGATGTGGGAGATCGTCGAGCTTGGAGAATTGCTTATGAACAAGGAACCTTAGAACTAAGAATGCCGCTGCAAAATCATGAGGTGCCGAAAGGATTGCTCGAAAGTTTGGTGGAGGCGATCGCAGACGAACTAGAAATCGAAGTAATGAAACTGGGATCGCTGACTCTGGAACGAGAGTCGTTAGCACGCGCCATTGAGCCAGATTCCTGCTTCTATATTCAAAATGAGCGGTTGGTGCGAGGGAAACAAATTGATTTAGCCGTTGATCCACTGCCCGACTTGGCCATTGAGTCTGACTACACCCGCTCCTCTCTCAACAAGCACTCTATTTATGCTGCTTTGGGTGTGCCCGAACTATGGCGATATCACAAGCAACAGCTACAGGTTTATTGTTTAGTTTCCGGGGCATATCAACCGATCGATCACAGTCTAGCGTTTCCCTTTTTGCCGATCGCCGAAGTACCACTGTTTATCCAACAAAGCCAAGCGATTGGACAGCGATCGGCTCTGCGTTTGTTCCGCTCTAGAATCCGTGAGATCCTTGAATCCTAGATCTCGCTATGGAGATTCACTGCAAGGAATGGCTAGAAATTACGATGGGAAGTCATGAGTAATGTGATTGGCGAAATCATTCTCAACGGTGTTCTCTTTGATGTCAAGAATTGGAGCAATAATCCGCTTAATGTAACTCGTCTTCCTGTTGCTGTCGAAAGCTTGTTTGGTATTTTGGATACACGACAAGTAAACTACCTGCTTGTCGGCGAAATTGCACTGCTGAGTTACATTGAGGGACGAAACACTCAGGACATTGATTTCATTCTGGCAAGAAGTGATCTAGAATCTATCCCTGAAATTGCGATCCTGGACGAGAATCGTGATTTTATTCGAGGAACGTTTGATGAAACGCTACAGGTTGACCTGTTACTTACTAGCAATGCGCTCTTTCAGTGGGTAAGCGATCGCTATGCAACCGAGCGGCAATTTGGTGTTCGAGCCTCTTCTCCGCAAGAAATTCGGAGTATTCGCTGTGTGACGGTTGAGGGGTTGCTCATACTCAAATTCTTTGCCCTGCCTTCTCTCTACCGACAAGGGCAATTCAACAAGATCGCAATTTACGAAAACGACATTACCCAGTTATTGCTCAACTATTCCGTTGATCTTGCTTCACTTTTCAAGATTCTCGCCAACTATCTAATTCCCAGCGACTTACAGGAACTCGAAGCCACTGCGGACGATATTCAAGCTCGAATTCAACGTTTTCAAACTCAGAGAAATCGATTTGAGTCCAATGACGATTTGAACAATTCTGATGAAAGCTGATCACGAACCCCGGTAAGCTTCATATTCTGTCATTGAATTGAAGTTTATGGCTGTGATGTTGGGTTACGCTGTGCTTCACCAAACCGATAATGAAGGATACTGGATTCGCGGATCTTGTCGTCGAATCGAGATTTACGGTTGTGATGTTGGGTTGCGCTGTGCTTCACCCAACCTACAGTAAAAGATGATTAGGTAACTCATTATCTTTGTTCAAAGATGGCTTCTATGGCATCACCTTGATCTAAAAATCGCTGTTCTCCGTAGCCGACTAACTCAATGACCAACTCTCGGTTTTCGACTGCCCATTGGCCTTGTTGAGCTGCGATCGCCACAATAATTTGCCGTTCAGTTTGGTAAACCCGACAGGTTCTCGTTGACCAGGCTCCGGTTTGATATTCCAGCGTATTGCCATCGTCTTCGTAGAGGGTAAATTCGCCGGTTCCAGGCCAGACCCAGAGGCGCAAGGCGGGGAGGAACTGTTCATCGACAAATTGGCTGACGGGTTGCAGGGGGAGGATAGTGCCTGCTTTGGCGAACAGCGGCATTTGATCCAATGGGGCATCGACGAGGATGGTTTTGGAGCCTTGGTGGCGATCGCCCGTCCACCAATCGTACCAGGTGCCTTCAGGCAAATAGACCGCACGGCAATCCTGCCCCGGTCGATAGATGGGAGCCGCCATTAGATTTGCCCCCAGCAGCACCTGATCGTGAATCGTATAGGTTTTGGGATCGTCGGGATAGTGGTAGAGCAAGGGGCGGAGAATCGGTGCGCCCGTTTTGGCCGCTTCCCAGAAGAGGGTGTAGAAGTAGGGCAGAAGCTGGTAGCGGAGTTCGAGATAGGTGCGACAAATGGATTCGACGGGTTCTCCAAAAGCCCAGGGTTCCTGCCGGATGCAGGTCATGGCCGAATGCCCGCGCATCAGAGGATAGAGCATTCCCACCTGCATCCAGCGGGCAAATAGTTCGGGCGTGGCATTGCCTGCGAAGCCGCCGATATCTGCGCCACAGAAGGCAACGCCGGATAATCCCAGATTACACAGCATCGGCAGCGACATTTCCAAATGTTCCCAGCGGGAATGGTTGTCGCCTGTCCACACCGATGACCACCGCTGTATCCCGGCGTATCCCGATCGCGTCAACACAAACGATCGCTGATTCGATCGCAGTTTCCCCAGCCCTTCGTAGGACGCTTGTGCCATCTTGAATCCGTAAAGATTATGGGTTTCCGTATGAGTCGCGGCTGCTTCGACTGGGCCTTGCAAAGCGTCTAAAGGGAAGGGAATCTTTTTGCCGTCTGTGCCAAAGGGGCGATCGTTAAGGGCAGGCTCGTTCATGTCATTCCAGATGCCTGCAACTCCCATTTCAGTCAAGATGCGCTGCCCATTGCCCCACCAATCCCGCACTTCCGGACGCATAAAATCAGGAAATACCGTTTTACCCGACCAAACATAGCCCTGAAACAGTTCCCCATCGCGGCTACAAATCAAGTAATCTTTTTGCAAGGCTTCTTGATAAACCCAGTAATCGCCCTCCGGTTCAAACTTAATACCCGGATCAACAATAGTGACCACTTTGAAGCCTGCCTGCTGTAATTCCTGGATCAGTTTTGCCGGGTTGGGAAAACGGTCTGCATTCCAAGTGAAGACGCGGTAATCTTGCATGTAGTCAATGTCGAGATGGATCACATCACAGGGGAGTTGACGCGATCGAAACTCTTGGGCGATCGCCCTCACCACCGGTTCAGACTCATAGCTCCAACGGCTTTGGTGATAGCCGAGTGCCCATTTGGGAGGCATGGGCATTCGTCCGGTCAAACGGGTGTAGTGATGGAGAATTTCGGCGGGAGTAGAGCCGTAAATCAGGTAATAGTCTAACTCAGGAGCAGACTCCAAAGCCGGATCATTGGCGGCATCCACCGTCATCTGCCATTGGTCAGACTGCGTGTATCCCAGATCAAACTGAGTCCGGTAGGTGCTGTTGAGAAAAACGCCGTAGGTTAAGCCCGGTCGCAGCGACAGAAAGAAGGGAATAGCCTGGTACATTTCATCAGTCAGGGTGTCGTAGTCGATCGCATCCACTGTCCATTGGGTGATTTTTTGCGATCGCTGATCCAACAGTCCCGTCCGTTCCCCAAACCCATAAAAATGCTCGTCGTCTGCCATTTGTTTATAAACCGTCACCCTGCCGTTTTGCCAGTTCATACCTGCTGGACTGTCGCTAGCGAAGGCTTGACCTTGTCGGGTGTAGAAAGCAATTTGCCCGGACTGGCGTTGGACTTCAACGCGGAGTTGGGGGGTGGTGAGGGCGATCGCCTGGTCGGTTTGTTCAATCACCATAGGCGCAGCCTCAGACTCCGAATGCCTCAGACTTTCATCGGCGAGGATTTCTTCGTCCGGCAAGGTCACAGCCCAGGAGCGACGCGGCAGAAATTTTCCGGTTGGAGTGAGGCGCACCCGAATAATCTGGGGGGTGAGAACCTGAATGCGGAAACGCGGTTGGCCACAACTGAAGGTAATTTGCCGATCGCCCACCTCAACCTCAGAGATGGCACCGAGTGAAGACCAGGAGGGGGCGGGGGGCTTTCCGAAATATTGTGGCATGGCAAAAAATCCGTCACTGTAGCTTCACTCTACCCTATTCGTCCCTAGGCAGTCGTAAAACTTCCGTAGGAAATATTCTTGGAGGACTGGGAGGCGAATGAGTGGGGGAAAAATTTAAACTGCAGAGACGCAGAGACGCAGAGGGATTTGGATCTTCTTTTATGTCTAACTTTTATGTCTAAGTAGAAGGATGTGTAGAAGAATAGCAGGTTATTTAGTTCTTGACTCTGGGGTAATGAGAACCTTTGAGGAGTAGCTTCTTTGAGGACAAATCACTGACTTCTATCTTTTGGAAGTGGGAGCGAGATGAGGGCTTTGTTAGCGTGAGGCCATGCATAAGTACTACAACCTTTAATGGATTTAGGTCAGATGAGTTTATTAGCCGCAGATGATTTAAAGACTTTAGTTGAACAGCCGAAAGGACGATGCATTTCACTGTACTTGCCGATGGAGCGATTGAGTCAGGAGACTCGTCAGAATCCGATTCGCTTCAAGAATTTGGTACGACAGGCTGAGGTGAAATTGGGTGAATTTGGGTTTTCTCAGAAGGAGATTCAAGACCTGTTGCAACCTCTGGAAACCTTGAATGACGATGACTTCTGGCAGCATCAAGATCAGGGTTTGGCAGTATTTCTCACCGATGGCTTCATGAAATACTATTGTCTGCCGATCGCCTTTCAAGAGCTTGTTGTGGTGAGCGATCGCTTTCATCTCAAACCCCTGATGCCTTTGTTAACGGGAGACGGCGAGTTTTTCATCTTAGCGCTCAGTCAAAAGGATGTGCGATTTTTTAGAGCTACCCGCGATAGCGTTGATGAAATTTCGCTGTGGGATATGCCCAAGAGTGTTGACGAGGCTCTGCTCTACGATTCACCCACCAATCGAGAAGGGCATATTCGCACAGGCGGCGGCCTGGGTTCTCACGGAGGCTCAACAGCGGGGCAAAATCAGGTGGGTAGCGCCCATGGGCATGGGAGTCCTGACCGCGATCGCCCCAAGGACAACATTCTGCAATTTTTCCACATTGTCGATCGGGGATTGCAGGAGCATTTACACGATAAACATGGGCCTTTGGTGATTGCGGGGGTTGATTTTTTATTACCCGTGTATCAAGAAGCCAATACCTACACGGGTCTACTGATTCATGGCATTTCCGACAATCCAGAACTGATGACACCTCAAAGCCTGCATCAGCAAGCCTGGACGGTGGTTGAACCTCACTTTGCTCAAGCGCAGCAGGCGGCGCTAGAACGCTACCGTGAACTAGCCGGGACAGGTCAAACCTCAACCCAGGTGGAGGAGATTGTACCTGCGGCCTATTACGGTCGGGTGGATGAACTGTTTGTGGCGGTTGGGGTACAGCAGTGGGGATTGTTTGATGCAGAGCGCAATGATCTACAAGTTCACGAGACGGCGGAACCGGGCGATGATGATTTGTTGAACGAGGCAGCGATTCAAACTTTCCTACATGGGGGAACGGTCTATGCGGTTCGCCCTGAAGAGGTGCCCGATGGAAAGCCTTTGACCGCTGTGTTTCGGTATTCTTAGCGCATATGAATACCCACTTAATATGAAGCGTAATGCATCATGCTTGAATGCTCTTTAAAGACTTGAATGATCTTTAAGGTAGACCAGTAAACGAGTCCAAAAAGAAACCATTGACAGCTATCGTACATTGTACAACAGCCCTCAATGGTTTCTTTTTAAGCGAAATTAGATGAGACAGGTAGGACAGGGGACTACATCATGCCCATGCCGCCCATGCCGCCCATACCCATGCCGCCCATGCCGCCCATACCACCCATGCCGCCCATGCCGCCCATATCGGGGGCACCGCCGCCAGCGGGTTTCTTCTCGGGTTTTTCGACGATGAGGGCTTCGGTGGTGACGACCATGCCGGCGATCGACCCTGCATCCTGGAGGGCAGAGCGCACGACCTTGGCCGGGTCAATGATGCCTGCGGCGATCAGGTCTTCGTACTGATCGGTGAGGGCGTTGTAGCCCATGTTGAAGTCCATACTCTTGACCTTTTCGACCACGACCGAACCTTCGGCTCCGGCATTGTCAGCAATCTGACGCAAGGGGGCTTCCAGGGCTTTCATGACGATATCGGCACCAACCTGTTCGTCAGTGGGCAGGGAGGCTTTGAAGGCTTCCAGGGTTTGAGCCAGGTGGATCAGGGTAACGCCACCGCCGGGGACAATGCCTTCTTCAACGGCTGCTTTGGTGGCGTTGAGGGCATCTTCCAGGCGCAGCTTGCGATCCTTGAGTTCGGTTTCGGTGGCGGCACCGACTTTGATGACGGCAACCCCGCCGACCAGTCTAGCCAGACGCTCCTGGAGCTTTTCAGCGTCGTATTCCGAATCCGTTTCGGCCAGGTCACGGCGAATTTGGGCGATGCGCTTTTCCAAGGCCACCTTGTCGGGGGCTTCGGAGACGATCGTAGTGGTGTCTTTGCTGACGGTCACCTTGCGGGCGGTGCCCAGCATTTCCAGGGTGACCATATCCAGGCTTAGACCAATGTCTTCCGACACCATTTGTCCACCCGTGAGGACGGCGATATCTTGCAGGACGGCTTTGCGGCGTTCGCCAAAGGACGGTGCTTTGACGGCGGCCACATTGAGGACACCCCGGAGGCGGTTGACCACCAGCGTAGCCAGGGCTTCGCCTTCTAGATCTTCAGCGATGATCAGCAGCGGTTGAGCCGCACGGGCGACCTTTTCGAGGGCGGGAACCAGATCCTGGATGCTGCCAATTTTTTTGTCGGTGATGAGAATCATGGGATTCTCCATCTCACAGAGCATCCGTTCGGAATCGGTGACGAAGTAGGGGGAAATGTAGCCGCGATCGAACTGCATCCCTTCCACCAATTCCATCTCGGTCGAGAGGGATTTGGATTCTTCGACGGTGATGACACCATCGCGACCGACTTTATTCATGGCTTCGGCAATCATGCCGCCCACTTCGGTGTCACTGCCTGCGGCGACGGTGGCCACTTGGGCGATCGCATTTCCTTCAATGGGTTTGGCGACTTCGCCGATGCCTCTGACAATATGGGCGATCGATTTTTCAATGCCTCGGCGCAGGCTCACCGGGTTGGTGCCTGCCGCTACATTTCTCAGCCCTTCACGGATCATCGCTTGAGCCAGGACGGTCGCGGTGGTGGTGCCATCACCTGCTAAGTCCTTGGTTTTGGAGGCGACTTCTTGGATGAGTCTCGCGCCCGTGTTCTCCAAGGGGTCTTCCAATTCAATTTCTTTGGCGATGGTGATGCCATCATTGACAATCTGGGGAGCGCCATATTTGCCCTCCAGCAACACATTTCGCCCCCGAGGCCCGAGGGTAACCCTGACCGCATCGGCCAGGGCATTGACGCCCCGCTCTAATGCCTGACGGGATTCTTCGTCAAATACAACAATCTTTGCCATGGTTTTGGACTCACAGTTCTACCACTAGAGCACTTTAGCACTCTATCGCAGAGAGTGCTAAATCGAATTTTGGAGGGAATCCCGAACTGGGGGGAGTAGGGAGTAGGGAGTGGGGAGTGGGGAGGTGGGGAGTGGGGAGTGGGGAGTGGGGGAGTGGATGAGTCGATGGGTAAAAACTTTATGGAGACAACCTTTGAATAAATCAACTCGTCGAATTGCGATCTATTGTGTCGCTATAGATTGAAGAATTCATGCAAAAAGCAAATTATCTTTTCACTTTGACTCACTAAGTTGTAATCCTTTGTTTCGCTACAGATTCAAAAATTCATGCAAAAAGAAATTATCTTTCTACTTCGCCTATTTCTTTGCAACTAAGCTTTCAGTCCTTCAAGGATTCTAAATTTCTAAAAATTTCAGCTTTTAGAGAAGAAAAGAGAAAGAAATAGAAAAGGAAAAAAGAAAAAGAGAAATCAGTAAAGAAAGATTCTGAATTAAACCGCCCATTCACGCATCTACTGATCTACCTCCACTCCCTACTCCCTACTCCCCACTCCCTACTCCCTTCCCCTCCCTGTGCATTTGCCCAAAAGAATTGTTTCTCGTGGCGAATTGATTTATGCAACTGACTGATGAATTGGTGAAACTCACTCTTTAAGATAAGGAGCATAGTCGTTGGTCGTCATAGTCCTCTCCTTGATTTCAGATTTGGATATGCCTCTGGAAACAGGGCATATCCGATTTATTTTCTGTTTCGTTTCTGGAATCTGGGCGATCGCACGAAACGCCTTCGATAAAACGTTCGTTGAACCCAATGACAGAGCCAGAGTAATCGCATCAGGAATAGCGTTATGGTGCAGAATTCGGGCTCAAGCCCAAGCCTAGACTTAAACTTGAAAAAAGTGGTGGTGGTGCGATCGCTCCCTGGACTCGGCGATATGCTGTGTATTGTGCCTGCTTTGCGATCGCTGCGATCGGCGCTTCCGGATGCTCGAATTACATTGATAGGGTTGGGCGATCGCCGTTTCCTGGCCGAACGCTATAACTACTACATTGACGAGTATTTGGACTTTCCTGGGTTTCCTGGCATTCCTGAATGTTCGTTTGATCCACGATCGACCCTGAAATTTCTGGTTCAAGCTCAGCAACAGGAATTTGACCTAGCGCTGCAAATGCATGGCAACGGGCTGCACAGCAACAGTTTTACGCTGCTGTTAGGCGCAAAGTTAAATGCTGGATTCTATCTGCCGAATCATATTAATCCGTCTGAGGATGGATTTTTGCCCTACCCAGAACATGAATCAGAAATTCAACGCTATTTGCACCTGTTGAAGTTCATTGGCATCCCGCTCCAGGGAGATTATCTAGAGTTTCCCCTTCGACAAACCGACTGGCAGGGTCTGGAAGCTCTTTCGCAGTTTCACCAGATTCCCTCCAAAAACTATGTCTGTCTTCATCCAGGAGCCAGTTTGAACGAGAAACGCTGGTCAACCGATGGGTTTGCCGCTGTGGCCGATGCCCTGGCCAAACAAGGGTATGCCATTGTCCTAACTGGGACTTCAGCCGAAGCCGAATTAACCCATCACATTGCTCATACCATGCGGTTCCCAGCCCTTGACCTGGCAGGCAAAACCGATCTGGGTGTGTTAGCAGCTCTGGTTAAAAATGCGCGTTTAGTGATTTGCAACGACACCGGAATTTCCCATCTCGCCGCTGCCCTCCGCACGCCTAGCGTGGTGATTTTTCTCAACACTGACCCACAACGCTGGGCACCGCTAGACTCCCAGCGCCACTCTGTCCTGGTTAATCCCCCAACCCCCGATGCTGTTATTTGTGCAGCGATCGCCCAGACCCAACAGGAAGCTTATGAGGCAAACCACCTTTCCAGCACCCTCTGCACTTAATTCCACACCCAATTCCACACCCAATTCCACACTTGATTTCACGCTCGATTCCACTTCTTCGCAGCAAACCCATTCTTCTCTGCCTCGCCGCTGGCTTCTCATTCACCTAGACGATCCCTTCTCCATGGTTTCCCTGGAACCCATCATTCATCTAATCCAGCATCATATTCCTGCCGCTCAAATCACGCTGCTCAGTTCCTCTCCTGCCCATGCCCAATCCCTTCCCCAAGTGTCTCACTGGCCAATTCACCTCGATACCCAAAATCCTTCCTGGCCCGTTGGCATCAATTGGATTTTAGAACTGCACCATCGTCCCTTTGATGCCGTTTTATTGCTGACACCACCGGGGCGATCGCCCTATGCCCTAGCCTATGCCTGCTACCTGGCCAACATCCCCCTCCGCTTCGGCCAATCCCTCGAATTCGGCGGCGGACTCCTCTCCACCTGGGTCAAACCGCCACTCGATCCGCCTGATTGTTTGGAGGACTATTACTTGCATTTGGTGCGATCGGTTTGGGGGCAGATGGGTTGGGATGGGGGAACACAGATGAACACAGATAAACACAGATGATAACGGCAGATAAATAAACCGCAGAGACGCAGAGACGCAGAGAGAAGAAAGGGGGAAAGGGGAAAGGGGAAAGGCGAAAGGGGGATCTTCTGGTCATCTCCCCAACCCCTCCATCTCCCCATCCCCTCCCATCTCCCCACTCCCCACTCCCTACTCCCCACTCCCTACTCCCCACTCCCTTCCTATGCGAATCCTCACCTGGCACGTTCACGGCAGTTATCTCTACTATCTCACCCAAGCTCCCCATACTTTTTATCTTCCGGTGAAACCGGGAAAGCCTGAAGGGTATGGGGGACGCTTGGCGGGGATTGAGTGGGGGGATAATGTGTATGACATTTCCGCTGATGAGGTTAAGGATGCGGAGTTTGACTGCATTCTGTTTCAATCGCGGAAAAATTACCTGGAAGATCAATATGAGATTCTTTCACCGCAGCAGCGACAGCTTCCCAAAATTTATCTAGAACATGATCCACCGCAGCAGCATCCTACCAATACTCAGCATGTTGTCAATACGCCCGAGGTTCTGTTAGTTCATGTCACCGCCTTTAATCAACTGATGTGGGATAACGGGGTGACTCCCACCTGTGTGATTGAACATGGCGTTACTATTCCCAAAGACGTAAATTACATCGGTAAAATTCCCTGTGGCATCGT
>JALOOP010000457.1 GCA_025454315.1 Oculatellaceae cyanobacterium Prado106
GGGCTTGCAGGGTTTGCTGTTGAAAGCGACGGTGATCGTCATTGATCCAAAACCAATCGATCGCGTCCCAATCCCAGTGGCTCTGCCGCAGAATCTCCAGGCGGGGCAGAATATCTACCATCCAGTGAAAGTAATTGTGTCCTGACAAACCAGCAACCACAGCGACTTTTCCGGCGATCGCCTCCGGGGCTTCAGTCCAGGTTTGCCGGAAAGCGCGATGGGTTCCAGGATTTTCGCAGCCGGGGAGTTGGCCGGGATAGTCGCGGGAAACATCGGCGAGCAGATGATTTTCGGGGGTGAGGACGGCGATCGCATTGCAGATCATCCAATCGTTTTGCTGGGGGACTGCCCAGGCTTTTCCTTGGGGAATGGTTGCGGTAAACAGGGGCGGAGTTCTGGAGATAGGAGGGGTGTGGGGTGTGCAGCGATAAATTCCTGCACCGACATGGATGGGTTGAAACTCACGAAAGATTTTGGGTAAGCAGGAGGCGCAGTTTAAGCCTTGGCAAGAAGCAGTCTGAGGTGATTCTAGGGGCTGTAAACATTGTGGGGCAGGCATTTCTCCTGGCTGGCTAGAGGATGGAATGTTCTCTAGGCCGCTGGCGGCTGAGTCTGGCGTGAGGGGGCGCGATCGCAATGCACAATAATCACTAGCTGCCAAACCTTGAGCCTGGAACCAGTCCTGGGTTGAAGCATAAAAGTGCTGAATCGAGCTTGAGGGTTCGGGTTGAGGAGAGGGCGGTTGAGATGGAATTGCTGGTATTTTGGGAGCGTTTTGATCGAGATTGAGTCGGTCTGGATGTTCTTTCCATTCAGGGTGCAGGGATTTGGTGCTTGTCAATTGCATGTATTTCCAAGAACCTGCCTGGCCTTTGGCCAGTAAAGCTTGGCGATAGTAGGCGATCGCTCCCATCAGTTCCTGGTTCTGTTCCAAAACCTGTCCTAGTTGCAGGTAAAGACGGGGCTGAGGCTGGAGGGCGATCGCGGTGTGATAGACCAGAATGGCAGCATTGCAGCGTTTTTGGTGGATCAGACAATCGGCTAATTTGAGGTAGAGGTCAATTCGCTCAGGCTGGAGGTGAAGCGCTTTTTGGTAGTAAATTTCGGCCTGGTGAACTTGCTCAGTTCCGCCATAGAGCAGCAGCACATTGCCCAAATGGAAATAGGTATCTGCGAGGCGATCGTACACTTCCGAGTTTTGTTGCAGCAAGGCTTGCAGAAACTCACCGCAGGCGACTCTAGCTAGACTCAACTCATCGGTTCCGGTGAGTCCCTTTGCCCAGTCACAGTAGGCTTGCACCATCAGAGGCTGCTGGGCAATGGATGCCCGAAAACAAATCAATGCCGTCTCAATTTGCCCTTGCTGCATCCAAGAAAAGCCACAGTCACTCTGGGCGTAGGGATGCTCAGGGGCAAGCGCTAAAACTTTTTGAAAACAGGCCACAGCCGCAGCATGTTGACCTTGAAACTGAAGCGATTTGCCCAGGTGATAATGAGCTGCCACAAAGTCGGGCTGGAGGGCAATGGCTTGGCGATAATGGGCGATCGCAACCATTGGATGGCGCTGATATTCGACTTGAGCCAGATTGTGATAAAGCTTTGCCCATTGGGGTTGGAGGGCGATCGCCTGTTCATACGCCTGAATCGCTTCGTCCACTCGTCCCTGTTTGGCTAGGGCACAGGCCAGGTTGTTGTACAGTTCTGCTGAAGCGGGGCGGAGGGCGATCGCCTGAGTATAGTGGTCAATGGCTTGATCCCGTTGTCCTTGTTCGTCTAGGACGATCGCAAGGTGGTGATGGGCGATCGCATGGTGAGGGTGGAGAGCGATCGTTTGTTGGTAATTTTGAGCCGCCCCGACGAGATCTCCCTGCTGATGGAGAATGCTTCCCAAATTGTAGTGTAGTTCGTGGAGCTGGAGCTTGGCGGTGGCAGTGGCTTTGGACGGATTAGAAGCAGGGATCACAGAAGTCGGATCAGGCATGGTCAATAGAGCGCAGGGTGTGAATGACCGATTGAAGTAGTGCGGATTGAAGTAATGCAAATTAAATTACTTCAACAAGAAGGGTGGGAATAGCTCTTTGAATACAGTCGCTAATTGCAGCAGACAGAATCAGGAGAACCACAAAATGCAGGGTTCTGACTCAAATCTGTGATGCAACGGTACTGCTTGCTATCCCCACCCCAAGCCAAACTCTAAACCGCCAGATGTGAGGGAGTAGAGTGCGATCGACTCGCAACATCAGAATGACACAAGGTCACTTGAAATCCGAATCGATCGCTTTGACTTGGAACTTCATCAACCGTCTTAGAAGATGGTGAAGTTCGTGGCCGAAATCCCAGACAACTCAGCGGGTAGACGCAGGAGCGGCACGTTGTCACCTTGGTCAGGGTTGTAGTAGAGAATGCCAGTGGTGCGTTCGTAAATCAGCTTGGCATTTCCGCCATTTCCGACATTTTGAACGACCTGGAAGTCGCTGGCACTCAGTTGACCTACGTTCAGCCCAGAACCGGGCAGCAAGCCACGGCTCAGTTCAATGGAGTCCTGGTTGGGCTTGAAGTCACGAATGCGATCGAGACGATTGAGACGGCCACCGGTAGACCCATCCCGGAAGCGGAATGTATCTGCCCCAGCACCACCAATCATTTGATCCACCCCTGCACCGGGATCTAGCAAGTCGTTGCCAGGGCCACCCAGCAACCAGTCGTTGCCCGTTGCACCAAAGAGTTGGTCATTTCCAGAACCACCGACAAGGGTGTCATCGCCTTCAGCGCCACGCAGACGGTCGTTACCGGCTTCACCATAGAGGACATCATCCCCTTCTTCCCCAAACAGACGGTCGTCGCCACCTCCTGATGCCAGGAAGTCATCATTGTCGCCGCCAAAGAGGAAGTCATTGCCAACTCCTGCATCGTAGAAGTCGAAGCCATCTCCGCCTTCAAAGATGACAGAGGTAGTGGTGGAGGGATCAACGATAACTGTATCGTCAGCATCTGTGCCCTCAATCACCAGCGGTTGCCCCAGAAAGTCAGGCAAATCTACCCTGACTGGACGATCACTGATGATTTCCAACGAGTATCCAGGCCCTGAGACAGTTCCGCTCGGTGGGCTAATCGTTACCTCAGACATATTCACTCCTGCTCGTAATAAGGTTCTTTATCTCAATTGGCGAGCACCCAAGCTTGCTAGAGAACCTGCCTTAAAGAGCAACTGTCCATTCCACAAGCAGTAAACACAATAGATGTACGAAGCCCTTAATCCATATCAAAACAAGCCAGGGCTGTAGAAAGCATCTGACAGTAGATCGGTTTTTACATTAAGGGCGAAGCGTCGTCACAGAACGCCTCATTTGAACTTGAACATTTGATTCGATGGACTACACCCGTTTGTGAAGCGGTTGGTTTTTGGTGACTCCTCAGAGGCTCATTGAGAAGCACATCAACACCAAAGCACCCAAGTTATCGCTTCATCAATACACCCTAGAAACTACCACTCATACTTCCGTACTGGCACTGAAACCCGATCAGTCTTCGCAATCTCTTTGCACTTCCATTAAGTTTTACAAGGAAGCAGTACGGATTTGATTCTATAAAACTTAATAGATTTCCCTCGGTACTGCAACCCATCCCCATAGATTCACGCCGTTAGAACAGCCCTTCATAAAGGTTTTGCAGGGCTGAATAAAGATTCTGTAAAGGAAATCTGCAATTTGGTATCGTCCCCTACGAAAGCGAATGGGAGGGTGAAGCGGTCATTCTCCCCTGCATTACGCCCAGAAACTTCATCAAAAATTGTTCTTCACTATTGCAAAACCCCATGTCCCTAATTTATCTATGGTCTTGATTATCCTGCTCTATGAAACATCTAGATTTACAAAAATCTTGGTTGAGGCAACTCCCCACTCAAGATTTATTTGAGAAGTTTACTGAGGTAGCTTTAAGGGTCTTTAGATCGTAGAATTTCAACCGAAACCGTGCCGCTGAAATGGGCAATGGGAGGGGTCAGTTTGGTGAGTTTGACTTGCACTTGCTGAATGGAAGTGTTGCTGGCCAGAATGAGTTGGGCGATCGCCTCCACGGTCGTTTCAAGCAGTTGAAACTGTGCCGTCCCAATGAGTTCCTGAATGCCCTTGACTGCATCCTGATAGTTGTAGGTATCGGTGAGGCGATCGCTCTTAGCCGCCGTCGAGAAATCAAGCCAAACCGTTAAGTTGACCTCAAACCACTGGCCAATGCTGCGTTCTTCGGGCAGCACACCGAGATAACCATAGGCACGAATGCCATTGACTTGAATCGAGTCCCTTTGCATCGAGTCCATTTTGAGGAATGCCCCTACAAGTCACGATGGGTAAAGGCTTTGGCGTTCGCACCGCTATAATCGGCAACAATATGCCCTTGACCAACCACTTGATACTTGTAGGTCACTAGACCTTCCAAGCCGACCGGACCTCGGGGTGGCATTTTCTGGGTGCTGATGCCGACTTCTGCGCCAAAGCCATAGCGGAAGCCATCGGCAAAGCGGGTAGAACAGTTGTGGAAGATGCCTGCGGCATCAACCTGGGCTGTAAACTGGGCGGCATCTTGAGCGTTCTCTGTGACGATCGCCTCCGTGTGCCGTGATCCGTAAGTGTTGATGTGGGCGATCGCATCTTCCATCGTATCCACCACTTTAATCGACAAAATCAAATCGCTATATTCTGTTGCCCAATCTGACTCGGTTGCAGGGATGACGTTGATAATGTCACGGATACGTTCATCCCCACGTAACTCAACGCCGACATTTTGTAGAACAGGGGCGATCGCAGGCAAGAACTGAGGAGCGATCGCCTGGTGTACCAATAGTGTCTCGATCGTGTTGCAGGCGGAGGGATATTGGGTTTTGGAATCGAGGGTGATGGCGATCGCCTGGGTTAGATTCGCAGATTGATCCACATATAAATGACAAATCCCTTCTGCATGTCCTAACACAGGAATTCGAGTATTTTCCTGCACGAATCGCACAAAAGAGTTGGAGCCTCTAGGAATGATCAAATCCACATCCTGATCCAGGTTGAGCAGTTCCAGGGTTTCCTCACGGGTGGTCAGCAGGCGCACTACAGCAGGATCAATGCCCACAGAGGTTAATCCTTGATGAATTGCCTGGGTCAGGACTTCACAGGAGTGTACCGCTTCTTTACCGCCTTTGAGAATCACTCCATTACCGGACTTCACAGCTAGGGTCGCAATCTGCACCAGGGCATCGGGGCGGGACTCAAAAATAACCCCGACGACTCCCAAGGGGCAGGTGATCCGCTGTAAAATCAGCCCCTGATCTAGTTCCCGATGGATTTGACGGTTGCCCACTGGATCAGGGAGCCTTCCTACGTCTCGGACTCCGACGATCGCCCCCTGCAACTTGTTAGCATCCAGTTTCAACCTACCGTACAGCGGCTTAGCCAATCCTTCAGTGAGGGCGGCCTGACAGTCGGCTTCATTGGCGGCAAGGATGGCTGGGGCGTTGGCTTCTAGAGCATTGGCAATGGCGGCGATCGCTTCGTTGCGGGCTTCGCCGGGTAAAACGGCCAAGCGTCGAGCGGCTTCGCGGGTTTGTCGAGCCAGCACCGCTAAGGATGCATCCAAAGCAGAGGTCACAGGGGTTAAGGTTTGAGACATGGTAGAGATCAGAGAGTTGAGATTGGGGAGTTGAGATCAGAGAGTTGAGATCAGGGAGTTGAGATCGGAGAGAGAATGAAGAGAAGACGGGGGAATAAAATTGTCAGCGCTGTTTAGGAAGTTT
>JALOOP010000066.1 GCA_025454315.1 Oculatellaceae cyanobacterium Prado106
AGGACACAGGTACGGCGATCGCTCCAATCCACCCAGCGCGATAGCACATCCGCCCCAATCAGCAGCACATTGCGATAAGTTCCTGCCCGAATGAACTGGGCAGCGGTTACCAAGCCAAAGACAAACCCCGAACAAGCCGCCGTCAGGTCAAAGGCAACCGCCTGAGTCGCGCCCAACGCAAACTGAATCTGACTGGCATTGCCAAACAGATCATCAGAAGTGGAAGTCGCCAGAATGATCAGATCTAGATCAGCAGCCGCTAACCCGGCCATATCCAGCGCATTTTGGGCAGCTTGAGTGGCGATCGCTCTCAAAGACCCCCCAGGTTCCGTCAAGCGGCGCTGGCGAATCCCCGTCCGACTGGCAATCCAATCATCCGAAGTGTCTATAAACTGGCTCATTCCCTGATTATCAAGGGAAGCAGTCGGGACAGCAGAACCGCTTCCGGTAAAGGCAATGCCTATTCCTGATTGCTGTGACATTATTCTCCGTTGGGGGCAGTTGCTTCGAGCTTCTCATACTGAGCGCGAATGCGATCGAGCATCTGGTTATTGACGGCATCGGTCGCCAACCGAATCGCATTAAACACCGAAGGAGCCTGCGAACTGCCGTGACTGATAATACAAACCCCATTCACGCCCAACAGCAAACCACCCCCATGCTCAGCATGATCCACACGCTGTTTAATTCGGCGCAGGTTGGGTTTTAGAATCATCGCCCCTAACTTGCCGCGCCAGCCCAGAGGCAGTTCTTCGCGCAAAATCTGTAACAAAACCTCACCGACCGCTTCGGCAAACTTCAGCAGCACATTGCCGACAAAGCCATCACAAACAATCACATCAAACTGCCCCGAGAGGACATCTCGGCCTTCTGCATTGCCAATGAAGTTGATGCGGCCATTGTCTTGCAGCAACTCATGGGTCTTCAGCGCCAGTTCGTTGCCCTTAGAAGGCTCCTCGCCGATGTTGAGCAGCCCCACTTTTGGCTCGGTCACCCCCAGCACATCCTGAGAATAGATCGACCCCATGACGGCAAATTGCTCTAGAAACTTGGGACGACAATCTACATTTGCGCCCACATCTAGAATCAACACCGACTTGCCCGCCCGAATCGTGGGCAGCACCGTGCCGATCGCTGGACGGTCAATGCCCTGCAATCGTCCTAGCCTCAGCAGCGCCGCCGCCATCGCCGCACCCGAATGGCCTGCTGAAACAACGGCATCTGCACGCCCTTTTTTCACCAGATCCATAGCCACATTGATAGAAGCCTTGGGCTTTTTCCGAATGGCGCTCAGGGGTTCTTCATGCATTTCGACCGTGCCTTCCGACGGCACAATCTCCAGTTGCAATGACGAACCTTGATGCGGTTTCATGGACGCCTCAATTTGCTCGGGGTCACCCACCAGCAAAATCTTGACACCCAATTCGGCCTGCGCTCTGAGCGCTCCCGCTACGATTTCTCCAGGGGCGTAATCCCCACCCATCGCATCGACTGCGATTCTTGCCTGATTCGATCCCATTGTCAGATTGATAGAAACCTCAAAAATTCTATCAGATGGAATCTCCCCCTCATGCAGAGATTTGCCACAGAGTTCACAACTTGGGCAAAATTACTCCGTCTCTCCCGGTGCAATAATCCGCTGGAACAGATAGCCCGTGCCCCTTGCAGTCAATATCAACTCTGGATTGCTCGGATCATCTTCTAGCTTTGCTCTGAGACGAGAAATATGGACATCCACCACACGGGTATCCACATGGCGCTCCGGGGTGTACCCCCACACTTCCTGCAAAATCTCAGAGCGAGAGAAAGGCTCACCCGATCGCCCCACCAGCAACTCCAGCAGGCTAAACTCCATGCCCGTCAAGCGAATCCGCTCATCGCCCTTATAGACCTGGCGCTTGTTGGTGTCAATCCGAATGCTGTTGATATGAATCACGCCCGAGCTGGGAATGCCCGAGGTGCCCACCTTATCGACACGACGCAAGACAGAACGAATCCGCGCCTCTAGCTCCTTCGGCGAAAACGGCTTGACCACATAATCATCCGCACCCAATTCCAACCCCGTGATGCGATCGGCCACATCGCCCAGCGCCGTCAGCATGATGATGGGCACATCGGACTCTTTACGAAGCTCTTGGCAAACCCCATAGCCGTCCAGCTTGGGCATCATCACATCCAGCACGACCAAATCAGGGTCAGCGTTGCGAAAGGTTTCTAACGCTTCTTCTCCATCAGCAGCGGTGACGACATCGTACCCAATCATCGAAAGACGGGTTTCTAAAATGCGGCGAATGCTGGCTTCGTCGTCAACCACTAATATTTTTTCCTTGTGATTATCCAACTTACTTAACACTCCTTAATCTGGAATTCATCGTTAAAAAACGTCACTTTATCATTAAGATACTACTCCATCTACTACAAACTAGATCGCTGAAATTCTCATTATCACTACTTTTCAGAGTTTCTTAAGATTTACCTCAAAGCCTATTTTTCAGCCGATTCTAATTGCCAAACCCACAACAACCCGATACAAAAAATAATTCTGTCTCAACACTTTGTTCGGAAATCGTTAATCGTTGACATCAAACGCTACAAGGAAGGGAGTGGGGAATAGGGAGTGGGGAGTAGGGAGTGGGGAATGAGGACTTGGTTTGACTCTGCGTCTCTGCGTCTCTGCGGTTAAAGA
Organism: Oculatellaceae cyanobacterium Prado106; assembly: GCA_025454315.1. GTDB lineage: Bacteria > Cyanobacteriota > Cyanobacteriia > Elainellales > Elainellaceae > Prado106. The sequence goes on from JALOOP010000066.1 coordinate 2,687, forward strand.
GAATCGGGAAAAAGGGAATCTCGTGCAAATTCCCAATCATTGGTAGTCACAGAAATCTCACTAGCCCACCATGACTATCCTCCTTGCTTTGCCCCTACTCCCCACTCCCCACTCCCCACTCCCTAGAAAAAGATCTTCTCAAAGGTTTCACAGATCGATAAGATAATGCTTGTAGACATTGTGTCCATTCTTTAAGGGAAGAAAGGGAAAACTCCATGACTCCATCTTTAGCTAATTTTCTTTACAGTCTGATTGCGGGTGCTGTAATTGTCGTGATTCCAGCTACCGTTGCCTTGATTTTCATCAGCCAAAAAGATAAAATTCAGCGCTCCTAGGTTTTCTGCCTCAAGGCATTCCTAGATAGAACGTGATTCAACTTCAATCCATGTCAATTTTTAGAACGGTTGATTTTTGCTCGAAGGGTGGGTTCTTCCCTCCTCTTGTCAAAAATCGACCGTTTGGCATTTCAGCCCCGACTGATCAGCCGACAAAGAACAGTTCAGAGTACGCTATTGGGAAGTAGTGATCTCCTTCTCAAAGCCGCTAACATAGGGACATATCGACGGAGAATTTCGATGTTAAATTGGAGCCTTGAACTAGGCGGCGGATTGGACATTGCCCTGGCTCTTTCAGGCGTTGGGCTGTTTATGCTACGGACGATGCGTTCTACCCTTGCACGAGATCTAGCTATTTTCTTTGCGGCGATCGCCCAGCATCAGGGGCAGGTTCCCTCCAGGAACGTCCCGCGTTACGAGAGGAAACCACTGTGAACTTCAATACACCCGCCCTGTTATTCGGCTTAATCCTACTAGTGTCATCCCTCGCCCTGTTTGTTTTTGGGCGGCTCAAGCCCGAACTTCAGCGAGGCTCAGACACCGTCTACGCCATTATTGGCATCGTCTGTGCCCTAATTTTGTTCGGCTCGGCCTTCGACCTATCCTTGGGGATGTCGTTCCAGCAGTTACTAATGATCGGTACGCTGATCGCGCTAATGTTGGAAAATATCCAGGCTCGCCAACCCAAAAATCTGGGGGCGAAGCGTGGAATTATGGATGGTTTGCGGGGCTGGGCCAGTGACAGAGATACAGCCCGCCGTGGCGCTCCGGTTATGGATGACGATCGCCCCTCTAACCGAGTCTATCGCGCCGAATTGGAAGAGCTACCGCCCCTGGAAGACCAGCGCACCAACCGTCGAATTCGAGGCGGTCGGGATAGTCGGAGTGACGACTGGGAAAGCCCTCGCCGATCGCCCCGGCGGAACGAGTATGCAGACGATCTGCCCCGCCGTCCCCGTGGTTCGCTAAACGGCTCCCCGATGGTGGATAACCCAGACGATCGCCCCCGTCGCCGCACCCCTCGCTCCTTACCGCCCGATCGCTCCCAGCCCGATCTCGGCTCCTGGGGCGACGATAGCAACTTCCAGGACGACACCTCCTCTCGCAGTATCATCCGCTCCAACCCCCGCGACCCCGGCGAAAGCTCCACCCGTCCCCGCCGCAGCCGTCCCAATCCAGACTCCGGTCGCCGTCGAAGTGGAGACTCTTCAGACTACGTGGACTACCAACCCATTGACTACCCACGAAACGACTCTAATCGCGATTGGGAGTAAGCTAGTCCATATCGATACAAAAACTGAGGGATGCTGCACTAAGTGCAGCATCCCTCAGTTTTTGTATCGATATGGGTGATACCAAAGCATGGCCAAGCTCTTTCACGGATTAGGCACTTTTGAGGCTGTAAAAGAGTCTAAGGGGGTAAGGCCGGGAACTCTACCAATATCTGATGTGCGGGTGGAATCGTCGTCAAAACTGCGATCGCCCACCCTCCTCACCTACTCCTAGATTCATCGATCCGGCTAAGCGATTTCTATCCTTTGACTTCCGTCTAAGCTGAGAAATCCAACCTCCAAAATCGAAGATTCCTCAAAGGAATAGTGTCCCTGGCATCCCATTTCTAAATTCTTTCTAAATTCCTCAAAGAGATTCCCCAGAATCGTTTGAAGGATTTAGGCACAGTCGATAAAGTAAAGAAGAAGCGCGATCGCCTGTCCCTCCCCAGTTTGTGCGTAATCGCACCACTGAGCGGTAAAGAGCAGGGCATCTTTCGGCTTTTCAGCAGGTTTGTCTGAAGCTTGTCTGAAGTTTGTCTAAAGCTTTCTTGAGGATTGTGCTAAGCCTGAAGCGGGGTGTAGAAAAAGGCTCATTGCACTTTGAATCCAACCGCAGGAGTCCGCTCCGTCAATTGAATCGTATCTTTAAACCGTGTTCCAGACCCGTGTCTCTACAACTCTTCCCACTTTGAAGCACCCATATGAATAGAAAACTCCTCCGTCTGACCACCTCTAGCTTCGCGGCTTTAGGCACTGCCCTGGGACTGAACCTGTTCAATGCAGTTGCGCCTGTCGAACTGCTCAGCCTTCAGCAGTGGGGTCAGGCTCCCGCCATCGCCAACGCTCAAGACATTGATGAGGAGGTTTCCACTCGCGTCTATGAGACAGCGCGTCCTGCGGTTGTTGCCATTAAATCTGATGCGGGCACCGGAACAGGCAGCATCATTTCCGCAGACGGCCTGATTCTTACCAATGCCCATGTGATTGGCGACTCGCGCACCGTTCAAGTGACCCTGGCCGATGGCAGAACCTTGGAGGGACAGGTCGTTGGGTATGGAGAAGCGGGTTTAGACTTGGCGGCAGTCCGCATTAGTGGACGAAACTTTCCAACTATTGCGATCGCCCCCGGCACCCCCCGCGTCGGGCAACGCGCCTTTGCCCTAGGCAACCCCTTTGGCCTAGACGGCACCTTCACCACCGGGATCGTCAGCCGCATCGACACCAACCGAGGCTTGATTCAAACAGACGCAGCTATTAACCCCGGCAACTCGGGCGGCCCTCTGCTGAACAGCCAAGGGCAACTGATCGGGGTCAACACTTCGATCTATGCCATTTCTCGTGATTCTGGAAATATCGGCATCGGCTTCGCTCTGGCGGTTGAGCAGGTGCAGCCCTTCCTGACCGCCGTCCGCAACGGTCGCGCTCCCCAAACCTTCCAGGAACAAAGCCCCTTAGTAGCTGCCGGACGCGCCGAGTCCATCACCCTCAATGGCACGCCCATTCAAGGCAGCCTGACCAGCAGCAGCAGCGTCCTGCCTGCCGACAACAGCTATTTCAACGCCTACACCTTTGAAGGCCGTCGTGGACAGCGCGTTGTCATTGAAATGACCAGTTCCGACATCAACACCTACCTGATTCTGTTAGCCCCCAGCGGCCAAGACTTAGAGCAAGATGACGACAGCGCAGGCGGCACCAATGCCCGCCTCGCCATTACCCTTCCCGAAGATGGCCAGTACACCATCCTGGCCAACTCCTACGGTGCCCGAGAAACCGGACGCTACAGCCTCCGAGCCTCCACGAATGGCGGCAATGCAGGTGGCGGCAGCGCTTCCAATGGAGGCAGCAATACTCGACCCAGCCCCAACGCGGGCGGCAATCGATTGGGCAGTCTGCCGATCGAAACCAACGGCAACCTGGGTCGCAACTCCCAAGTCCTCCAGAGTGACGGCAGCCTCTTCGATGAATTTAGCTTCCAGGGCAATGCCGGACAGCGCGTCACCATCTCCCTCTCCAGCGACGACTTTGACACCTACCTGATTCTGCTCGACCCCGATGGCCGCAAAATTGGTGAAAATGATGACGCTACCCAGGATACGCTCAATTCGGCATTGACCGTGACACTGCCCAAAAGCGGAACCTATCGAGTGATTGCCAACACCTACGATAGTTCGGGGCGCGGCCAATATCGGCTCAGCATTCGGGCTTCTACGGCAAACAATTAGTGAGTAAAGGTTTGACGGGTGAACCTTATTCACTCGTCAAACCTTTCAAACCCATTCACGTTCCCAAGCATGATCCCAGTAATGCTCCAAATGCCAGTAATGCTCCAAATGAAAGAGGGATGCCACTTTTAGACGGCATCCCTCTTTCGTTTAGAGGATTGGTTTGAGGATGAATGAGCCGATCGCCCGTTAGCCAATATATTTTGCTTCTGCTTCCAGTTGACGAACCAGCGCGTCGTCACCGTTAGCGCGGGCGACTTCCAGACGGTGCTGCAAGCGTCTTTGCATGTTGACTTTGTGGGATTGAGCAGCTTTTTTAGCGGCTTCTTGGCGATTCTTGTTCATAGCTAACATCCTTAAAGATTTGTTCTGTAGTAACACTTTGATTGCAAATATAACATTCAAAGGCTGTTCTGTAGCTTTAACTACAAAATTTTTAAAGATCTCAAGCTGAAAGATGCCGATCGCCTATCTCGCTCATCCAGAAAGCTAATGTCTCATCGTTGTATTGAGGAGAGGTCACCATGAAATTTGGGGTAGGAGGAGCGATCGCCTCATCCCCGCAAGCCCAACCAGGTAAAAAAGTCTTGCTGGGTAACCCATTCCAGCAGCAACAAAGCCACAAAACCAATCATGGCAAACCGACCATTCATCTGTTCGGCATAGGAATTCCATCCCAAAGAAGGCTGGGATGAATCTTGGGTTTCTGTCGATTCTGGGGAAGCAGGATTCTTGTCTTCAGTACTCATGATGCTTAGGGGGAGAAAAGAGGTCAGGGTCAATATCCTAACTCGGCAGCAGGCAACTTGGAGAGTTTGTCGGCATAGCGGGTGGTTTCGGGGAGGCGGTAGCGGGTCGTGCAGGCGAGGGTGTAGGCGATCGCCGTTTGCAACCCCACCCGATGCCCTGGCGAAATGTAGAGCGGATTGGTTCCAGTTCGAGTCCGCACCACGGCACCAATGGTTTCCCCCTTGTGGATCAGCGGCTGCCAGGAGCCCTTTTCTTCCTCAAGGGGTTCGTGACGACCCACCAGCAGGGATTTGGCGACCCCGATCGCAGGCAAACCTGTCAGCAATCCCAGATGACAGGCAATGCCGAATCTTCGAGGATGCGCCGTTCCCTGTCCATCACACAGCAGGAGATCTGGGACGGTTTGGAGTTTTTGCAGGGCATCCAGCACGGCTGGCACTTCCCGAAACGACAGTAACCCTGGAATATAGGGGAAACTCGTGGGGCGACGGGCGATCGCCTGTTCTTGCAACTGCAAATCGGGAAAGCTCAGCACAGAAACCGCCGCACGGGTGGTTTGACCTTCATCTTCAAAGGCAACATCAACTCCGGCGACTCGGTGAACTGCATCCAGTTGGTCGGTGAGGATAATTTCTTGGCTGAGAGAGGTTTGTAGGGCGATCGCCTCTTCAGCGGTCAGATTCCAGTCATGGCGTGGATGAATTTCGACCATGGGTACTGATGGGGAGAGGAGAGCGAAGACTGATCCAGACAATGTAATGCAGGGATGAGCAGGTAATGCAGGTTTGGATGCCCTCAGAGGACAGCCCACATCCTAGATCATAGGCTTTCAGTCTACCTTCGACCGGGTAGGTGCGGTAGCAGGCGTACAACTCGCCGCCGTAGCGCATTCCCGTATAAATGCCATTCCGCCAAAACTTAAAAATCTTCCCGAACTGCTGATTAATCACTTGGGGCGGCATGGACTGAGGCAGCATGACTCTCTCGCACTTATCTCACAACCCCTCTATCCTAAGTGGAATTACGGCATTTCTAAAATGAAATGTCTGTAAATTTACCAGTATTTTATGTAGGGAGTGGGGAGTGGGGAGTGGGGAGTTTGGGTGGATGGGTGGATGGGTGGATGGGTGGATGGGTGGATGAGAGGGGAACTTGCTTTTCTCTACAACCCTTTCGCCTTTTCCCTTTCCCCTTTCGCCTTTCCCCTTTCGCCTTTCCCCCTCCCCTTCCTCCTCTGCGTCTCTGCGGTTAATTAGGATTGCGGAATGGGGAGATGGCAAGATGAAGCCGGAACCCAATATCTCACCTCCCTGCCCAGTGCCCCATCTGTGTTCATCTGCGTTTATCTGTGTTCCTGTTCGGCCATCCCCTCAGCAACAAACGCTACTTTGCTGAGGTGATCGATTCCTGTAACCGCTGAGCAAAAGCCACTTTACTGAATTTTTCCAGGGTTTGCGCTCTTAGCCATGCTCCTTGAACGCGGAGTTCTGAGGCGGGATCAGCTTGTTGGGCTTGGAGCAATTCAATACAAGCTTGGGCAACGGCGATCGCATCTCGATGAGGCACCTGCCAGCCCAACGCCCCATTCTGCAACGGATCAGCCGAACCATCCGCATCGCCCGAAATCACTGGAACACCACAGGCCATTGCTTCCAGGTACACAATCCCAAACCCTTCCTGAGAGGGCATGACATAACCATCAGCCAACCGATAATGGTCAGGTAAATCTTCAGTGGGGACAAAACCCGCAAAGACAACGCGATCGCCCACCCCCATATCTTCAGCCAACTGAGCCAATCGCGGTTGGTCATCGCCACGGCCAATCACCAAATATTTCACCGTTGGGATTGCTTGAGCAATAGTGGGCAGTGCGCGAATCGTAACATCCACGCCTTTGTAAATGTCGCCCGACCAGAGCCGAGCCACCGTCATCAGCACTGTTGAACCTTCCAGGTTGTATCGCCGGATCAGTTCAGCAGACTTTTCGCCGGGAGTAAAGCGATCGCCATCCACCGCACAGGGCATCAGCCGAATTTTGTCCGGGTTCAGTTGGTTCGACCGGGCAGCGCGATCGCGGCTATAGCGGCTGACTGTCCAAATCTGATCCGCCTGCTGCAACGCTTTCCGAGACAGCCAGGGCAGCGGTTCCCAGACTTCCTTGCCGTGGGTCATGACCGTGTAGGGAATCCGCAGGGGACGACAAAAGCACCAGACTAGCGGAGCCAAGTTGATGTGACCACAGAATACTCGTGGGGGACGGACTTGCAGGAGATAGAGAAGGAGTGCGATCGCCATCCACAGCCGATCGAGTTGGGGCGATCGGCGCTTAAAGTAACGGAATCGCAGATTTGGGGTGGCATAGAGGTTTTCGCAGTTCGGCTGATCTCTGAGTAAAAAGACATCGGCCTGGGTCGGTTGCTCAGTGTCCAGGAGGCTGCGAAAAATATCTTTGACATAGGACTGGATTCCCCCTTCCCGAGCAAAAATCTCGATGAAGATGAAGAGAGATGGGGCATGGGGGGGAGGGGCGATCGCGCTGTCCTGTCCCGGTTTCTTCAACGAGGATTGCTTAAGGGAAATCGATGAAATCTTTGATGAAACTTGCATAGTCAACCCAAATGTCATGGCTCTAGTTCAGTATGGGCAAAACCTATTACCGACTACCAAACTCAAGGGCATTCGTGCTGAGTTCTAAGGAATTCAAGATGAGGCATAATCCCCAGAGGTTTAAATAACTTTGCAAACAGACATTCAACTTACAATGCCTGCCAAGGACTCTTCTGTAGGGATTGAGTAAAGAAGTTGCACCTGAAAAAGCACTTCCAAAAGTCATGAAGATAATACAAGGGAAGTCGATTTTCCAAATATCCTATGAACAACCAAATTTCTGTCGGCACAGCCCTGACACTGAGTCAGCCGATTCTCAATACAGCAGCTAGTGCGATCGGTATTGCAAAAACAGGAACGGCGATCGGAACGCTCCATGGTGCAGCCCAAGCTAGTGCCACAGCCGCCTGGGTTGGCCTGGGCAGTTTCCTTGGTTCAACTGAACAACCAGTTTCGATCGCTGGAAATTGAGCATGAGCTTGACTCGATGAAAAAAGATTTAGGACTGGTCTAACTTCAGTCGGAGGTCATTTAGTCATTTAGTCAGTTGCTTTCGGCGGTAGGATCTAAAGACTAGTAGAATCACAGTAGTAAGGTGAAGCAATATTAAGCGATCGCCCCACCCCATCCTCCAGTAGCAACTGCGAACTCAGCATGACTGTCAAACCCGAATGGCTCAGAGTCAAAGCCCCCCAATGGGAGCGAGTCGGCACCGTCAAGGAAACCCTGCGTGATTTGGGGTTGAACACGGTCTGCGAAGAAGCCTCCTGTCCCAACATTGGCGAATGCTTCAACGCCGGAACCGCCACCTTCTTGATCATGGGCCCGGCCTGCACCCGCGCCTGCCCTTACTGCGACATTGACTTTGAAAAAAAGCCCAAGGCACTCGACCCCACGGAACCAACCCGATTGGCGGAAGCCGTGCGTCGAATGAACCTCAACCATGTGGTCATCACCTCGGTCAATCGCGATGACTTGCCCGATGGCGGGGGTTCGCAGTTTGTCGCCTGCATTGAGGCTGTCCGAGCAGTTTGTCCCCAAACGACCATCGAAGTTCTGATTCCCGACCTCTGTGGCAACTGGGAGGCACTGCGGCTGATTTTGCAGGCGAAACCCGAAGTCCTCAATCACAATACGGAGACGATACCCCGCTTGTATCGCCAGGTGCGGCCTCAAGGGAAATATGAGCGATCGCTAGAACTCCTCCAGCAAGTCCGCCAGATCTCGCCCCAGACCTACACCAAGTCCGGCATCATGGTCGGACTGGGCGAAACAGATGAAGAAGTCCGGCAGGTCATGCAGGATTTACGGCAGGTGGGCTGCGACATCCTGACGATCGGGCAATATCTGCAACCCAGCCATAAACATTTAGCCGTGCAAATCTTTGTCACCCCCGAACAATTCGACGCTTGGCGGGAATGGGGAGAGGCGATCGGGTTTCTTCAAGTGGTTTCTTCGCCGCTGACGCGCAGTTCCTACCATGCGGAACAGGTGCGTCATTTGATGGAGGAGTATCCCCGTTAGGTGAGGTGGGGAGTAGATGGGTGGATGGGTGGATGGGTGGATGGGTGACAGGGTAGGGAAATTTTTGAAACACATGAACTTTTGGAGGGGCAGTTCCTCATCTTCTAAGGATGATGAACTTCTAGAAGGGCAGTTCCTCATCTTCTAGGGAGCCACAGCCTTTCCAAAATCGCCTCTCATCTGCACAGCTTGCAGTCTTCCCATTAGAAAATTCATTCCAAGCTCAATCATTCCTCTATTAAAAAGAAGAAGGATAAATTTCAAAAGAGCCATCTCGCAGAAGAAGAGCTAGACTGCTTCACCCATCCACCCATCCACCCATCCACAGCCTTTCCCTTTGAGGTTTATACAATTCAGCCTATTTCCCGTTTGTCTCTTAGATTTGCTCCTGGTGATCTGCTTTACAGGTGGCCAAGATGCGCTGGTCGTTGCTGTTGACATTGTCGATGCGATGCATTCCTTCCAAGGTCATGGGGGGGAGGCTGCCGCCGGGTGCAGAGGCGACATTGCTGGTGGACTGGAGGGCGATCGCATAGGGGTAGGACTGGCGGGAGTAGCTTTCAACCACGGTGAGAGCGAGTTGTTCGGCTTGCAGGTTGCCATAGACGCAGTCAAAGGAGGAGCGCGGCATGTAGAATGCGCCGATAACATCTCCTTGTGTAACTTCGATCACCAGGTAGGCAGAACCCATCTGATCTCGCTCAGGGGATTGTCCGTATAGATAGACACCATCTGCTAGGGGTTGTGCAGGGGTTGATTCAGCCATCAGCGTCTCTGCGACTGACGACTCGGATAATAGATTGATGGGAGAAGCTGCATTGGAGGCGGAGATGTAGGGTAGCCCCACAGTGGCCAAGCCTAGGGTGAGCAGCAATCCGGTTAAAGGTTTTTCAAATCGCCCAAGGATTGTCCGCCAAGAGGGAGAAGATTTAGCAGAAGGCAGAAGCAACATAGGAGTCTCCTGGGTTCGTTATAAGGAATTATGGTTAAAAAAGATTGATTTAGCTAATTTCACTCTACTGGGCAAAGAGTAGCGAATGATGCACTCCGGGAAAGAATTTACATATTGTTGGGGTGCAACGTTACATACTTAATAATTCCTGGATGAGTGATCCTATGCATCATCATCGAGAAGTTCGTTATGGATCTCAATAGCCCGATCGGGTGATCTCGTCAGAGCAGGATTTCATCCGATTGGCATCCCATACTGTTGACAAGAGTGAACTACAATGTGTTGCCATGCCATTCCAGAAGCGGCACGCAAAATATCCGGATGAAATAGAAAAGTACAGACTCGCTTTCCTGATTCATCCCTTAACAGGAATTTCTCTTTAGCCTAGGAGCCAATTTCAGGGCTTTAATTCAACGGCTAAAACAACAAACTGCTTCAAGCAAATTCAAGGTTTCGTCCCAGAGAAGAGCCATGAAAAACCTTGGGAGTATTCGTTTGACTGCAAACCAACTCCGAACCATTAATCCGAACCATTAAGAAGACGGATTTCTCTGCATCCTTCAATATCTCTTGCAGTTCAGATATGGCTTTTGCAGTTCATATCCATCCGGTGATCTCCCAAAGCCTTACTGAGCCGAAAAGCCTGAGCCATTTGGTGTATAGGTGCCAAACTTGGAACCATTAGCGTTATAGAGTTCGATCGGCACCTGAACCGACTCGCTAATTCTGGTTAATCCCTGAAGAAATCCATTTACCTGACTGACAACATCTGCCCGAGCGGTGAGATTTCCCTGGGTTTGGGCTTTGTTCATAGCTCCTTCTACCATTTGGTCATAGCCCGGTGTGATTTGGACGCGAATGGCTGTTTCACCCGCGTCGTACTGACATATCGGGGTTGCGCCGCCACAGAGCTGATCCAGATTCGCCTTAGCCATTTGCATGGCGGTCGTAATCTTGAAGGTGGACTGGGCTGTGGCGAGAGCGGCTTGATAGTTGCCGAGAAGGGATTGGGCTTCACTTTGGAAGGAGGAATCAGCGGGGATCGATTCAACCTGGGCGATCGCAGTTTGCCAAGCGGCGATCGCATCCTGCCATTTCTGCTGTTGCTCTAGGTTTTGCGCCTGGTCAGCCTGGTTAAGCGCCTCGGTATAAGCATTGGCAGCCGCTTGTTCCTGATTGCGTCTGACAGTGGCCGCATTGAGCTTGGAGCGGTAGATTTTCAAAAGCTCTTGGGCTTCTAAACGCGCGGCTGTGGCTTGTGGCACATTGCTTAGTAGACTGATGGCTGATTGCCAGGTGGAGAGAGCATCTTGCCAGCTTTCAATGGAATTGGCAACACTGCTGCGGGTTTCGGCAAGCTGTGCCGTTTTCTTAGCGCTCTCGACTTCTTCCTGGGCTTGCTGTTCGACGATCACTCGTTTGTTAATGCTTTCCAGATTGCTGCGATACTCCTGGATTTTGCGCTGTGCCAGGGGATGCACCAGACTCCCAGAAGGGAATTTCTCCAAGGAATTGATCGTTTCCCGCCAGAGCCGTTGAATCTCACGCCATTCGGGTAAGGGGTGGGGAGGATTTTGGGCACGGTTGGCGGCTTCGTTGCCCTTTTGCAGCGCTTTGACAAACTGGCTCAGATCCGCTGCTTTTTCCTCATTGTCTGACAGCAGCGTTTGGGCGGCCTGGGAGTAGGTAGACCAGCCCGGAATCGATTTCAGCAGGCGATTGGCATCGTTAAGTTGGTCATTGGCTTGGGCAATGGCCATGGCTGAATCAGTCTTTTCAACGGTCTGGATGGCCTCCTGACTAAGCTGCTGGGCGACTTCTAGCGGCTCACAGCTACGGCTCATGACACAAGGCCGACTGAGAAAATACCAGCCCCCGACCAGGCCAAATAGACCCACCGCAATGCTGATTCCTAAGTTGGAGGCTGTGGGTTTCGAGCGGGGAAACGGCGCAGCCACCGCAGCGGCATTCGCTTCTGCCTTGGCTGGAATGGATTCAGTAGCCGTTGATCCAGACACCATCGCAGTCGCTTTTGGGGTAAACGCCTGGGTTGGAGCCTCAACTTCCCTGGTTGGCGTATCGACCTCATCATCAGCATAGATGGGGCGATAGGGCTTGAAGGTTGGTGGCTCTGAGTCGGGGTTTTCTGGAGTCAACGCTTCTGGAGCGAAAGCCTCTAGAACGGGAATTTCTGGGTCTGAACTCTCCTCGTTTCTGGGTTGGGGTGCGATCGCCCCATCTGAGGCTAGAGAGGCTGGATCAAAACCTGCATCCGCCTCAATCACCGGAGCCACTGGAGAGGATGCCCACCCCGCATTTGAAACTTCCTCGATTTCGGGTTCTGTGGGAGGTTCTGTGGGAGGTTCTGTGGGAGGTTCTGTAGGAGGTTCTGTGGGAGGTTCTGTGGAAGGTTCCGTGGGAGGTTCTGCAACATCAGTGCCCCAGTTCATCGGCTCAATAACACTGGGTTCAGGCTCAGATGATTCTTCGACAGAAGGGGAAGTCCATTCAGTTTGAACGGTCTCCAGAATCGCTTCTGGGTACCCATCTAAGGGGATCAGGATATTATCCTCAGTGGAGGCATCCAGGGTTGGCTCGATTTCGGGTTGGGATTCGCCCCAAGCACGGGGGAATTCCAGGTCGTTGATGGCTTCAACGGAGCTAACCTGCTGTTGATCGCTGGGGGTTTCTAAGGTGGAATCGAGGGCAGCCTCGATCGGAGAATCGCTGAGAAGATCTGCTTCGCTGCGGCCTAATTCTGCAATGGAACCCGAGGATTCAGCAGGGATTTGCGTGTCGTCTAATAGGGCTAAGAACTCTTCTGATCGGGCGGATTCGGTCAGTTCTAACTCTTCGGCCCATTCAGCAGGAGCAGGAATGGCACGGCTCCCATCGACTTCAACCGCCGAGGATTCGTCCAGCAAGGCTGAAAAATCGTTCGCTTCATTCGCTTCAGCCGCCAACTCCAAGTCATCCGTAGATTCCAAAGATTCCAACAGTCGGGAGGACGAAGATACTCCTTGCTCGGACTGGTCAACCCATTGATCCTCAATGGGTTGCTCTTCAGCAATAGGAGCGATAGGAGGGACGCTGGTTTCTGCGATCGCCCCATCTCCTTCAGATCCTTGAAAGTCATAGGTAGTATCGACAACCTGCGATTCTTCGACGAGTCCAGTAAAGTCGATCGCAGAAGCTTCCACCAGGTCAGATTCTGTCTCCCAAGTCTCAAGAACTGCCGAAAAATCTTCTGTTCCTGCTACTTCCTCCCCTGCTACTTCCAGTCTCTCTGCTTCCAGCCTCTCTGCTTCCAGCCTCTCTGCTTCCAGCCTCTCTGCTTCCAGTCTCTCTGCTTCCAGTCTCTCTGCTTCAAAAACTGAATTCTCAATCGCTGACTCTTGTAGATCCAATGTTGGCACTTCGGGAGACGCTATCTCTTCCAGGCTAACCAGGGGTGAATCTACTAGGGATTCTGGTTCTGGCTCATCGATCGCCAACTCTGAAGCGATCGCCTCATCAGCAATCTCCCTATGTATCTCCCAATTTAGGGTTGAAGAAGGCAGTTCCCCCGCGATCGCCTCATCAATAATTGCATTCTGCATCTCAGGAGGGAGAGCAGAGGCGATCGGCTCGTCCGCGACTGGATCTTGAAATGCAATAGCAGCAACGGACTCATCGACTTCTGGAGCTTGGCTCTCAGTTGTTTCGGGAGCGATCGCCGTCGTCTCTGCGACCCAATCCTGAGATTCTAAGAGGTCGGACGGTGCGATCGCGTCATCCCCAAACGCTGGAATCTCGTCAATGCGCTCCCCGACTCCAGAATCTTGGACATCCGCGATGTCAGGAGATGCGATCGGCTCTGCAATTCCCTCCGATCCCGCAGATTCTTGGAATTCAGCAGATCTCTCAGCTTCCCGTTCCTCGAAATCTGCGGTTGGGGCGGTCGGCTCTGGAACGATCGGCTCGTCTATAAAGTTCTGCGCGGCTGGGAGGGTGAGAGGGGCGATCGCAGGTTCTGCGTCTAGATCCAAATCTAATGCACTATCTGCATCATCAATTGCATCGTCAACTAGGGTCGGGGGTTGGGCTGCGATCGCTTCGGGCGGAGTCGTCCAATCGGGAGGGGCGATCGGATCAACCGTTGGTACATCTGTTGGTGCATCCGAGTGGGACGGAGCGGAAGGCACAAAAATGGGGGGTGTCAGCCGTGCTGCGGGTTCAGACGCGGGAGATAGGGGTGGAGCGGAGTCTGGAATCGAGACTTTTGCGGTTGGGGTGGCACCAGCAGGAGCCTCAGCTTCAGTCGGTTTAAGGGAAAAGATGAAAGAATCGTAGGGTTGTTGGTAGCCTGCGATGCGAAGATAAATCCGAACTGGAAGATATTTGCTCTGTTTGCCGCCGCGAATTAAACCTGCGGCAGTCAGTTCTGGGATTTTTTCTTTGAGCGCCGCTTCCACGGTCGCGAAGGTGGTTGGGGCATCAGGTTCAATATGGAGCAGGTGTTCCGTGAGCACCAGCAGCGCTTCATCGCGAAAGGCACAGCGCACCCGCAGCCGGATTGGATTGGGCAAGGACTGCAAGCTTGCCTGGATATGTTGCCCTAACGCCTGGTAGTCAATTTGTTGCATGGTCATAGCTGCCCAACACCTGATTGCCGATTTTCAAGAACACGAACTCTACTGAAAACACCCCGCTCTAACGAGTCTTACCTAAAAGCGAATCTCAATGCGAACCTGAAAGCTGACTACCTGAAAGCTGATTACCTGAGAACCGATTACCTGAGAACCGATCGCATGAAAACTGATTGGTAGATTACCCGCGCTCCACTCCAAAACTTGAGAAATTCTCCTCTGTAGCGAAATGTTGCAGCCTGTGGCAGCAGGCGATGATTTTCATGATGGGTTTTCATGACTTCATTCCGACCCGTATTTTTTCCAGAGCCTTGGATACCTAAGTTACTGGCCAATTCCGGTCAAGATAGATGCTCCTGGCTCACGAATCACCAGCCAGGAAGTTCACGTCTTCGATATTTTAAGTAGATTTGCGGACTGAGAAGTTAACTAAAAAATTAACAGACGCTTTTCCCACATCACCATACCGCTGCGATACTTCTTAATCCGGCACACCGTCCTAAATTTTTGTGATAGTCAGGGTAATCTCCCAAAAACAGTCAGGTCAATGGATCAACCCCTACTCCCCACTCCCTACTCCCTACTCCCCGCTCCCTTATTCCCCAAATTCCCACCCAGAGACTTAAAAATTAGGGCTTGCGATCGCCCCAACAATCGTTAGAATAGATGGCATGTTCTACTGCGGCGTTGGTGACTGCCAACAAAGTTTTATGATCTTGCTTTGTTGTTAAGGGAGCTTAAATAAGTTCAGTGGCAGTATACCGGGCATGTTCTCGGAAACTTTAAACTGATCAGCGGCTCCCACCTGGGTATTCCAGGTCAAAAACTGAGGTAAGACGGCGCTGCGGGGAACACCCAAAATTTAGTTCAATTTCATTAGAGTCCCTCGTCGGTTTGACGGGGGATTTTTAGTGGATGGGTGGATGGGTGGATGGGTGGATGGGTGGATGGGTAAAACTTCTATTTAGGAAATCTTTAAACAAATAATCTGATCGAGATCCCCCCTTCTTGACTCAACGAACAACAGAATCCATGCAAAAATCACATTCTTTAGCCAAACACACTGCCCTCCAAATCAGAGAGGCAAAAAGGGAAAGAGCCTGTTTGCATCCAAATCGGAAAGGGGAAAAGGAAAAGAGATGATTAGCATCCAAATCAGAGAGGGGAAAAGGGAAATAGGATATTCACAAAAGCAAAGTCTGACTTGGATTCACCCATCCACCCATCCACTCATCCACCCATCCACCTCCCCACTGCCATCTATCAAAAGTTTTGATTTTAGACTTTTCAAAAATGAAGAATTGTGAGCTATACTAAACGTAGTCGTTATGAGTTTATCTATAAGCTATGGAAAACCCAGCCGTTGAGAATTTAGTCATTATTGGGTCGGGGCCTGCGGGCTATACCGCTGCCATTTATGCCGGACGAGCTAACCTCAAGCCCCTGGTTTTTGAAGGGTTTCAGGCGGGGGGGCTGCCCGGTGGACAACTGATGACCACGACCGAAGTCGAAAACTTTCCTGGGTTTCCCGCAGGCATTACTGGGCCTGAGCTAATGAACCAAATGAAGGCTCAAGCCGTGCGCTGGGGAGCCGAACTCATAACCGAAGATGTCACCTATGTTGATTTTAGCCAACGTCCTTTCCTGATCCGCTCCGAAGAAAAGGAAGTTCGTGCCCATACGGTGGTCATCGCCACTGGAGCCACCGCTAAGCGCTTGGGACTGCCTAGCGAAACGCAATATTGGAACCGGGGCGTTTCTGCCTGCGCCATCTGTGACGGTGCCACTCCCATTTTCCGCAATGTTGACTTAGCGGTGATTGGCGGCGGCGACACTGCTGCTGAAGAAGCCATCTACCTCACCAAGTATGGCTCCCATGTTCACCTCCTAGTCAGAAGCGACAAAATGCGCGCTAGCAAAGCCATGCAAGACCGGGTGCTGGCCAACCCCAAAATCACGGTTCACTGGAACAGCGAAGCGGTTGACATGTACGGCGACATGAACCTGATGCAGGGCTTAAGGATTCAAAATCGCCAAACTCAAGAAATCACTGAGCTACCCGTGAAGGGCTTGTTCTATGCGATCGGCCACACTCCCAACACCAACCTGTTTGAGGGTCAACTCAAGCTCGACGAAGTCGGCTACATTGTCACTGAACATGGCACCGTCGAAACCAGCATCGAAGGCGTTTATGCTGCTGGCGATGTCCAAGACCATGAGTTCCGCCAAGCCATCACGGCAGCAGGCACGGGCTGTATGGCCGCCATGCTAGCGGAGCGCTGGCTCTCGGCGCAAGGACTTACCCAGGAGTTCCACCAGACCGAGGTTGCCCCCGAAGCACCGGCTGCTGCGCCCGCGGCACCGACCCAAACTGCTGAAGAACTGGAAGCCGCCTTTGATATTCAAAAAACCCGTCATATCGGCGGCTTTGCGCTGCGGAAGCTTTACCACGAGAGCGATCGCCCCATCATCGTCAAGTACGCCGCTCCCACCTGTGGCCCCTGTCACACCCTCAAGCCCATGCTCAGCAAGGTGATTGAAGAATTTGACGGTCAGGTTCACTATGTAGAGATCGACATCGAGCAAGACCCTGCGATCGCCGAATCCGCAGGTGTCACTGGCACTCCCACCGTCCAAATCTTTAAAGACAAAGCCATGGTCACCGAACTCAAAGGCGTTAAGCCCAAGAGCCAATATCGGGAGATTATTCAAAGCAACTTGGCGGTGGCAGTTCGGTAGACAGGATGGATGAGTAGATGGGTGGATGGGTGGATGGGTGTAGTAATGTGGCTCTTTTTTGGCTAAGAGGCTCTTTTCACGTTTCACCCTCTTCTTTCCACTTTTCTCCTTCTTTTCCAGAGATAGATGAGTCTGAAGCATGAAGGCTATGAAGTGGGAATGCGATTTTTTAGATTTTCATGTTGCACCTTCTTTTTTTTC
>JALOOP010000458.1 GCA_025454315.1 Oculatellaceae cyanobacterium Prado106
ACTTTTCAGCCCAGAAAACTGAGCAAATGAGGCTAAATTAGCCTGTTCAAGTGGCTGAAACCCGCATTCTCTCGTTACCCCCCTGAACGGTTACATCGGACGAAGATCTGGCGCGCGTGGAACGGACGCTAGACCTCAGTTCACAGGAATTGCTGGCGGCCAATTCCCAGATGCAAACGCTGCTGCAAACCGTTGAAGCCCAGGTGGTCGAGCGCACTACACAACTGACGCAGTCCAACGCTGAACTGGAGCAAACCCTGCACGAGTTACGCCAAACCCAAACCCAACTGGTGCAAACTGAGAAAATGTCTTCGCTGGGACAACTGGTCGCCGGAGTTGCCCATGAGATTAACAATCCCGTCAGCTTTATTCATGGCAATCTCACCTACGCCAATCAATCGGTGCGATCGCTCGTCCACCTCCTCCACCTCTATCAACAGCACTACCCCACCCCAGTTACCGAAATCCAAGACGAACTCGCAGATCTTGACCTCAGTTTTGTCATAGAAGATCTTTACAAGATGTTCATCTCTATGCAGTCTGGAGCCGATCGCATCAAACAAATTGTCCTAGCGCTCCGCAACTTCTCCCGCCATGACGAATCAGCCATGAAACCCGTCCATCTGGAAGAAGGCATCGAAAGCACACTCCAACTTCTACAACATCGCCTCATCCCTGCTGCTGATTCAGGCTTGCCCACCATTCAAGTCTTCAAAAATTATGGATCATTGCCCAAAATCGCCTGCTACGCTGGACAACTCAATCAGGTATTGATGCATTTGCTGAACAATGCGATCGATGCCCTCCTGGAAGACCCCAAACGAGAGCAATCCAACTATCGCCCCTCCATCTGGATCGAAACGCGCCTCAACGAAAACCACTCCGCTGAAATCCGCATTGCCGACAATGGCATTGGCATTGCCCCCACCCATCAACGCCGCTTATTTGATCCCTTCTTTACCACCAAGCCCGTCGGTGCCGGAACTGGGCTGAGTCTGTCGATCGCCTATCAAATCATCACTCAACAGCACCAAGGCAAATTAGAATGCCGCTCCACCCCCGGCAACGGCACCGAATTTTGCATCACCATTCCCACCGAGGCCAGCCTAGAACTCACTCAGGATCTTCCCCGCACGGCGTGACCCATCATCAAAAGGAAGAGTGGGCGGTATGACAAAGTCATACCGCCCACTCCTCTTTCTCTAACCTCATCCTCTAACCTCATCCTGGATCTAAACCAATTTTTGAACTCACTTAATTCATCGGTTGCAGTTCTCCAGGACGGACAGTGATTTGCAGAGTACGATTGCCCCGCCGCACATCCAGTCTCAGGGTTTGACCAATCTGAGTTTTATCGACCAAGCTTTGCAGTTGCTCAGCACGGGCGATCGCACTCCCATCAATCTGAGTAATCACATCGGCACGGCGAACCCCTGCCGCTGCTGCCGGAGAGTTGGGCACCACACCCGTTACTAACACCCCATTCACTTCGGGCAGTTGGACGGTGGCGTTTGGATCACCATTATTTTGTTTGGCTAGATCAGGGGTCAATGTCGCAATCTGAACGCCCAGATAAGGGTGGCTCACTTTGCCGCCCCTCGCCAGCACCGGCATGATTTCCTTGGCCTTGTTGATGGGAATGGCAAACCCAATCCCCATCGCATTGGCACGAATCGCAGTGTTAATGCCAATGACATCACCCCGTTCATTCACCAGCGGTCCCCCAGAATTCCCTGGATTAATCGCGGCATCGGTCTGGATGAAGTCGAGGCGCTTGTCGGGGATGCCTGCGGTGGCACTGGGACGCTTGAGGGTGCTGACAATGCCCAGGGTGACGGTGTTATCGAGGCCGAGGGGGTTGCCTACGGCGATCGCCCAATCCCCCACCTGCACCTGATCCGAATCACCCAGCACGGAGATCGGAAATCCGCCCCCCGGACTGTTAATCTTGACCACGGCCAGGTCGGTCACTTCATCCACGCCGCGCACTTCGCCCTCAAACTTGCGGCCATCCGTCAGAGTCACGGTTACCCGATCGGCATTATCCACCACATGGGCATTGGTCAAAATCGTGCCGTTCGCATCCACAATAAACCCAGATCCCTGACCTTGCAGCCGTTCCTCATAAGGCCCATCCGGCACCATGCCATTTCCCCCAAAGAACCGCTGAAAGAACGGATCGTTAAACATGGGGTCGGGTGTGCGGGTAATGGTACGCTCCGTGTCAATCCGCACTACGGCAGGCCCCACCTGGTTCACCGCCGCCGCCACAAAGCTCCCTCCCCGCTGGGCAGGAGTTGCGATCGCCTGTGCCACCAGTGCTGAAGATGGTGTAGCCAGCGAGCTTGCCCAACTAGAAGCACTAGGAAAGGGACTAAGGATGAGCAGCAGACCCAAAATCAAGGTCAATACACGATTCATCATGGGTTTAAACCTGAAAAAGCTGTCTTTCTTTAATGTGTTTTATTCTAAGAGAGCGAATCCAGGGAGTGGCAAGGGGTGGGGGGTGCGGTTAGCCTCACTTAAAAGAGGGGAAAGGGAAAAGGGGATTTTCTTTGGATTGAACTTTCAATCCCTTAGATATCTTCAATGAACGCACCAAGAAAGAGACATAAATTCCTCTACATCCAGTTCTCTTGGTGCCATCAGGTTCAAAAGCTTAGCCTAATTCTCTTTCCACCTCTCAGGGTATCCGTCCGATCGCTCTACCATCAGTTCAACCCACCCCCTTTCCCCTTTCCCCTTTCCCCTTTTCCCTTTCCCCTTTCCCCTAACTCAATCTCGCCGTACACTCCAACAGCAACTTCTGATTAATCAACGCATGGGGCTGAATCTCTAGGGCGCGGCGGAAGGCATAGATGGCATCAGCGTAGTCGCCTAGGGCGGCGTAGCAGAGTCCCATACCGTGAAGTGCGCCGAAGTGAACGGGGTTGAGGTCGATGACTTTTTTGCAGTCGGTGAGAGACTTGCGGTATTGTTCGGTGAGGTAATAGAGGACGGCACGACGATTCCAAGCTTCGGCAAAGTCGGGTTGGTCGGCAATGAGGTCGGTGAGCAGGGCTTCTGCTTCTAAAAATTCGCCTGCGTTGATCAGGGTTTGGCTCTCTTCTAGGAGTTCCAGGCCATAGGTGCCTTTTTGGTGGAACCAGAGTCGCCAAAGCTCTGCGGTGGCTTCATCCCGCACGGCTTCGTCGGGATCTTTTAAGTCTTGCAGGAGGGCATCAATGCGGGAATTGTCCATGGCCTTTTCTCTACCGTAGCTTTTAGTCTACCGTAGCTTGGGCTGTGAGGTGGGGAGTGGGGAGCGAGGCAGAAGGGGAAAGAGAAAAGGGAAAAGGGGAAAGGTGGAGTTTTGTGGGGGTGTTCCTAGGGTTTGGCTTTGAGGTAGACCTTGAGGGCGTAGGCTAGGTCGCCGACGGTCATGGGGGTGAGGGGGTTGATGCGATCGCCCTTCCTCACATTCAATAAGCCCGATCGCAGCGCATGGGCGATCGTCCCTCTGGCCCAGATGGGAATTTGGCCTGCATCGGGATAGTGCTTGAGTAGGTCAGGGGTGGCAGGCGGGGTTGGCGATAGGGTTTTGCCTTGAGCTTTGGCCAAAATTGAGAACCCCTCGGCTCGGGTGAGGGGTTCGTTGGGGTGAAATTGGCCATTTTGGTATTTCGTCATCAGGCCACTTTGCAGCACTGTTTGCACCTCGTCATAGGCCCAATGGGAGGGGGGCAGATCGGCGATCGGTAGCGGTGCTTGGGGAGCGGATGGGAGGGGAATATTGGTCACCAAAATCCGGGCAAACTCAGCGCGGGTGAGGATGTGCTGATCTTCAATTTCCGGCTTTAGGTCAGACTTTAAGCCGGGTTGTAGTGGGGAATTGAGAAAATCAGTCTGAAAGCTGTGCAGCACATCCTTACTGGTTTGCGGTTGCACCTGTGTCACAGCGGTTAGACCTAGCATTAAAGCGGTCAGGGAAAGCGCACCAAGAAATCGTTGCATGACATCGTTCACTCCTTGCGATCGCACCAAAGGTTGTCCCCATGGCTGTCTCATCTGTGCTGGTCGATTCTGCTTTAGTTCGGTCTGTGTCTGCTTGAGTTAGGAAGGCTATCCATTTACACACCCGCATTACATACCCACACAACCATTCATAGACAATGGACTAAATCCAGTAATTCTTCGAGAAAATAATAAAGGGTCTGAGTTGAAGACAAACTTCTGTTGGTTTGGTTATCCTCTGTTTCTCAAGAAAGAACCCAAACCGATGTGACACTATCTCGGTTGGAACCCGCTGTATTGCCCCAAATCGAGCTAGATCTGCACCTTGGATGCGGTATCGAATGTTGCGATCGCCCCTCTTTCGGGAACGCTAAGCCAGGTCATTTTTGGATGACATTGCGGAGAACGATGTGATTTTTATATCGCGATCGCCTGGGTCTATCAGCGAATCCTGTTGATGCACGACTTAATTCACGAATTGATCAACGAATCGATTAACGAATGGGTCAACGAATCATTGCCGATGCCATCATCCCGGTTGTGCTCCACAGCAGCGGATGTTTTTTTTGGGGCGGTTTTGAGAACAGGTTTTGAAAACAGGTTTTGAGAACAGGTTTTGAGAACAGGTTTTGAGAACAGGTTTTGAAAATAACCTGATTTCCTGGCAAGACTCTAGAGACTCTCCCGCAGCGATGTCTGTTCCAAGCCCGTCAGAATCCTTGAACTTTAATTTGAATCTATGCTTGCCCTTCAAACTCGAACTCACCAAATCCTGGAGCCTGCCGAAGCGTTTGCGGCGGTGACTCTGTCGGCGATCGCGTCCGATGGCTACCTGGCTGACGAAGAAATGGACAGTCTGCTCAACACGCTCAATCGCATGAGCCTGTTCAAAAGCTATCCAGGAGATGCCCTACGCCGAATGCTGGAGCGACTTTTTGGCATTCTGCGACGGGAAGGACTGGCCTCGCTCCTGAGCGCTGGCAAGAGGTCTTTGCCCCATGAACTCCAAGAGCCGGCCTTTGCGATCGCCACCGATCTGCTCCTGGCTGACGGCATCCTGTCTGACAAGGAGCGCCACTTCCTCAACCAGCTCCAACAAACTCTGGGGATCCCCGAAGAAACCGCCCTGAAAATTCTGGATGTGATGACGATTAAGAACTGCGGCTAAGCGTTTCTCCTAGGAATTCGGTTCAGAATACGCCTAGGAATAAGAACCATTCTCTTCTACAGCAAAGGGGCTGCCCGACCTTGAGTCAGGTAGCCCCTTTGCTGTAGAAGTTTGTGGTACGAGAAGGCTGGATGATTCGAGAAAACTGTATTGCAGTAAAAAGCCGTGGAGAACGGGCGGGAAAAAGCACCTTAGCTCCTAGGGAATCGAGGGTGGACTGTGATCATCAGAATCCTTTTGCTGAGCGACGAAGGCTTCAATCAATTGACTGAGCGATTGTACCGTTCTGCCAGTTTCAGAGATCTGGTTTTCTAATTGAGCAATTAACAGCGTTGCTGTATGAAGCTGATTCAGCGTCTGCTCAATCACATCACGAGTTTGATGCTCAAACTCTTCAAGGTTCATAAGTAATTCTACGGAGTAATGTGTGTAGCCTAATACACCCTATTATACAGTCGTTGGTAGATGAATTACGGAAAATCAATAAGCGATGAGCAATTCCACGCAAGTGTAGCATACTTCATCATATCTTCATATTCTTAAGCTGTAATTTTTGTCACTTGCTAAGGGTGAAAAGTACGGTAATTTTCCAGAAAT
>JALOOP010000459.1 GCA_025454315.1 Oculatellaceae cyanobacterium Prado106
AAGTGTGAAGTTATTTCTTGACAGTGCCTAATGCCAACGCTGTTGCTCAAATCATAAGAAATCATGCCAAGATGCTCAAGTTATTTTTACAAGCTGCCTTAGCTCAACGCTGCGGGGAGAGGGAAGCACAACAGACGGTTGAGCATTAGAGGAATCTGGAGGAGATGCTGGGGTTGATGTTGAAGGAGAAGCTGGAGAGGAAGCTGAAGGAGAGGGTTCAGCCAATGCGGCAGGTTGTATCACGGCTAAACTTAGACCGCTCAGGATGATAAAGGGTATGTATTTCATCGTCATTACTCTGTTCTCAGGGCAGTGATAATATTGATTCGCGTTGCACGTAATGCAGGGAAGAAACTGGAGCCGACACCCACTGCGATCGCCGCTGTCATCGCCAGTCCTGCATTCTCCGTAGAAAACTCGTAGGGCAATTGAACAATTGTGGTGGTGACGACCTGGGTGACATAGTGGACGGAAATGACGGCGATCGCCCCCCCGGCGATACTAACGGCGATCGCTTCCAGGATAAACTGCGCCATGATTTCCAGTCGGGTTGCACCGATCGCCCGACGAATGCCAATTTCCTTGGTGCGTTCCAGGACAGAGGCGACGGTGATATTGGCGATGCCGACTCCGCCGATTGCTAACGCGACTAGACCGACGATCATCAGGCCACGGGCTGCGATCGCCTGGGTTTCCTGTTCCTTGAGCAGATCGGAGGAATTGTCGTAGAGATATACTGACGCTTGGGGAAAGCGCTGCTGAAAGAACTGTTCCACCAGTGTTTTGAGCGCTGGAATTTCTTCTAGGCGATGGGGGCTAATCTGCAAGGTGCTGTAGTTAAAGGAACCCTGGATGAGAGACGCATAGCGCTCCGTCACCCAGAGCACTCCTTGGGACTCGGCACCAGATCCATCACTTTTGGTTTGCGTCACGCCAATAATCACCAATCGATTACCGCCTGTGTAAACCGCTTTGCCGATCGGGTCTTGTCCTTGAAACAGCGTGGAGGCAAGGCGTTCATCGGCGATCGCCACAGGCAAATAGCCATCAAAATCAATGAAGTTAAAGAAGCGACCTTTCAACATGCGTCGTCCTGTTGTTTCCAGGTAATTCAGCGTAACGCTTTGACCCATCACACCCTCTACGGTCTGGCTCTCAAACTGCACAGAAGAAATCGTGGAAACGCTGCTGGTCAAACTAATGGAACGGATTTGGGGAAATGCTTTCTGAAGTGCTTGTGCATCGTTTTGATCAATTTCAGGGAGCGCGAATCTATCGGTAGGCGAGATAAAAGGAGCGAGATAGGGTTTGTCTCGTTCAGCCAATTTCAACTCAATTTGGGCACGAGTCATGCTTTGAATATTGAGGGTTGCACTGACGGCAGCCACTCCCATGAAGACACCAAAAGCGGTTAATCCAGAGCGTATCCAATCACGGGACAGGGTACGCCAGGTCATGAATAGAAGAGAGGAGATTGGAATGGCCATACTCAACTCCGTTTAATTCGTAGTGTTTAAATCGGGGATATTCAGCTTCACTCCAGGCATCAACGCAGTATCCACCGGGGGAATCACAATTTCATCCCCTGCGTTGAGTCCAGAAGTTACCTCAACTATTTGCAACCCAATTAAGCCGAGGGTAATGGGCTGCTGTTTTGCGTTTCCCTGAGCATCTTTCATCCAGACAAATGGCTCAGGGCTGCCTTGCTGAATCAAATCGGGAGTGACAGCTATGACATTTCGCCGTTGTTCGGTAATGATTTCAACACTGACCATGCTGCCGGGAATTAGGGTGTTGCTGGGGCGATCGAGCAACACATTGGCCGCAACGGTTGCCTGTCCCATGGCATTCATCGACGGCATATTGGGATCACCGAGACTGGCTTGAGGTGACAAACTGACAATGCGGCCTGTGAACACTTTAGGCGTTGGCCCTACCATCTGGACTCGGGCGGCTTGATTAACTCGAACTTTGGCCGCATTCAAGGGAGCTAATTGGAGTTGAATCATCTCCTGGTTTGGATCACCTAGAGACAGAAGCTTAGCTTCAGTTCGCACGCCTGCACCATTGGCAACATTGAGGCTTAGCACCAAGCCGTCAATGGGAGAAACGATCGCCGTATCCTGAAGCTGACGCTGTAAGGCTTCTAATTTCTGCTGATTACTTTGTCGATCGAGATCCATCTTTTGCATTTCTACCTGGGCATCTCGCAGCGCCGATCGGTTGCCGTCCAGCGTACTTTTGTCCGCCTGCAAGTCCGTGTCTGAGAGGAAGCCACCCTCGACCAATTCCTGAGTTTCCTGGAGGCGTTTTTCGGTTTCCTTCAGTTTGGTTTGGGCTTCGGTAAGTTTTTCCTGGGCGCGATCGTAGTCAATCTTGAATTTGGCTTGGGATAACTGCTGATCGCGAATGTTCTCTTGGACGATGCGATCGCGCAACACCAGCAAAACCTGGCCTTTCTGGACGCGATCGCCCTCTTTCACCTTGACCTGATCCACCGTGGCTTCACGGGGAGCTGTCAGCGTTTGCTGTCCTCCGAGTTCTACCGTGCCGCTTTCGGTCACGGAGATTTCTACGTCGCTGCGGGTGACCGGGACTAGGGTGACTGCGGCGGGGGGGGTGGCAGGTTGCTTAAAGTAGGTTTGGTAAGCGTACCAACCGCCTGTAGTGGCGATCGCCATCACAAATAATCCAACCAGCCATGCGAATCGAAATCGTCTGCGCTTTTTAGGAACAAGTTCTGGAATGGGTTTGGGTTCAGCGATGGGAATGGGAGTGACTTGGATTTCGGTTTCTATGGGTTTGACGGGGTCGATCGCCGCTGTTGAGATTCGATGAGTTGTTCCGGTCGTGAACTCAGGTTTGAACGGTTGAGGTGATCCATTAATCAGTGATCCGTTAATTAACTGAAGAAACACATCTTCTAAGGTCATGGATAATGCCTCATTGCTAATCAAGGTCAAATCATGGGTAGCTACTAGATGAGTAATCTCTCGCTGAACTTGAGGCGTAGCCGCCTCATTGGCCTGAACATGATAAACCCAGATAGAATCACCGGGTTCTAGGGCTGTAACATTGAGGACATTCGGGATTTGCAGCAATTTATCGGTCAATAATTCAGAGGTGCCAGCTACCGTCACCCGTAGGCTGCCTCTCGTAAAGCTCCCCAGTAATTCCTGGGTGGGAGCCGTGGTAATCAGTTGTCCATGATTCAAAATGGCCACATAATCGCTCAGACGTTCCACATCCTCCAGAATATGGGTGGAATAAAATACTGTCGTTTCCCCTCGTAGGCTTCGCATCAAATCTAACAATTCTGCGCGACCAACCGGGTCCATGGCAGAAACGGGTTCATCTAAAACGACGATCGCAGGCTTCCCCACTAATGCTTGAGCAATGCCTAGCCGTTGTCGCATCCCGCCCGAATAGGTGCGACAGGGACGATTTGCAGCCCCAGCAATGCCGACTCGTTCTAGGAGATCATCAAGGCGCGATCGCGCAATGCCACCGTGAAAACTAGCGGCATATTCCATTACCTGTCGTCCGGTCATCCAGCCATAGAATCGCGGCTCCTGGGCAATGTAGCCGAGATGGCGACGATGTAATCCTTCAGGTGTGACGGGAACCCCATTGACCATCGCAAGGCCACTGGTAGCCTGACTCAAACCCGCCAGGATCCGAATCGTGGTGCTTTTGCCTGCCCCATTTGGCCCTAGAAATCCAAAGATAGAACCGTGGGGCACATCCAGTGATAGGTCAGTGAGGGCTTGAAAGTTGCGGTAGTGTTTAGTGAGATTACGAATTGAGATAGCGGTCGTCATAGCGAGTTAAAGGTAGATGAAAGGGAGATGGAGAGGTGTGTATGCATCAGTTTTGGTTGTGCTTCTCTCCTCAATATCGCGCCCCCCAACCCCCAACTTTGGGGGAGCCGAGCCTAGAAGCATTTTTATGGAGTCTTCATAGGAGGTTTCACAGGGCAATCCAAGAAGATCCATCGAATTCAAAGTCCCCCAAAGTTGGGGGATTTAGGGGGCGAAAAACTCAATGCGAAGCTAGGTCTATTGATATTCGCGGCGATCGAAAATCATCTTTATCGCCATCGCTATTCCTGCCATATACAGCCCGTAAGCCAGAGGTTTGAATGGGGTAGACAACTGGGTGGGCCAATCGACGGTGTTACTGGGATAGAGTTGGGTGAGAAGGCGAATTGTTTCGAGACTGGATTCGCTCAGTTCCATGAAGAAACCTAGCGCTGAAGGGAGATTGGGGAGGAGAAACCCAATTGCTGCGATCGAGGACGCAGTTGCGATAATAGCGGCTTGGTCTTTGAGAATGAAACCGAGCAGGATGCAGACTAAGACCCAGAAGGCGATCGTACACAGCGCAGTGATATGCGAAGATACGATCGCAATGAGATCTGGGGTTGCCCAACCGAGGGCGATCGCAGTCATCACAAAGGAGATTACATTGGTGAAAACAACCCCGACGACCCAGATCACGAGCGTATGGGAGAGCCATTTACCCAGTAAAAATTCACTCCGAGAAAGAGGCTTGGTTAAATTCCAGGCTAACGTTCCTTGATCTAGTTCTCTAGGGATAATGCCAATCGAGAGCAGGAGAGTGATGGGGAGAATCCAGGCGGGACTGCTGGCAAAGAAGGAGCCTGCTAGCGTCAGGTCGGACGGTGGGAGGGGTTGCCCGGTTTGCCAGGAGAAAAACCGCATCCCGCCGAGTGAGGCTAGACCTAGCAGTAAAGGAAGGAGGATGAGGAGTGCGATCGCCGCTTGTTTCTCATGTCTCCATTCCAGCAGTTCCTTCTGGAAGAAAGGCACAAACCCTAGGAAAAGATGTCCTTGTCTTTGAGGTGACCGTTTCATAGTTTTAGTTTTCGTTGTCAAGTTCGTTATCAAATTCATCGTCAAGTTCGTTATCAAGTTCGTTATCAAGTTTGAATAAACCCTGTTGCACCGCGATGACTGCGGCTTGTACTCGATGTTCCACACCCATTTTCTTGAAGATGGAACGGAGATGGGTTTTAACCGTGCTTTGACTAATGAATAGCGTTCTGGCAATTTCTGGATTACTTTTACCTTGAGTCATCAGCTTCAGAATGTCACGTTCGCGGATGGTGAATTCTGAAGAAAAGGTCATAGCATTCCTAGGATGACCTTGAACACTATCATCTTGGGCGATCGTAGCTCGATGCAAAACTCTGGAATCATCGGTGGTTGTAGATGGCTCGATCAAGGTTGGCATAGGTAGATTTGGGGCGAAGAGGAGTAGAAACATGGGGTTTACCGTGTGACCTGACTGAGCAGGGTTTTGCAGAAGGTGGTTGAGGCTTGGCTGGGGTTGGGGTGATGGGCGATCGCCTGTAGTGTTGAATACCATTTCCTGGAATGTTGATTCCCACCTGATCAGCTAGTTTTTCAACATGCATGACGGTGCTACTGCTGAGTTGCAGTGCGGTACTGCAAGTGGAAAGGGTGCCCTGGTAGGTGACTTGGGTGAACATCGAAGACCAGTATCAAAATTGGCGATCGACCACATAATCCCCAATGCCCATGCCAATCAGTAAAACAATCAGGAATCGAATCACTATTTGGCTCCTTGCATCATGCCTTTAATGGCTTGTTGACAGCCCTGGCCAGCATCCTTAGGATCGTGGATTAAATAAGGTGTAATTCTACCCTCTACATCTGTAAGCTAGAGAGAACGGTGAGTCACAGGTGAAATGATGCCATCCTACCCTGC
>JALOOP010000460.1 GCA_025454315.1 Oculatellaceae cyanobacterium Prado106
AGAGTAGGCCGCTTTCACCATCGCCGGGCCGCCCGTGGCCAGGATCAGTTTTACATCCGGGTGCTGCATCAGCGCTTGGGAGAGGGGCACGGAAGGCTCGTCAATCCAGCCGATCAGGTCAGCGGGCGCTCCAGCGGCAATCGCCGCCTCCAGAACAATTCTGGCGGCGGCGATGGTGCAGTTTTTGGCTCGGGGGTGGGGGGAAAAGAGGATGGCGTTGCGGGTCTTGAGGGCAATCAGGGCTTTGAAGATGGCGGTTGAGGTGGGGTTGGTGGTGGGGATGATCCCGGCTAGGATGCCGATCGGTTCTGCGACTTTTTGGATGCCGAAGTGTTTGTCTTCTTCGAGGACACCGCAGGTTTTCTCGTCTTTGTATTTGTTGTAGATCATTTCTGAGGCAAAGTGGTTTTTAATCACCTTGTCTTCAATGATCCCCATGCCGGTTTCTTCGACGGCCATTTTGGCCAGGGGGATGCGCTGGGCATTGGCAGCCATGGCGGCTTTTTTGAAGATGGCATCGACCTGTTTTTGCGTGAAGTGGGCGTATTCGGCTTGCGCCACTTTCGCACGTTGAATCAGTTCTTCGAGTTCTGCAACATTCGTAACTTTCATAGCCTTTGTCCTGAATAGGGGGTGGTGTCAAGAAATTCGATGATTTCGATGTGATCTCGATGTGATTCCGATGCAGTTTCGATTTAACTGGACTGCGTTATCCGGCCAGGGCATTGATGCCGCGATCGCGAAAGATTTGAAGAACGTTCTGGATTAACTCAGGCGTTGGGGGTTGGGTGTTACTCAGCTCATAAGGATAGCCCATCTCTTGCCATTTGTACTCGCCCATCTTATGAAACGGTAACACCTCTAAACGTTCCACATTGTTCAAGGTGATCACAAAGTCGGCCATCTTTTGGATATGCGGCAGATGATCGGTTAGACCGGGGACTAGCACAAAGCGAATCCAGGTGGGTTTATGGATTTCGTTGAGGTAGCGGGCAAAGTCGAGAGTGGGTTCCAGCGGAACTTGCGTAATCTTAAAGTAAGTTTCGGGATCAAAGGATTTGATGTCCAGCAATACTAAATCCGCTGCGTCAATCACGGGTTTAGCGACGGGCAATTCACAGTATCCCGAGGTGTCCAATGCCGTGTGAATCCCCAGTTCATGACATTGATGAAAGATCTCGGTGACAAAATGCGGTTGCATCAGCGGCTCTCCGCCGCTCACGGTCACGCCGCCGCCCGAGGCGCGCATGTAGGAACGGTATTTCCGCACTTCGGTCATGAGTTCCGCTACGGTCACCACTCGTCCGGTTTCAATTTCTCGACAGTCGGGATTGTGACAGTAGAGGCAACGCAGGGGACAACCTTGGGTAAAGATAATCAGCCGAATCCCCGGCCCATCGACGGTGCCGAGGGTTTCGGTGGAATGGATGTGGCCAGTGGGTTTCATGGAGTGGGGAGGTGGGGAGTGGGGAGTGGGGAGTGGGGAGGTGGGGGGCGATCGCTGATGTGTTTCATCAAATTTTCCTGAAGTTTGTTTTGGGATGGTTTTACAGGGCGATCGCAGAACTATTCCCAAGCTTGTTTACAGAAAAGATTTTTGGCGTAGGGGCTAATTGTTGAAACTTGATGAATTCATCAAGGAATTTCTTCCTGGAATCATCGAGTTTTGCCCAGTTTAAATTCAGCGATATTTCCAGGAATGAGGACTAAAGTCCTCACTACAAACAGGCTTGTAGTAAGGACTTCAGTCCTTACAAACCGGCGTGTAGACCGATAAATCCGAGAACTAAAACCTGGAAAACCTGATGAAACTTGTAACTGGCTTCGCTTGTAGGATTACGCCCCCCCCGCCCCCAACTTTGGGGGAGCCGAGCATTTGAGGATTCTTTCAGGATTCTTCCAGGAGTTTCTAGGAGTTTTCAAAGGAGCAATCCCAGAAGATTCGTGGAATTCAAAGTCCCCCAAAGTTGGGGGATTTAGGGGGCGGAAACCTAGAGGTCTAACGGCTTCGCTTGTAGGATTACGCCCCCCCCGCCCCCAACTTTGGGGGAGCCGAGCATTCGAGGATTCTTTCAGGATTCTTCCAGGAGTTTCTAGAGTTTTCTAGGAGTTTTCAAAGGAGCAATCCCAGAAGATTCGTGGAATTCAAAGTCCCCCGAAGTTGGGAGCCAGAATTGGAAAAATGGGGGCGCAAAACCCTGAAGCGAAGCCGATCGCAAACTTGCGTGCTTGGCCAAAGCGGATTAAAGAGATGAACTGGGAGTTTGAGGATGTGACAAAGTATGTCATCACCAGCACCTTCATTGTTCTATGCACCCTTCAGAGGTCTGGGAATTTGCTGGGATTGTTCTTTAAAGGCCAAGACCAATCCCAGCCCTGTTCATTGATTCCCCCTACTCCCCACTCCCCACTCCCTTCCTAAAACCGATCGTGGAACGTCCGATGAATCACATCCAACTGCTGTTCCCGAGTGAGTTTGACGAAGTTGACCGCGTAGCCGGAGACGCGGATCGTCAGTTGGGGATAGCGATCGGGATTTTCCATCGCATCGACCAAGGTTTCTCGGTTGAGGACATTGATATTGACATGGTGACCGTGATCTTCAAAGTAGCCGTCGAGTAATCCCACGAGGTTATTCACCTGCTCCGATTCGGTATGGCCGAGGGTGCCAGGGACGATCGAGAAGGTGTAGGAGATGCCATCCTGGGCATGTTCGTAGGGGATTTTGGCGACCGATTCCAGGGCGGCGACTGCGCCGTGGGTGTCGCGGCCTTGCATGGGGTTGGCACCGGGGGCGAAGGGTTCTCCGGCCTTGCGTCCGTCGGGGGTGCTACCTGTTTTTTTGCCGTAGACCACGTTGGAGGTGATGGTTAAGACCGACTGCGTGACGGTGGCGTTGCGGTAGGTTTTGCACTGCCGCAGTTTGGTCATGAAGGTTTCCACTAGAGTCGTGGCGATCGCATCCACCCGATCGTCATTGTTGCCGAACTTGGGAAAATCGCCTTCGATGGTGTAGCCGATCGCCAATCCATCCGCATTCCGTTCCACTTTCACCTGAGCATATTGGATCGCCGACAGTGCATCCGTAACCACGGACAGCCCCGCAATACCACAGGCCATCGTGCGGTAAACATCCCGGTCATGCAGCGCCATTTCTAACCGCTCGTAGCAGTATTTGTCATGCATGTAGTGGATGACATTGAGGGTGTTAACGTAAAGCTGGGCGAGCCAGGTCATGACTTTGTCAAACTTCTCGGTGACTTCTGTGTAATCCAGAATCTCCGAGGTGATCGGTTCAAAGGCCGGCCCAATCTGTTCGCCGGACTTTTCATCCTTGCCGCCGTTAATCGTGTAGAGCAAGGCTTTGGCCAGATTGGCTCTGGCTCCGAAGAACTGCATTTGTTTGCCAACGCGCATCCCGGAGACACAGCAGGCGATCGCATAATCATCGCCATAATAAGACCGCATCAGGTCATCGTTCTCGTATTGAATTGCGCTGGTGTCCTTGGAAACCTGGGCGCAGAATTCCTTGAAGCCACGGGGCAATGCTTCCGACCAGAGTACCGTCAAGTTGGGTTCTGGTGCGGGGCCTAGATTGTAGAGCGTTTGCAGGAAGCGGAAGCTGGTTTTGGTGGCCAGGGGGCGACCATCTTCACCGACGCCTGCGATCGACTCGGTGACCCAGGTGGGATCGCCGGAGAACAGTTGGTTGTAGTCGGGGGTGCGGAGGAAGCGCACCATCCGCAGCTTCATGACGAAGTGATCGACCAGTTCTTGGGCTTCGGCTTCGGTGAGTAACCCCGCGTCTAAATCTCGCTGGAAATAAATGTCCAGGAAGGTGGATACCCGTCCCAGAGACATGGCTGCGCCGTTTTGCTCCTTGACTGCGCCCAGATAGGCAAAATAGAGCCACTGGACGGCTTCTCGGGCAGTCTCTGCGGGACGACCAATGTCAAAGCCGTAGGTGGCTGCCATCTGTTTTAATTCGCCCAGCGATCGAATTTGTTCGGCCAGTTCTTCTCGCAGGCGAATGATGTCTTCGGTGACGCTTTCGACTTCCAGGGATTGTACCTGGGCTTTTTTGTCCTGGATGAGGCGATCGCAGCCATACAAGGGCACACGCCGATAATCGCCGATGATCCGTCCGCGTCCGTAGGCATCGGGCAGTCCGGTGATGATGCCGGAGTGTCGTGCTAGACGCATGTCTTTGCTGTAGCCGTCAAAGACACCGTCGTTGTGGGTTTTGCGGTACTTCGTGAAAATTTCTTCCGTCTGGGGATCAAGCTGGTAGCCATAGGCTTCGAGTGCTGCCTTGACCACGCGCACACCGCCGAGGGGCATGATCGCCCGCTTCAGGGGTTTGTCGGTTTGTAGGCCGACGATTTGTTCCAGGGTGCGATCGATGTAGCCGGCGGCATGGGAAGTGATGGTGGAGACCACTTGGGTGTCTGCATCGAGGATGCCCTTTTCCCGTTCCTGGAGCATGAGTTGTGCCACTTGCTGCCAGAGGGTCTGAGTGCGATCGGTGGGAGCAGAGAGGAAGGACGCATCTCCTATATAGGGCGTGTAGTTGGACTGAATGAAATCCCGTACATCAATGCTGTTGAACCATGCGCCTTCTTTCCAGCTTTTGGGTGTTGATTTTGCCTGATTTTTCTCTGGATTTTTCTCTGATTGGGCGGTTGTTCTCGTGTCTTCTTCGACAACGGGTCTTTCTTGTACAAGTGCATCACTTAAACCATCCATGACCCATTTCTCCTTACGCAAAGTTCAGTGTTCCGGTTTAACCCAGAGTGCGTTCTTTGAGTCAAATCTTCATGCGTCAATTATACCCTCGCTCTATAAATTGTTCATGAGCGTTCCGGTGGGCGATCGCCATCTCTCGCGCCTGTTCTCTGAGAATCAGCGGATTGTTCGTATCGTTTCTTTTCTAATTGTTTCATGATGTAAAGGAATGCAACTCTAAATGTAAAAGAGAATGTTTGGGTTGACTCAAATTGGGTGGAAATGCGAATGAAATCAGGAGGCGATCGGGAGTTCGTTTTGCGTTGTAACGATGAAATTGCAACATTTCATTGTTCTTTTCATTTTCCCCTCACCGATCGAGCTTTTTCTTGAGTACCAACTGCACTCTTCTCCCTGGCGCAAACGTCCCGAGCAGACATCAGCAAACTGAGAACGTCTGTACCGGGCTGCGGTTGGCTCTTTTTTGCGATCTTCTTCATCTCTTGCTGCTCAATGCGATCGCCCTGCTGAAGTCTTCCAGATAAGCTGATTAACATCTAGATTGATAGCTTTTCCCTTATCGTGGCACAGTTGTAGAATCTGGTTTGTGCAAACTAAAAGTCGTTTAGCTTATCCACCTTGCCTCGGGCAGGCATCCGGATGCAGGGTTCTGGGTGGAGGGTTAAGATAATCTGGAAACTTCCTAGATATCTAGCCTGTGAGGGATAATAGACTTTATCGGAAATAGTGTTTTTGCGCGGCTTCGCCGCGCAAAAACACTATTTCCAACTCCTAAAACCTTATTTCCGATAAAGTTTAATGTGAATTGGCGCAGCCATTTCCAGTTGTCCCCTTGAATCAATCTTGTAACTTGAACCCCTTCGAGGAAAGAAACGATGAACTACCAAGATCGAATCACGATCGAACCTGGCAAACGCAGCGGCAAACCTTGTATTCGGGGGATGCGGATCACGGTCTATGATGTTCTGTCCTACCTGGCATCTGG
>JALOOP010000461.1 GCA_025454315.1 Oculatellaceae cyanobacterium Prado106
CGGGGATTTGTGGGATAGGCGTCTCGCCTGTCATAGAGCGCGGACAGGCGAGACGCCTATCCCACAAGAATTACCGGATTTAATCTTCAACTTTCATAAGTCCTGACTACAAGCCTGTTCGTAGTAAGGACTTCAGTCCTTATCATGGCAAGCATCGTGGAATTAGAACTTGGAAAAGTTCGGGAATCTCAGGAAGCAATTCCTTGATTCGTTTCCTTGATTCATTGATCAAGTTTCATCTCAATGATGGGTACTTAATCTGGCGATCGCCCACTCAACCCCGCCCTTCTTGAAATTCAATCGATCTTCAGTCGATCTTTAGTAGATCTTCCGTGAAGGATCATCTCTTTCGGAAGTTCACAGGTAAACTCTATTAAGGTTGGGCTTTAGCCCTGGAATGGATGGAACGCAGAGTGCATCAATCCATTAGTTTTCTTTTGGGTTTTGGAATCGCCTACCCTCACTTGTTCCAGCCTTCGCTCGATCCGGTTATCTTCCTTCACCTTATTTTCAACCCCCCAAGATTTATGGCAGTTCCCTCATCTTTTGCAGCTTCCGCTCAAAAACCCATCACCTTTGGTACCGATGGCTGGCGGGGTGTCATTGCCGCAGATTTTACCTTTGAACGGCTGATCCGGGTCGCGCCCTTGGCCGCTAAGGCACTGGAGCAAACCTACGGCACCCCCACCTCCAACCGCACCATCATTGTGGGATACGATCGCCGTTTCCTCTCCGAAGAGTTTGCCAGCACCACCGCAGAAGTCGTCCGCGCTGCTGGCTATGACGTGATGCTGTCGGAAAGCTACGCCCCCACGCCTGCCTTTAGCTGGGCCGCCAAACAGCAGAATGCCCTGGGCGCATTGGTGATTACGGCTAGCCATAATCCTGGAATCTACTCGGGGCTGAAGATTAAAGGCGCATTTGGGGGATCGGTGCCGCCCGAGGTGACCCAAAAAGTCGAAGCCATGTTGCAGCAGTCGGAAGGGTTACCCGCTGCGGAAGAAGGCAGTCTGCAAACCTTTAATCCCTGGCAGAGTTATTGTGAAGCGCTGCGCGGCAAAGTGGACATTGAGGCGATCCAGAATGCGATCGTGGAGAAACAACTCACGGTCTTTGCCGATGTGATGCATGGAGCTGCGGCTGGGGGCTTGTCCCAACTTCTAGGCACACCGATTCAGGAGATTAGCAGCGATCGCGACCCTCTCTTTGAAGGCGGTGCCCCCGAACCTTTGCCACGCTATCTGCCCAATCTATTCCGCGCCATGAAGGAACATCGGCAGCAGGCAGAAGCGGGAGGGACTGCGGGATTGTCGGTGGGGCTGGTGTTTGATGGGGATAGCGATCGCATTGCCGCTGTGGATGGACAAGGGCATTTCCTCAGTTCCCAGGTCTTGATTCCGGTGTTGATTGAGCATTTGGCGGTGAACCGGGGCTTTGAGGGCGAAGTCATCAAAACCATTAGTGGCTCAAATTTGATGCCCAAGGTGGCGCAGCTTTATAACCGCTCGGTCTATGAAACGCCGATTGGCTACAAGTACATTGCCGATCGCATGTTGGAAGCCAAGGTGATGCTGGGTGGCGAAGAGTCGGGCGGCATTGGCTACGGCAACCATATTCCCGAACGGGACGCGCTGCTTTCGGCGCTGTATGTGCTGGAGGCGATCGTCCAGTCGGGTATGGACTTGAGCGATTTGTATCGGCGCTTGCAGGAGAAGACGAACTATTTCTCGGCTTACGATCGCACCGATTTGCCGCTCGCCAGTATGGAAGTGCGATCGCGCCTGCTAGAACAACTCCAGAACAATCCGCCCCAAGAAATTGCAGGACAGGCCGTCCTCGATTGCCTGACGGTGGATGGCTATAAGTTTCAACTGGCTAATCAAAGCTGGCTGCTGATTCGCTTTAGCGGCACGGAGCCTGTGCTGAGACTCTATTCAGAGGCGCTGACGGCGGCAGAAGTGCGGCAAAACCTGGCCTGGGCCGAGAAATGGGCTGGAATTGCCTAGGCGTGAGCGAGAGATTGGCATTCTTTATTGTTTCGCGGATGTTTTTCCTATGCGGCTGATTGTGGCGACGAGTAATCCCGGCAAGCTGAAAGAGATGGAAGCCTATCTCACTGACCCAGAGTTGAACTGGGAACTAGCGCTGAAGCCTGCTGAGTTGGACATTGAAGAAACGGGAGAAACTTTCTTAGCCAATGCTTGTCTCAAGGCATCACAGGTGGCAAAAGCGCTGGGGGAATGGGCGATCGCAGACGATTCCGGACTCCGGGTCAATGCCCTCAACGGCGCACCCGGCATCTATTCAGCCCGCTATGGCACCTCCGACCAGAACCGGATTGAACGGCTGTTGGCAGAATTGGGCGATACCCCGAATCGAGGAGCCGAGTTTGTTTGTGCAGTGGCGATCGCACAGCCGGATGGGGCGATCGTGCTACAAACCGAAGGCATCTGTCCCGGCGAAATCCTGCAAGCCCCTCGGGGAACGGGAGGATTTGGCTATGACCCCATCTTCTATGTCCCATCCCAGAGCATGACCTTTGCTGAAATGCCTGCCGAAGTCAAACATGCAGTAAGCCATCGGGGCGTTGCCTTTCAAGCGCTGTTGCCCCAACTCAAACAACTTCAGCCCTAACAACCGATAAACCTTAATGTCAGAAACCTTAATGTCAGAAAAAATGTCAGAAAACCCTGGATATCACCCCATGGGACACCTACTAAAAATATGACCGAAAGGCGGATAAACAAGACCGTAGTATGAATTTACACTGCTAAAATCAGGATTTTCCTCTAATTGATTCGCGTAGAGGACTTCGGTGAAAAGAGCAGAGTAATGGCCTTACCTATTTTTTGTTGAGATAGTATTGACGCTCAGCAAGGATGCGGTAATCTGGTATCTTTAGTCACCGGTTGGAATGGCTCAGGGTGAATGGAGTTGACGCACAATGCAGCTTAGGGTTGATGTCGCTTTAGCACAGCTTGATAGTACGGCTAAAGACGGCATCTGTGAACAGCCGTGAATAGTCCGTGGACAGCCGCGAACATGCTATAAACATTCATTGTGAACAGGGTTGAGGAGTTTTTTAACATGCGACGAACCAGAAATATTTTTGATGACCTTTTTGGCAACGATGGCGACGGCAGAACCATTCGAGGCGACAATCGAGCCAATTTTCTGCGGGGTACCAGCGGCGACGATGAAATCGAGGGACGGGGTGGTGACGATCGCCTTGACCCCCGAGGCGGCGATGATGAAGTGCGCGGCGATGATGGTGATGATACGGTCTTTGCCAGCGACGGCGAAGATGAAATTTTTGGTGGCGATGGCGATGACGACCTGCGCGGTGGCGACGATGACGACACGATTCGCGGCGAAGAGGACGATGACGATATCCTCGGCGGCGACGGGGACGATCGCCTCTTTGGCGGTTCCGGTGAAGATCGGATCGCAGGGGAAGATGGCAACGATCGCATCTTCGGTGATGCAGATGACGATCGCCTTTTTGGGGGCGATGGCAGCGACCAACTCTACGGCGGCGACGGCGATGATGAACTGGTCGGCGACGACGAAGACGGCGACAACGGCAACGACTTTCTCCAGGGCGATCGCGGTGTCGATGAACTGACCGGACGCGGCGGCGATGATACCCTCGTCGGCGGCATCGACAACGACGAACTAGACGGCGGCGATGGCCGCGACACCCTCTTCGGCAACCAGGGCAACGATATCCTTGACGGCGGCGCAGGAGCCGACCTGATGAACGGCGGCCCCGGCAGCGACACGCTGATCCTTTCCACTGGCGCAGGGCGAGACACAATTCGCCGCTTCCAAGACGGCCAAGATCGCCTGGGACTCGACCCAGCCATCAGCTTCCGCGATCTGACCATCACTCAACGCGGCAACAACACGCTAATCAGTGCGGGGGATGACCAGTTAGCCATTCTCCTGCGCGTTCGCAGAAACACCATTACTGCCGCTGACTTCACCTTCGTCTAATGCCAATGCGGGGGGTGAGATGCCTGTGAATGCTTTACCCAATTCCTGGTTCTTGCCCTCCAATTCCTGGCCTTGGCCTGTTAATCTAGTTGGCTTCTAGTCTAGTTGGATTCGCTTTGAGGTTTTCGCCCCCTAAATCCCCCAAATTTGATACTGCTAGCGAAATGCTTCGTAACATCGCCAAGCTCCCGGTTCACCCCCCTTAATCCCCCCTTGCAAAGGGTGGAAACCAGCTATCTGACTCATTGCATCAGCTTTAGAAAGAATCCGGAAGTTCGGTTCCCTCCCCTTTGCAAGGGGAGGGTTAGGGTGGGGTAATAGCCTGGTGGCGTAGCTCAATTTCTAAACAAACTTCATTGAAATAGACGTTAAGCAATATTTCGCCAGCAGTATCAAATTGGGGAGACTTTGAATTCAATGATCTTGCCGGGATTGGTTCCTGAAAATGTCCCTAGATTCTTCAATTTTGAGGGACTTTGAATTCAATAATTTTTCAAGGATTACTTCCTCGAACCTCCTATCAAGATTCAGCGAAAGCTCGGCTCCCCCAAAGTTGGGGCTGGGGGGCGCGAAACCCTGGAGATGGTGAACCTTCAAGATGCGGATAATCCGCCCATCCTTCAGCCAGAATGCGGCAGAACGGACAGCACAGCCTGCCAAGCAAAGAATGCAAACATCCCCGTAACAATCGTCAACAGCAAATTTTTCCGCCACACTCCTACCAGAATCGCAGCGATCGCCCCCACCAACCGAGCATTGGTATAACTCACCGCCAAAACGCCCTCATTCGGCATCAGCACCGCAGGCACCAAGATCGCCGTCAACACCGCAGGCGGCACATAGCGTAAAAGCTGGAGAAACCTCTCTGATAGACGGATGCGGCCACTGATTGCCAGCATTGGGTAGCGAATGGCGATCGTCACCAAGGCCATTCCGGCAATTAAAAGCACTTCGTTCATCGTTCCATTCATAGCAGAGTTAATCCTGTGTGATTCACAATACCTCGGTCATGGTTTTATCCTTTGGACAAAGGTGAGAACTTCCACTCAGTCCAGGCTCCGGCGGCAATTCCGGCGATCGCAGCCACCATCAATCCCAGTTGATGCGGCAAAGAATGCGCCAACAGAGAAACCAACCCCGCCACCACCACCGTCACCACCATAGGTTGATTCGTCAGGTACGGAATTACCATGCCAATGAAGGTCGCCGACATGGCAAAGTCCAGCCCCCAGTTCGCCGCATCGGGAATCCACTGCCCTACCGTCAGCCCCACCAGGGTAGAAATCTGCCAGTTGGTGTACATAAACAGTGCTGCACCCAGGTAATACCAATGTTTGTAGGGAGAGCGATCGCCCTGTTGATATCGAGTAATTGCAACTGCAAACGCCTCATCGGTTAACCAAAAGCCACAAATCAACTTCCAGCGTTGCGGCAATTTCTGCAAATAGGGCACCAAACTCACGGCATAGAGCAAATGCCGCAAATTCACCACAAAAGTCGTCAAAATAATCAACGGCAGCGCCGTCCCCGCCTTCAACAGCCCCAGCGCAATAAATTGCGAGGAACCCGCAAACACAAACGCCGACATGCTCAAGGTTGCGCCAAAGGACAGCCCACTACCAGCCGCCAGCGTGCCAAAAATAATGCCAAAGGGAACGGCTCCCAGCACCAGGGGCACAATCCCTCGGCATCCGGCCAGGAATTCGGAACGGGGGGTTTTTTCGAGCGTC
>JALOOP010000462.1 GCA_025454315.1 Oculatellaceae cyanobacterium Prado106
AGCCACTTGAACAGGCTAATTTAGCCTCATTTGCTCAGTTTTCTGGGCTGAAAAGTGCCTCAAACCCTATTAACTTCGTACCCCCCCTGAATGGTTACCCCACAAGAATTACCGGATTTAATCCTCAATTTTCACATAACGTATCATCGAT
Organism: Oculatellaceae cyanobacterium Prado106; assembly: GCA_025454315.1. Lineage (GTDB taxonomy): Bacteria > Cyanobacteriota > Cyanobacteriia > Elainellales > Elainellaceae > Prado106. The sequence goes on from JALOOP010000462.1 coordinate 152, forward strand.
AGCTCTGTGATGCGCGATGATGCGTTACACCAACCCATCCTACAATCATGGGACTCTTCCTATGAAATTAGGATTCAAGGAGCTAAATAGAGAGAATCTTCAAGATTGAAAATAATCCGTCACCTTGAGCGTTCCTAGAGTCGGTTGAAACGGATTTGCACCTCCGTTCAGTTCAACCACCAGATCCTTCTGTTCCGAAAATCCAGAAGCCCCACTGCTCACCGTCAAATAGGTTTTGTTGCCCCATTTGAAAAAGAGCGCTTCCTGAGCCTGCAAACGATTCGCCGAATAGGCCGATCGCACCCCATCCATCAGCGTTTTTCCCGATTGTGTACCCACACTCACCAACCGCTTCGGCAAATTCGCTGTCGCCAGATTCCCATCAAAATCTAGCATCAACCGATCGCCCTCTCCCGGCCTAAAATCCATGATCCGATCGGGCGCATTCACCAGCGACATTTGCAGCGCATTCATCGGCGAAATCCCACTGGGGCTAAAGCTGGAGTAAATGAAGCGATCGCCCCCTCCCCCACCTGTCAACTGATCCGTCCCCATGCCCCCGATCAGCCAATCGGCTCCCGCATCTCCTGTGAGCTGATCTGCCCCGTTGCCACCGCCCAGGCGATCGTTGCCCGCACCACCATTGACGATATCATTGCCCCCTTCACCATGGAGGCGATCGCTACCATTGCCACCGGAGATGCGATCGTTGTTGCCTCGTCCCAGGAGAATATCATCATATTGTCCGCCATTCATCGCATCATCGGAGCCTGTTCCACGTTGAAATAAACCGAGTCTCGTGGGTGATTCTGGTTCATCCCACCAGCGGTTATTTTTGCTGATAAAATCCATCAACGCGGAATACTTCGGAGACGTGGTTTGGTTAACGCTTTCCAATGCGCCCCAACTGCCCCACTTGGTCGGTGTACTGGCATCGACAAAATGATTAAACAGCTTACCACCCGCCTGTTTCCAACCGTTGAGCAATTCTAGATACAACTCTCGCATCTCAGGCCGACGATTCAACGCAATGAAAAACTGCGCCAATGCCTGATCATTCTCCACGCCTGCCACCCCAACCAGATGCTGACCGCCCTCATAGGCCACCAGATCCAAACCATGTTTCTGCGCCACATTGGCATGGTAGCGAAACCGATCGATCGCGTCGGCCACCGAGTCCTGATTGGAGCCAGGAATCACACCCCCCACGCGCAACTGTCGGAACGCTTTGCTAAAACCACCATCTGGAGCAGACAGCCAGGATTTCACAACAGCACTATTCTCCGCCAGCCCCATGTTCCCCGTAAAGTACCCGGTAACCGCGTAGGCATCAAAGGATTTCCAAGCGGGTTCATGACCTTCTGCGACCCAGGCAGGTGTGTTGAGCGCAGGTTCTTCCAAGCCTTTCCATCCGGTCTGGGTAGCCAGAACGGCGACGACGCGATCGCGCTGTCCCCCAAAGGTATTCTTCCAAATCTTGGCGTTCTCTGCCGATCGCATCCCATACCACTGCATCCAACCACCGCCGCCCACGGGATTTTTGCCCCAGCGTTTTTCGGCCTGCTCAACGGCATAATGCGTCTGAGGAAACTGCCAGTTCCAAACTTCATTGGAATACTCCACGTAAACCTGGAGTTTTGGGTCGAGGTTGCCGCGCACATAGGCAGCAAACTTGGCAATGTAATCATCCGTGGCTCGATGGGGCATCGTGAACCAGGGAGAAGTGCCCGTTTCATTGGCTAACGCCACCATCGCTTCCACGGGTGCGCCGCGCCATGACCAGGTAGCATCGGTGGGTTTGGGGCGATCGCTCCAGTCCTTCTGGGGAGAGCCATTCGTCTCCATCCAATCCATAAACCGCAGCGTCCCAAAGTCTTTAATCTTCTGAGTAAACTGCGGATTAAACTGCATTCCCAATTCAATCAACGGCAAATCATCTTCATGGTAAACCCGAATGTTCCGAATATAGTCTCCCGTCTTCTTCGGATCAGTCTCCGTCAGCTTCAAATAAATGCCGCCGCCCGTTGCCTGATTCACCTGAATCACATCCCGTCCCGCTTTAGACTCAGCGTCCACCTTCCTGGCATCCAACCCATACTCCAGCCTCCCGGTTCCGTCATAGGTGACCACATAGCGTCCTGTGCGATAATTCCCCGGCATATCCCGGAGCATCAAGGTGCCAGCAGTACTTCCTGCTCTGGGCAAAGATTTCACCCATCCCGATGCATCCAAATTCAGCGGTTCCCCCGTTTGCCATTGAGTAGCACTCTGGGCAAACCATTCCCGCGAAAACTGGAAGGCATCCAAAAACGGAAGTTCGGTCGAATAATCCGCAATGCCATTTAAGCCCATGCCTAAAGAACGACCTTGTACAGAAGGTGCCATAAAGAAAAATCCTGAAATAGAAGGCAGCAGAACGGGAGAGGAGCCAACAGTTGCTCCTTCATCCTTCTGCATGACCAGGTTTGCAAGAAAAACAGTTGATTCGAGATGAATCACAGTTCCAATGATCTGTCCAATGATCTGTCCAATGATCTGTTCAATAATCTATCCAATGAACTGTTCAATAATTAGTCCAATGAGCTTCTGAATGAACTTGTCAATGGACTATCCAATGAACTGTCCAATGAATTTTGATTGAACTATCCAATAAACTGTTTGATGAACTGTCCAATAAACTATTCAATGACCTTTTGAGTGAATCATTCAATGAAGTATCTAGTGAACTGTCCAATGAACTTTTGAGTGAACCGTTCAATAAACTTTCCAATGAACTATTCAACGCGAACTATCCAATGAACTTTTGAGTGAATCGTTCAATGAACTTTTGGTAGATCAATCTGATATCTGTCAGTTCTCTATGGGAGACACACCTGTATGGAAAAATCAGTCGCGGCAAATCAGCAAAGCCTGGAAAAAGCTTGGCGATCGCCCATAAATCTTAAGCAGCCCTATTCCCTGAAAAATTAGCCAAGGCAAATCAGCAAAGCCCACAAAAAGCTTGGCGATCGCCACAAAATTACGAGAAGCCCTATCCCAATTCTTCGATCGCTTTGTTAGCCGTACACACCAGGACAAAAAGCAGCGATCGATTTACCAATCATTCATCTGAGCCGACAATTTCTAAGTCGCTTATGAGTAATTGCTGAGTTGTTTCTGAACCGTTAATTTCTGAGTCGTCAATTTCTAAGGAATCAATTCTAGGGATCAATATTCAAAGATTCGATCTTGAGTTGCCATTGAATAGTCGCTGAGTTTACCGTTTCTGGAGTTACCGTTTCTGGAGTTACCGTTTCTGGAGTTACCATTTCTGGAGTTACTGTTTCTGGAGTTACTGTTTCTGGAGTTACCGTTTCTGGGGCTACCGACTCTGGGGTTTATCGATTCTAGAATGATAAGTGAATGCTGAGTGACCATTAAGACCTTTGGGTTTACGCGAACCTTCGGAACCTCAGAACAATGGGACGATAGAGCGACAGGGTCTTAACGTCAACTTCACATTGCATCCAGTGTCTAAAAAATAAACGCGATCGCAATCCGTAAATTCAACATCCTTTGGGTTAAGGCTTTGTAAAGGAGGTGTGAAGAATACCGATTCTACCTTCAGCCCGTTGGTTTGGGGTGGCTGCGTGGTTTCCTTCCAAGTTATCTCAACATCGCCGACTCCTCAAAAAAAATGCAGGGTGTAGGAGGCTTTCCTACACCCTGCATTGCTTTCCAATTGTCTAATCTTCGGGATTGACGATTAAGGAGATCGTTTTTGCATAGCAGCGCAGCCGTACACAAAAGTTTATCTCTAAATTAGATCACGCCCAATCCTCACTTGCAAGTTATTTTTTGGGCTGGAATAAATCCGCCAGCTTGTTTCGAGCTTTGGCGATCGCTCCCTGTACCGCATTGCCCACATTCTCAGCGGGAGGCTCAGCCAATTGAATCGGCTCATCTTTAAATTCTTTCAGCCGAAACCCATACTCTAGCTGCTGCTGATTTTTCTTGAGGATGGGAAAGAGGCGGAATGCCCCCTGTAGCAAGTCTTCTTGATTGGCGTAGATCGCCTGATGAATTTGGCTAGAGCGCTTGACCGCAATGGAACCAACCGGATACCAGGGCTTCTTATCCTTGATGCGGATGTAAACCTCAAAGTCCGGCACACCCTTGGTTTTCATCTCATCATATTCTTGAGCAGCCTGAGCGCGCTGCTGCGATCGGGCAGAAACCTTGGGTGCAGGGGGAGTTTTACCGAAGCCCTTCGTTGTGGTCATAGCATTCTCTTGGATAATCTGAATCGTTTCTAAATTAAATTCAAGCCAAATCAAAACGGGTTCTAGAACAAAAAATTTAGACCTCGATGCTGCCAAGTTGCCCCATAGAACCCCTCTCAGCAAAGTCTGAATTCCTTGTAATATAAGTTTACATGATTTTCAGAAAAAGTACGATCCCACCCATCGGCCTGACCCAAGGGAAGTGATCCTAAACCAACCCTTGTAAGGCTCATCAACCGCACTGAAAGGATAATCCAGACATTGCGATCGCCCCAGCCAATCCCGTCACCCACTTCAGCTTCCATCATCCATTCGCCTCATGCTCCAGAGAGATGCCCAGATATCTGCATTATTCTAAGTTTTTGGGAACAACCTCTCATCTCTGCCCCGATTCCTTTGCCTCGTTCTCTGATTTCAACCCCGTGGAGCATCCTTTACTGTGACCCTTCAGGTTTCCATCATCATCCCAACGCTCAATGAAGAAGCTTGTCTGGAGAAGACCCTGCGCTGCCTCAGCTTGCTGAATCCACCCCCCTGGGAAGTGTTTGTCGTGGATGCCGAAAGCCAGGACGGGACAGTGGCGATCGCCCAAAAAAACGGAGCCAAAGTCGTCCCCACTGAGCGACGAGGGCGATCGCACCAAATGAACCTGGGAGCCGCTGCTGCCACAGGAGAAGTCCTATGTTTTCTCCATGCCGATACGCTGGTTCCCGACGACATGATTCAGGTCATTGAACGCACCTTGGCTCGTCCCCAGGTTGTCTGTGGCGGATTCATTTCACTGATGACAGGCACCAGGGGAATTCGCTGGGGAATCTCGCTCCACAACTATCTCAAGACTTACTATGCGCCTCTGTTTTTCCGTCCCCATCTGTTTTTCTTCAAACGACTGAGGTTGCTCTTTGGTGATCAAGTCATGTTTTGTCGTCGCGCCACCTTTGAAGCCTGCAATGGATTTGATGCAGCCATGCCCATCATGGAAGAAGCGGATCTCTGTCGGCGCATCTGTCACCATGGTCAGATTCATCAGGTCAATCGAATTGTCCAATCCTCCGATCGCCGAGTGGCCAAATGGGGCGTTCTCAAAGCCAATCTCATTTATCTCTACGTCGGCTGCCTTTGGGGCGTGGGCGTATCTGCAACCTACCTCAAACGATTCTATGAAGAAATCCGGTAAAACACATCGAATAACCAACTTTAAGTCAATGTCATTAAGTCAATGTCATTAAGTCAATGTCATAGAGATAACGCTTCTTTCACGAAGTGTCTCCTGGGAGAATTGCATCCGATCTCCCA
>JALOOP010000067.1 GCA_025454315.1 Oculatellaceae cyanobacterium Prado106
CTTGTAGTTTTGTAGGGCAGGGTCACGGCGGATGGTTTCTGCCAGTTGTTCCAGATGGGAATCGAGCCAGGGGCGCACCAGTTTAAGGTTGTGGGTGCTGAGATAGAGCGCGGCCAGGGTTGCTTCAAAGGCAGCGGCAAGGCGGGTTTCGACCCCGGCTTTGTCGCCCATGGCGCTCTCGGACATCAGCAGGTAGCGATCGAGACCGTAACAGTTGGCAATTTGGGCTAAGAGGCGATCGCTCACCAGCACCCCTCGAATCGCAGACAACTGTCCTTCTGTCGCATCCGGGTAGGTTTCAAACAAAAACTCTGCCGCCGCTAGCCGAATCACCGCATCCCCGACAAACTCCAACCGTTCATAGTTGAGTTCAGGCGACATCGTCGGATGGGTAAGCGCCAAATCTAACCAATCCCAGCGCACCGCTGATGGATCTTCTATCCCTAGTTTTTCAACCAATTGCTGCAACTGTCGCGCAGTAGCGTCTTGTGTCCCATCAGACAATCTATCGAGCGTACAGCGTTTTGTGGAAGAGAGAAGAGGCCAACATAAGCCGGGTTCTGTCAAGGGTGGTTATCTATCTGGGATGCTTGTTGCCAAACACCTCTAGCGGATTGCACAAGGCAGGTTGCCCCACCCTGTCTGGAGCGGGTAAAAGACCAACCGTTGCTCCATTCGACCTTGCTTCCGACCGGGGTTTACCGAGCCAACGCCTCTCGACGTTGCTGGTGCGCTCTTACCGCACCTTTGCACCCTTACCCGAGGGTTGGAGGTTAGGTTTTGAAGTTTGAATAGAATGAACGATCCAAAATCCAAAATTACAGGTCTAACCTCCAAAATCGCTCGGGCGGTATCTTTCTGTGGCACTATCCTCACGGTCACCCGCACTGGGCGTTACCCAGCAAGTCTGGTCTTTCGGAAGCCCGGACTTTCCTCAGGCCAAAGCCTGCAACCACCAGTTGTCCTCTTCTCTTGCTCTATCTTACACATCTAAGGGAGTAGGGAGAAGAAGGGGAAAGGCGAAAGGGGAAAGGCGAAAGGCGAAGGGGGAAAGAGCGGAGTTCAATCTATGAAGTTCAATCTATAGTATTTCTGGGTTACCCCTTTTCCCTTTTCCCTTTCCCCTTTCGCCCCCTATCCGCCCATCTACTTGTTCACTCCCCTTACTTCTGAGGGTTCCAGGGAATCTGATCGACCCAGGCCATCTTGGTGACGGTGAATTTGCAGGTGAGGAGGGTTTGGTAGTTGCCTTTGCCGTAGAGGGTGGTGATTTGTTGGAGGCGATCGTCCCCTTCTTCCTGGGTGACATCGGTAATTCGCAGCAGCAGCCGCAGATAGAATTCGATGGGTTTGCGGCGTTCGCGGAAGTTAAAGTCGATGTCTTTGATGAATTGAGGAGTGGTCACCTTTTTGGCCACTGTTTTGAGCAGGTCGAGGTTAATAATGGGTTCGTTGATGGCCATGACTTGCTCAGTGGCGTTCCATTTGAGGGTGGCCTCGGAGGTGATAGAGGCTTGGAGTTTGAGCTTGGGCGGGATGGCACTGAAGACTTGGGGAAGTCCGACATCGCTGATGCGCTGGTCAGGGGCGATGCGAATGACACGCCGGGACTGGTTGGGGTCGTAGGTGGTGAGGGAACTGCTGTCCCAATCGACGTAGAGGTAATAGTCGGTGGATTTGTTTTCGACGGTGATAGTCAGGGTTTTGGGCTGCTGGTCAAATTTGTAGCGGTCTTCAAAGCGGAAACTGATCCCTACTAGGTCTTTTAAGGGCTTGCCATCTATTTTCTTTGCTTCGAGTTGTTCTTCTAAATGTTTTCCTACCGTGGCAACCTTGGTTTGATCAGACAGGGAAGTAATGGCCTGACTGATGATGTAGGTGACAACAATGAGGTAGACAACCAGAAGGAGTAAATCCAAGTTCATAGGGCAAGGCGAGGTTGTTGTGCAGGAATGCAGTCGGACGGGATGATTTGCCGAAGCGCAATTTGCATTTTAGAGCCTCTTGCCCAGGATGGATAACTGCTTTTGTCAAAATCCGATAGAGTTCAATGAGATTTTGTTCTGCAATCACTCCTTGTAACGATCCTTCAAATATCCTCGCAAGCTAACGTCAAAGCACATCTTTGTGTTTGGCACGGACGCGATCGCACAATTCTTCCATGACCGCGATAAAGGAGGTGTCCTCCTGCCAGAACGGGGGATAGTCGCCTTGCTTTTTGACGACGATCGCCGCAATTCCCCCCTGGCTGGGTACATCGATTGTTGCGGGGAGGCGTTTGGCTCCTTGCCAGTAGTCTTTCAGGGCAATGGAACTGGCTTCGATCGTCGCTGGGTCTAGCTCGGTCGAGGCGGAATTGGCTTTAGTCTTAGATCTAGTTTTGGTTTTGGCTGGGGTGGTGGTGAGGGGGAGGCGGCGGGGGCGGGTGTAGTAGGTGGTGGCGATCGCAGGTTCCAGGACTTGAGCCGTCAATTCAGCCGACAGCGCCATGCCCAGAGGAGTTTTGGCCAGTTCGGCTTGCAGTTCGGTCTGGGAAAGGCCGCGCAGTTCAAACAGGAGGAAGGGGTTTTGGTCGAGTTCAGCGGCGACGAGGTAGTAGACCCCGGCGATATGTTTGCAGGGGTTGCTGTAGTCGGGGCAGGAGCAGGAGGTTTTGAAGTCCTTGGCGCTATGGGGCAGCAGATGCAGGCCGAGGGGGGTGAAGGCATCCTCGATGTTGTCGGGGATTTCGTTGAGCATCAGCTTGGAGATGAAGCTGGCTTTGGAGGCAATTTGGGCGATCGCCTTTGTCCACTGAGTACGGCTAATGGGCTGAATTTCAATCTGGGTTTTGTAGAGCGGTTCTTTGTACACGCCAAAGTAAGGGTTCACCGATCCCCTAACTTCTGCTTGCACCACCCCATCGTTGATTTTGAAGCTCTTGACTTTGCCGCCCCGCGCATAGCTCCGACCTCGCCCCAGTCGTCCAGAGTCGGTGAATTCTTCTAGCGCTTCAATGAATTTGTTGCCCCACCAGGAACGGGTGAATTGTGGCATGGGAGACTCCTTAGGGAAGGGGAAAGGGAGAAAGGGGGGACGTTGAGTGGATCTTTGAAGGAATTGTTGGAGAAATATCTAAAGAGATCACTAAAGAAATCTTGGGAGAAATCTTGGGAGGAATTTTTGAAGCAACACTTGAAGAAATTAGGAAAGGAATTGTGGGAGGAATCATCGAGCGAACCTAAGAGATCTTTGAAGAATTTTTTGGAGAAATCATTAAGCGAACCTAAGAGATCTTTGAAGGGATTGTGAGAGAACTCTAAGGGATCTTAGGAGGGATCTTTGAAGGAATCTTTGAAAAGATCTTTGAAAGAATCTTTAGAGGGATTAAAGAGATTTTCTTGTCCTTCTCCTAGATACCCCTTTCCCCTTTCCCCTTTCCCCTTTCGCCCCACTCCTCCCTACTCCAAAACAGCACTCCGATTCAACTGAATCAGTTTCTTGAAGGCTTCATTATCGAGTTCGGTGAGCCAGGATTCATCTGCACCGATGATCGCCCCGGCGAGTTTCTTTTTGTCTTCGATCATTTGGTCGATGCGTTCTTCGAGGGTGCCGATCGCCACGAATTTGTGGACGAAGACGTTTTTCTTTTGGCCGATGCGGAAGGCGCGATCGGTGGCTTGGTCTTCGACGGCGGGGTTCCACCAGCGATCGAAGTGGAAGACATGGTTGGCGCGGGTGAGGGTGATGCCGACGCCGCCTGCTTTGAGGGAGAGGATGAAGACAGAAGGTTCGGAGTCAGGATCTTGGAATTCTTCGATCATGCGTTCGCGTTTGTTTCGGTCTGTGCCTCCGTGGATGTAATAGGTGTTGTAGCGCAATGTGTGTTTGATGTATTTTTCTAAGGCATCACCTAGTTCTGTAAACTGAGTAAAAATCAGTAAACTTTCGCCTTCGGCTTTGACTTCTTCGATCATGGCCGTGAGGCGTTCGAGTTTGTGCGATCGCTCCGGTGTAAATTCGCTGCCGTCCTGGAGAAACTGGCGGGGATGGTTGCAGATTTGCTTGAGTTTGAGCAGCGTGGAGAGGATCAGCCCCTTACGCTGGATACCTTCGCTAGACTGAATATTTTTTTCGACTTCTTGGACGACGGCTTCGTAGAGGGAGGCTTGTTCTTTGGTGAGGTTGCAGTAGAGCTTTTGTTCAACTTTGTCGGGCAGGTCTTGGATGATTGATTGATCGGTTTTGACGCGACGCAGGATGAAGGGTTCGACGAGTTTTTTGAGGGTGGTGGAACGGGCGCGATCGCTGTGTTTTTGGATGGGAATTTCAAAGGATTGGCGAAACTGGGATTCTTTGCCGAGGTAGCCCGGATTGAGGAAATTGAAGATAGACCAGAGGTCGAGCAGGCGGTTTTCGACGGGGGTACCCGTGAGGGCGAGACGGTGACGGGCGGGGAGTTTGAGGATGGCTTTGGTTTGGGCGGCTTTGGGGTTTTTGATGTTTTGGGCTTCATCGACGACGAGGCGGTGCCAGTCGATGCTGCCCAGGAGCTTTTCGTCCTTGCGGGCGAGGCTAAAGGAGGTGATTAGCACGTCGCAGTCCTGGACGGCTTGCTGGAAGGCTTTGGGGTCTTGGAGGCGCTGGTTGCCGTGGTGGACGAGCGATCGCAATTGGGGCGCGAATTTTTCGATTTCTTTTTGCCAGTTGCCGACGACGGAGGTGGGGGCGATGAGGAGGGTGGGGGTGCGTTCTTGGAGGAGGCGGGCGATGACTTGAGCGGATTTGCCGAGGCCCATGTCGTCGGCGAGGCAGCCGTTGAGGCCGAGGGTTTCGAGGTAGTTGATCCAGGAGACACCGCGTTTTTGGTAGTCGCGGAGTTTGCCCTGGAAGCCTGCGGGATCGGTGATTAGCTCAAGCTGGCTTTGGTCGCGGAGTTTGTCGAGCATTTCGCTGAGAGTTTGGTCGTGATCGACTTCTAGCTGTTCGTTGGTTTCTCCTTCGGCGGTGAGTTTCATGAAGTCGGCGAGGGACAGTTCGGGGTTCTCTTGCTGGTGTTTTTTCCAGAAGTTCAGCATTTCCTCCATCTTGTCCTGGTCGAGTTCCATCCATTCTCCCCGGAATTGTACCAGGGGCGTTTTGGCGTTCACCAGGGCTTGCCATTCCTGTTCACTAACTCGTTCACCGCCGATCGCCAATTCATATTCATAGGACACCAGAGAATCCTTGGAGAAATAGCCGGAAGAAACCTTGCCGGGAGCTTTTTGACCTGAGCTTTTGGCCTTGAGGCGGATTTTGGCGCGCTGTCTGCCCTTGGGTGTCCACCAGGCTGGGACAATGACTTTGTATCCGGCTTCTTCCAGAATCCAGGCGGCTTCCTGGAGAAACTGAAAGGCTTCGTCGAGGGATAGGGAAATTTCAGCAGGTTCATGGGTTTCTAAGCCTTGCCAGATCTTAGGATAGATACGGGCGGCATAGCCAAGCTGGGTGAGCAGATGTTGGTCAAAGTGGGAGCCGAAGGATTTGAGGAGTTGCTTTTGACGAGTGGGGGGCGATCGCCAATAGTCCCCCAATGACAGCCTTGCAGAGGGATCTTGCCGGGGTGCAACCTGAAACTCTAACGTCCAAGGCTGCTCGGGGCGATCGGGGGATTGGAGTTGGAAGCAGAGATAGAAGGAGCCAGCGGCTTGGTTGCGGCTGATGCGATCGCGCCAGGTTTGCCATTGCTGATATTGATCCAGACCTGCTGAGGTGGTTACCCGGCGTTGATGGAGACAATCGTCGATGAGGGTGCCAAAGATTTTTTTCTCGAAGGTAGCGGGGATGGCAGTGCTGGTAACAATTTGGTGCAGCAAACATTCTGAGAAGTGCTGGAGAAGTGTGGTGCGATCGTAGAACTGGGGCGCTTCGGGGGGTTCTGCGAATCCGGCAACACAGGCTAAGGGCATCCATTCGACGTAGCGCTGGAGTTCGGTTTCGTAGCGATCGGAGATGATTTCCCAGCCGGAATAAATTTCAAATTGGGGGGCGATCGCACGGGTAGACTCAGCCGTTTTTTTCGTCGTTCGAGCGGTAGAGGTTGTTTTCCGGCCACTGGTTGTAGATTTTGTTGCAGTTTTCGCCGCAGCTTTAGGCGTTGCGGCGGCAATCTCTCGGTAGCGCAGAGCCGGAATATATTGGTCGCGCAGAATGATTTGCTTGAAGAATTGGGTGTAGTGATACCAGAATAATAAATCGGAGCCAAACTGCACTTCGGTTAAATCGTAGAGCGCAATGAAGTGCAAATCATTGAGGAGTTTAATGACGGTTTCTACGGGCTGATTTTCCAGACGAGTCGTGGTGGGGAAGCAGGCGATCGGCCAGTATTGCCATTCAAAGGTTTCGGGGAGTTCGGTTTCCAGATAGCGCGATAGTTCCAGGGAGGGCAGGGGTTCTCCTGCGGCGCTGGGCATTAGGAAATGGCGGTGAGCGATCGTTGATTCCAACGAGGCGGGAGCGCGTCCTGTGGCCGGGGGTTTGATGCCCAGTTCCTGTTCTAGGAAGGTGGCGAGGGCGGTTTCGTTGAGATGGTAAGGATGGGACGGGGTTGCTGAGCTTGCTTTTTTGCGTTTGGAGGGGGGAGGAGCAATCGCAGCTTCTGTCTCTACCCAAAGATAAAAGGCTCCACCTTGAATGAAGTCCGTTTCAGGCTGAGGAATCCAAGTGCCGTGGAGAATTTTCATCGGAAATGTCCCGCAAGAACGCTTAGGGGTTGATTATAGCGTATCGAAGGGAACCCAGGAAGTAGGACTTGCACTCGATTCAGCCTCTGGATAGAGGTATAGAATTTCGAGGATTTCACATTGCAAGGAGGAGCAGGTCTTTCGGGCGGAAATTGATAAAATGGAACAAGGTCAAAAAGGAAAAATTATGGAAACCTTGACAAGCTGGGAAGAGCGAGGACTAGAAAAAGGGCGAGAAGAGGAGCGTCAGGCCATCGCCTTGAAGATGCTGCAGGGGAACTTGCCGCTGGAACAAATTAGTCAGTTCACAGGGTTAACTCTTGAGCAAATTCAAGCTCTACAAACTCAGGCTCCATCAGCTTAGCCCCCATTAGCCTAGAAAGGTTTGGCGCGTTGCAGGCGGAGCCGGAGCTAATAGTGCTGCATCTAGTGCGATCGCCTCGGCATACACCAACCGTCGGGGAGCCATGCCCAGAATGCGAGTCTCAGGCGTCAGGTCAGCGGGAATAGCAGGATTAGTGGTGCCATCGGCGTTGACCGTGTAATCGGCGGAGAGCATTTCGTATTCCTGGATCAGCAGGCGGAAACGATCGGGAACTGGGTTTTCGGGCAGTTGAACTCGACCGCTCCAAAGAATGGTGCGATCGGCAGTTGGCGGCAAGGCAGCGGCGGAAATGAGAGCGATTGTCGTCCAGGCTAAATCGCTGTTAATGGCCTCATCCCGTTGCTGCAACAGCACTTCAATTTGGGTAGGCGTTTCGACGGGCTGGGTGGGCGTGGGGACAAGGCGCGGAGTCGGGCCTGCGGGTTTGAGGCCAGAAAGGGTGACCTGGAGTTGGCGGGGATGGTAGGGATCGGCGGTGACGACAACGGCACGATCGCTGGTTAACTGGGCAAAATCCGCCAGCACGACCCGAGAAAGTTTGGCTTCTTCCAGAGCACAAGGTTGGTAGCGGACGAGTGCCAGCCGAACAAACGGCGCGTAGGTGGCGGCAGCATCGATCGCCACATCGCAGTACCATTTTTGTCGTTCGGCATCATAGGCGACAGGATAGCCCACGACATTGACCCGTTTGGTGGCATCTTCTTCCAGGCTAAGGGCTGTTTCCTGGGCGATCGCATCGACAAAATGCTCGGTTCCTGGAACCTGAGATAAACCCTGGGTGCGCCAAATGGGATCGTTGCCCCATTGGGTGATGAAGGGTTTCCAGCGATCGCGCTCCTGGGCATCAGCGAGATCCGTTGGATTGCCAGAATAGTCGTACAGCACAACTCCCAATAACTCCCCTGTCCCGGACGAAAACCAGGGACGCTCTAAATAAATCCGCAAGCCACCGCCAAAGCGGACACTGCGCTTCAGATTAGTCTGGGTTTGGCGCTGCCAGCCAAAGGTGGGAATCACATAGGCGACTTGGGGCGCAAGCGGACGGGTGGAGGCGGGAACATCAACGGTCATCTCCGTGCTACTGCGAGTGAAATCGAGTCCTGCATCCTGGGCGAAATACTCGGAGTAACGCGAGGTTGAACGGGCGGTGTAATGGATGCGGTGATGGCGAGTGTCCTGGAGTCGGTGACGGGGAGCGGCATCGTTGTAAATGCGATCGCCATCTCGATCGGGAAAGGTTTGGGTATTCCAGGGTTGATTAAAGTCGAGCAGATCGCCCAGGTTGCCGAGGCGATCGCCCTGTCGCACAAAGCAGAGGAGATCTTGGGCTGCATGATAGTAGCCGACGGCGCGTCCATCGGGTGTGACCTGGATTTCTCCAGTTTGCAGGGAAAGGATGGGGATTTGCTCGACGGGGGACGATCGCTGAATTGAACTGGGTGCCGATTGGGTGACATCATCGATCGGGTCTTCCCAGGTGGCCAACAGATCGACCTGTGCCGTACTCGCTGCATGAATCCGTAAGCCACCCAGGAGATAGGCATCGGTAGAACCGGGTCTGCGCCAAGCGGTGATGGGGTTGAGTTCGGTGGGGTTGGGGGCAACCGAGTAGCGTCCGGTGCGGGTGATGCCCACTTCGGGAGGGGCTTGCAGCAGGTTGGCATGGGGGCGCAGTTCGTTGTAGGGTTCATGCTGCACGGGGATGGCAGTGAAGGTGGGTTGTCCGAGTGGTTGCTGGAGGGCATGAACCAGGTTGAGGAGTTGCGGCGGGGTTAGCATCCAATGTCCGCCCTCAACGGCACGCTGCAAAATATGGGCGATGCGATCGGCTTCTGAGTCCGGATTAAAACCCGGTTGGTCAGGGGCAAAAATCGCTTTGTTTTCGATGTATTCTCGCAGCCATTGCCAAACGCCCATGAGTGCCAAATCCTGGGGATTCAAATAGCTGGTCAAGGGCACAACAGCGCTGGTTCCCTTGGGCAGAGAGACGGTCAGCACTCGGTTTTGACTATCCCAGGTGGGAGCCGTAGATCCATCATCGCTGAGCGCTAATCGGAAGGGTTGTAGAGTTTGCCAATCACCTTCGCCACTAAAGCTGATTAGCGTGGCTGAACCCGGACGCGGATTGGGATCATTCAGAGGACGATAGGGCACCTCTAGGGTTTCGTCTAATCCAGGTTGAACCTGGCCTAAGCTCTCATTGGGGGTACCAGGTAAATCGCGCAGAGCGGCACCTCGGGACAGGACATCGGGGATGTAGGGGAGGGAGTCAATGCGATCGCCCCTCTCCAAAGGAAACTGCTGATCCTGTCCCGCGACCGGAACCGTGACCTGGTTTAACTCGGCTCCATCTTTAGCCGCTAGCAGGTTATATAAGGCGGGGCTGGGATTGATGCGTCCGGTGGCATCGTCTAACATTCCCAGGCGTTCTGCGAGTTCGACACTGGTGCGAGGGGGGAGGATGTGGCGATCGCTAGCGGTCAAGTCTGCGGCGCTGTAGTCAAGGCTGGGATCGCTGTTGAAGGTGCGGATCACCAAGCGATCGAGTTGGGAACCGGGCGCGGTGACTCCGCGTTCATCGCGCAGAACCACCTGGGGCGGAATCACAGGTTCATAACGAAGATAGGCAAAGCCTTCGGGGTCTTGGGGCATGGCCATTTGAGCGGTGAGAGAATCGAGCAAGGGATGGTCGAGGCCGAGACTGTTGCCGCAAATATCCACGACTCGGGCACGGAACCGATAGCGCCGACCAAACCGCAGACTGGGCAGCGAACCGCCCACCACCTGGAAGTCTGTTGTCATCTTGAACGGGGTGACGGGCTGATTCTGGTCGGTGCTGGGTTGGTTGAGCGCCTGGGTCGGATCAGCGTCACTGGAGAGGGCTTTTCCGGGGAAGGGGACGCTCAAACTCCAGCCCGCCCAGCGGGCAAAGGTTTCATGGACATAGATCTCTTTTTGTGGGGGCTTATCCGGATTGGGCGCGGGTTGAGCCACGGCGAGTTCGGCAAAGCCTTCTTCATCGGGGCTGGTTAACGGTTGGCCTTCCAGGGTGTAAATGGCGTTGCGGCGGTGCAGCGAGTGCCATGCCTGAGTGTGGCTATCCCAGACATCCAGGCGATAGCCATGGGTTAAATCTTCGGCAAAGAAGGGGTGGGGCTGGGGCTGCTGGAGTTCTGTCGCTTCCTGGAAGGCGCGGGAATCCTGGAACGATCGCAGTAATTTCTCTCCCTGTTCATCGGCAAACAGCGAGAAACCGCCCGATCGCAAAGAAGGCAGCGTGGCAGAGGGATCAAACACCTGGGGATGGGGAGAGACAACTGGGGGAATGCGATCGCCCCGTTCATCCCGCTGTTCCTGTACCGTTTCCGCCAGCATAATCGTTTTATGCATTCCACCATCCACATCCACCTGTGCCAAACCAAAGCGCTGAGCATCCAGATTGAGCAGACCCGTGGCCTCGGGCTGGGTGGGATTCGGCTGGGTTAGAAAGTAGCGAGGACTCGCGCCAAATCCCACATGGGCATAGGCGGTTTCCAAAGGACTTACAGTTGTTGGCACTGTCCAGTCCCAGTTGGGCATAGCCTCAACAACACTCATCCGACCATCGGAGGCGATCGGCACGGCTTCAACGGGCAGATCAAAGTCCAGCACCAGTCCCAAAGCCCGCAGCAATTCGGGGTAGGAATTGAGCGAACTCAACACCTGATGAAAATCGAGCAGGGTTTCAAAGTCGGGGGGATTGTCGGCGATCGGTGCCCCCGGTGGCAAATGGTGATAGACCTCAAATTCCCGAGCGGCTGCCGATCGCACATTAGCCAGTTGTTCCTGATCCATGGCGATCGTCTGGTACAACCCATCTGCGCCTAGTGGCAGTTGTCGAATAGCCCCTTGTACCCGTGCTAATCTCTCTCGTCCCCCATCCCGATAAAAATCTCGGATATTCTCATTCCAATTCACGGATAAACCTGTCACTAATTCTTGTAGTTTTTCATAGTTACTAGGTTCTTCTCGCTGTCTGCGATCGCCTCTCTCCGGCAACGCCAAATCAATACTCGCTTTCTGATATAAACCTTTTAGCAAAGACAGCGCATTGCGATTCGAGTAGGAAACAATTTGATGATCTGCATAATTATCGAAGGTGTGCGATCGCACCAAAGTCTCAGGCTTAAACAGAGCATTCCAAAGGGAGGGCTGGAGGCGATCGGGAGTCACTGAAGCCCTGGTGTCAAAGCCATTACAGCGAAAGGTCAAGCTCATGCCGTTGGCTTGGAGAAGCGTAGTCCAGTTGAGCCAGTCGGGGAATTCTAGGAGGGTGGTGGAGGGGCGATCGCCAAACAATCGAGGCGAAACATACACCGAAACAGGCATCACATCCGGATTAACACTAATCCCACGCGGCATCACCGTAAAAAGCAGAGTCTGACTAGCCATGTTGACGTTCCTCAAAATTAAACATTCAATCCCGAAATATCCATCCCGACCCAAAGCAAAAAAACAATTCCTCCGCGCCTCTACCTCTCTGTATCTCCGCGCCTTTGTCTCTCTGCGTCTCTGCGTCTCTGCGCCTTCCGCATCTTTTGCCCCCATCAAGAAGCTGCTTCCCCCCTAAGCAAAAGCGCCTGCATAGGTATGCCAAACTTCAGGCACATCCCAGACCTGAGCAAAAATCGGGTCACCCTGTCCACCGCCAAAAGTTTTCTCGACGGTGATTTCAACAGATTTGCTAATGAACAGCACCTTGACCTTCACCGTCAGCGTCGCCTTCCCAGTCGCCTTACCGACCTCCTCATAGGTAAAGCTCAGGTTGAACTCCAGCGACACCGAAATAAAGCCCAACACCGTCAAGTTTCCACCCATCCGGAAATAGCCCGCGAGCGTGGCTTTCTTTTTGCCATCGGGCTTGGTTTCCAGCTTGAAATAAATCCCCGCCATGATGTAAACGCCCCCGCTAGCAACGCCCAAATTAATCGAAGCCGAAGCACCAAACTCAAACGCTGCTTCAATGATTCGCACCGCCTGAGTGTCAAGCTGCAAGCGGAAAAACCCGCCGCCCCCAAAGAACGCAATGGTTAAATTAAACGGACGCTGTCGCTCGGAAATATTAAAGTCAAACAGTGGACTCCCGTTGAGAAAAGGCAGAGTCAACGCGGCTCCCAGACTGACATCCTTGAGGGCAAACACCCCCACTTCCACAGGCGGCAAACCAATGGAAAATCCGGCGCGAATCGCAGGCTGGGGAGTCAGTTCTAAACTAGGGCCATCGCCGAATAATCCAGGAGGAATGATGTTTTTTAGATCGTTGACAAATTCTAGATCTCCCAAGAATTCCAGGGCATTGTCGCCCTTGAGTTGAACATTGACCTCCGTTTTTTGCCCCGTTTCAGCCTTGAATCGGAAGGCATCGAAGCTGAGTTTGACGACGCTGAAGAATTCTAGATAAAAGTTCGTGAGTTCTCCGGTGAATTGCGATCGCCCCCCTCCCCCACCCATCGGCTGCTCCACCAGCCCTTGAATCACCAGGCTAGAACCCGCCTCCTTCTTGAACCGAAAGAATCCCGCTTCAACCTCCTCAATCTGGGGTTTCCAGTCCAGTTTGACCGAAGGCGGGGTGGTTTCTGGGAAGAACTGAACCTTGGGCGCATTGCTGAAGCCCCCCGCTGAGATCAGATCCGTTAGCTTCAGCTTGCCAAACAAGGTGGCAGAATCGGCCACATCTTTGAAGAAATCCTTGGGATCAAAGCTATCAATTGCTGCTTTGGCTAGATCTCCGGCGATCGCCCCCAGTTTCCGCGTCACTCCCTTAATCGACAAATCCGGTGTCGCAATTCCCCCGCCCTTATCCGCCGAAAACTTCGAGGTCAGAGGAGCCAGCAATTCTGCAAAAACCTCATTGCCACCGTCAAAATCCTGGTTGAGATAATTGGGAAAATATCGAATATCAGTGGGAGCCGTGGTGCCTAGAAGTTGCTCAACGGCAGCCAGATGCACGGCGGCTTGTGCGAGTTTGGGAATAAACTTGGCCTTAGCAAAATTGTCGGTGTCAAAGAGCAGCGATCGCGTCACCAAAGTCGTGTTATCGCTGTCCTCTCCGTTGGGTTTGGCGTAGGTGATCGCCTGTCCAGGAACGTTGCAGAGTCGGCGATCGCCCGATTGGTTATACAGCTTGCGAATGGTATTGACTCGACCGTTGTTTCCCGCGTCACTGTTCGGTACAAAAATCAAGGCCGTTGTAAAGTCAACCTGATGCCGCCCCTCATCCTGTCCCACCGCATGGAACCGGAAATCTTGTCCCGCGACCCTAATCCAAAAAGAGTACTCGGGATTGACATCGGCAGGACTGCCCACGAGCGGCACGGGTAGATCAATGTCCGGAGTCACCACCGTCGTCATTCGCACCTGCTTCAGCGGCATGGCTCGTCCCGCCAAGGGCAGAGCTTCCTGTTGGTCATTGTTCAGGCGGTAGTCCTTCAAAGGCTGGCGCACCACAATATACATCCGCTGCACCAGATAAGCATAGGGCACGCCGTTGACTTCTCGAAACTTGCGCTCAGTCACCTTAATCAACGCGGCACGATGCCCAAAGGGATAAAGATAGCCCTCATAGACAATGCGGACATAGTGATCGCGCCCTTGAGTGGCTACATGCACCCATTCTGAGAGGTTTAGATCGGTGCCCAAGCGGCCAAAGCGCAGGGGGGCAAGTGCCTCGGGTTGATTGCTGGGGAGGAAGGGGAAAGGCGAAAGGGGAAAGGCGAAAGGAGGATGGAGCGCTTCTGGCATGGTGTTGAACGAAGCGGGGGCGGTAGCGCTAGCTTTTGCATCAGCACGTATCGCAACTTCTCCTTCATCGGTCTGTGCTGGATTATTCTGTGCTGGATGAGTCTGAGTCGGATCATCTGGATTGAGTCGCAGCGGATCGACGATGACCGGATCAATGATGATGGGATTAATCGGGTCAATGGGTGACGGTCGTCTGAAGATCCATTCAGTCGGCGGGTTCCAGTTGCCGCGAGACTTCAACCAGCCGCCCAGAGCCGATAGCATCACCTGTTCTGCCTGAATCGGCTGAGGCTCGTAGGTAGCCAGATCGGTTCGGCTTTTGACAAACCCCCAAAAGGCTGAGGTGAGAATGACGATTTCGTGGCGATCGCGCCCATTCATAGCCGTCAACACCGATTGTCCCGCCCATTCATCGGGTTTTCCTAGAATTGGCCAAGTAATATTGGGCTGAGAAGGTTTCGCAACATAATCCGGTGACCAGAGCGCCCGCAGCGGAGCCGGACGAGCCCGCGAAAGTTCAATGGGTTTCCGAGGTGCGTTCTCTGGATTATTTCCTGGGTTATCCCCTGGATCGTTCCCCAGATCGTCTCCTGGATTAGTCTCGTTACTCTTTCCCCGATGCGTTAACCGAGTGTGCCAAAGTTCGGTTCGTCCGGCGTGGGTTTTGGGATACAACTCATGTTGCCAGGTGACATCCGAGTTGGGAGACAAAATCAGGCGATAGGGGATTTCGATCGCCGTTTCGAGTGGGGTGGGTGGGGCGATCGCCGGAGCCTGACTGCGTTCCTCAGCGGTCGGTTTGGGGGCAATGTTCGCCAGAGGGGAGACACTGAGGGTAAGGTCTGTCCAGTTGAGGAGTCCGGCGATCGTGTAGGGAATGCGGGGATTACTATTGGCAGGCAGTTGGAAGACAAGACGCGAAGGCTGTCCGATTCTGGCTCGTAGGCTTCCCGTTCGCAAAATTCGCTCAAGGGGCAAACTTCCGCCGCTGCTCTTTTCCCGTCGTTCTTTTTCTTGGGGCGTTTCGGTGTTTTGTCGCTTCGCATCACCTTCTAGTGCTGGAAGGGTTTCGTAGAGGGCTTCTTCGGCGATCGTTTGGGGCGGAAAGGTGACGACCAGATAAGCAGATTGTGTCGCATCTTCAGGAATCAGCACAGGCTCACTGAGGCTTCCTGGATCGAGTTGGAGATTGTGACACTCGATTTGTAGAAACAATAAATCATCCGGACGGATGACATCGACTTTTAGCGCCATTCTTCCCTCCCTGGGCTGTGACAGGTGAATCAAAACTGAATCGAATCGCACCCATTGAACTTTCCGTTGTGTGAGGTGAACGGCTAGTTCCCAATCACTCGTAGGTTGGGTGGAGCAAAGCGTAACCCAACACCCGACCCGAATGCTTGAACTGGATTCGATGATCCGAGCATTAGACTTTATCGGAAATAGTGTTTTGGCCCGGCTTCGCCGCGCCAAAACACTATTTCCAACTCTTGAAACCTTATTTCCGATAAAGTTTATTGAACCAAGATTTTCGGCTGTGATGTTGGGTTGCGCTACGCTTCACCCAACCTATAGGAAGACCTGGCAGGCGGGCGGGCAAGCAGCGCTTAACCCTTGCAGGATTCAACCTTGCAACACCATGATTTGATGAGTAGGATTCTGTGAGTAAACTACGATGCTGCACCCGGTTGATGCTGCTGAGGGAGCATGTAGATTATCCTGGTTCTTGGCTCTGGTTCTTGCCCCAGGTTCTTGGGTAGTTGCTAGTTGGGTAATTTCTAAAATGGGGACAATGATCCAGAAAGAATAACTAAAAACACTTGCAAGTCTTTCCAATGGCTAAAGGCTTTTGGAAAAAGGTGAACTATGTTTCAGAATATCTCTAAAAGTTCCGTTTGCATAGTACCTCTATGGGGAATTGCTTTACGATTTATCAAGGGGTTGGCTTTGGTTTTGGGTCAGAAAATCCTTTGAAACATCGGCTTTAGGAATCAGCCAATTTGCCCCATGATCGCGCCCGAAGCTCTGGCAGTTGTTATAATTTGTTTCAGCTTATCGAGCGACAAAAGGGTTCATTGATGATTTTTTGAGCTTATTGATTCCTCCAGTTGCAATATGCCCTGACTTATAAGTCTCTTTAAATAAGTCTCTTTAAAGGTCGAACTCTAGGAGATTCAATCGTGCAACAAGTTGATATTGCGATCGCCCAAACTCAAATTGCTCAAATCTTACAATCCGCTCTACAGGGCGAAGAAATTATCATCACTCGCGATAATCACCCTATTCTTAAATTGGTTCAATATTCATCTCAGAAGCGGCGACAACGCGGCAGTGCGAGAGGGCAGATTTGGATGGCTTCTGACTTTGACGAGCCACTCGAAGACTTTAAGGAGTACACAGAGTGAAAGTTCTTCTAGATACCCATACATTTCTTTGGTTCATCAACGACAGTTCTGAACTCAGCGATACGGCTGCCGACCTTCTAGAGTCCGATGTCGATCTGATGTCGATCTATTGCTTAGTATTGCCAGCCTCTGGGAAATTGCGATCAAAGTTAATCTCAAAAAACTAACCTTACCTGACGATTATGAGCGATTCATTCCTCAGCAAATCAGTTCAAATAATATAGAAGTTTTAGCAATTTCCCTTGAGCATGTATCTCTTATTGCAAAAATGCCTCTACATCATCGTGATCCTTTCGATCGGATACTCATTGCTCAAGCAATTGCTGAAAAAACTCGAATCATCAGCGCCGACACCTCATTTGATCTTTACGAGGTTAACCGACATTGGTAATTCATTAAACACAGCTTTACGAAACACAGCTTTACGCATCCCCCCAAATCTCCATCTCCCCATCCTCCCATCTCCCCATCTCCCCACCGCCCCATCCCTCCACCGCAGGAAATACCCCTCGCGATAGATGCTGCTGATTGATTTTCATTCTTCAATCAGTGATGCATCATTCTTTAAGGGGAAGTCGATCGCCATGTCAGACTCAATCGGAACCTTGTCCACCGAGGCACTGCCTGCTGCAATGCTCTCTAATGAAACCCAGAATGAAACCCAGAATGGAACCCAGAATGGAACCCAGTTGGCTCAGCCTTCACCCGCCATTTCATCCCTCGAACCGCTAGCGGATCAGCCCTTGCGGATGAGTCATTTGATTCGGCAGTTTCGTCAACTCTTGGGCTTAACCCAGGAGCAATTTGCTGGCAAAATGGGTGTCACCTTGCCCACCATCAACCGCTGGGAAAACGATCGCGCCAAACCCTCCCCCTTGGCTCTGCTGCGAATTCGCTCCATGCTCGTCGATCTGAGCCAGTCCCCCTCTGAAACCCATCGCAATCGGGTGCAGCATCTGCTGACGCAGTATTTCTCAGACGAAGCCTTCTAAGTCAAATTTTCGACTAACCCGGCGATTAACCCGGCTACTGAAAAGAGAGCGTCGGTACCTTCTATCGGGTCTTTAATCATCGGTCAGTCATGACAGTCATAGCAAGGTTAGTATGAGGAGTCTTCTGTGTGTCTGAACCGCTTTCCTTTTCCCAATCCGCTTCCCAATCCGCAAACGCACCCTCATCGGCTCCAGCCTTTCAACCCAAAAAAGTTCTGATCGTAGACGATAGCCCAGAAGACCAAGAATGCTATCGGCGCTATCTCCAGGCTGATTTGGAATGGCAATATCGATTTGTTAGCACTTCCACGGGCATCGCCGGACTTCAGCAATGGCAACAGGTTCAGCCCGATGTGATTCTACTGGACTATCGCTTGCCCGATATCGACGGGCTGACCTTTGTCGATCGCCTGCGTCAGCAAGCCAGCCAAACCACGCCACCCCAAACCCTGCCGCCGACGATTATGCTGACGGGACAGGGGAATGAAGCGATCGCCGTCAAAGCCATCAAAGCAGGTCTGTGTGATTATCTGGTCAAAGACGAGGTGACACCAGAACTACTGCGGGTGACAGTAAAACGAGTCATTGAGTGTGGCCAGATGAATGCGCGATTACGACAGGCCGAACGAGAGCGACATGAAACGGCGATCGCACTCCAGCAAAGCGAAGCCCGCTACCGTGCCATTGTGGAAGATCAGGCCGAACTGGTCTGTCGGTTTTTGCCCGATGGCACATTGACCTTTGTCAATTCGGCCTATTGTCGCTCCTTTGGCCTGTCTAGCGAGGAACTTTTGGGGCGCAATTTTCTGACATTGGTGCCTGAGTTGGAGCGATCGCAAGTCCAGCGGTATATCCGCGAACTGCAAGCCCTGACGCCCGAAAACTCCACGGTCACCCATGAGCATCGCGTCTTGAACGCCGCTCAGGAAATCACCTGGCAGGAATGGATCGATCGTGCCATCTTTGATGAAGCAGGACGGATTGTAGAAATTCAGTCCGTGGGGCGAGACATCACCGATCGCCACAATCATGAGATTGTGCTGCGGACAAACAAAGAAACCATCCGGCACCAGCTAGCCGAAATTGAGTCAATCTATCACACTGCACCGATTGGGCTATGTTTCCTAGATGCGGATCTGCGCTACATTCGCATCAATCAACAGTTGGCCGACATGAACGGGTTACCCATCTCAGCCCATGTAGGGCGGACTCTGCGACAGGTTTTACCAGAATTGGCAGACCAACTAGAACCGATCTATCGCCAGGTGATTGAAACTGGAGAACCCATCCTAGACTGGAATCTACAAGGCACAACGCCCGCCCAGCCCGGAATCATCCGAGATTGGCTAGTGAGCTATTATCCCTTAAAAGATCGCGACAACACGCTGCTGGAGAACCTGCCAAACGGCTCAGCCGATCGCATTCTCGGGGTCAATGTCATGGTGCAGGAAATCACCGAGCGCAAGCGTATGGAAACAGCGCTGCAAGACAGCGAAGCGCTGTTTCGGAACATGGCCGATAATGCTCCGGTGATGATTTGGGTAACGGATGCGATCGGGCACTGTCACTTTCTCAGTCGAAGCTGGTACGAATTCACGGGGCAAACTCCTGAAACAGGTCTGGGAATCGGCTGGCTCAATGCCGTTCACCCGGACGATCAGGAGCGATCGCGCCAGATTTTCCTAGAGGCAAACCAAAACCAGGAGGCATTCCGCTTAGAATATCGGTTGCGCCACAAAGATGGAGAATATCGCTGGGCGATCGATGCGGCCACACCGCTGTGGGGATTGGGGGGCGAATACCAGGGCTACATTGGCTCTGTGATTGACATTAGCGATCGCAAGCAGATCGAAACCGAGCGCGAACAACAGCTGCTGCGCGAACAAGCCGCCCGCCAGCAAGCAGAAACCAGCAACCGTCTCAAGGACGAGTTCCTGGCCATGCTCTCCCATGAGTTGCGATCGCCCCTCAACCCCATCCTCGGCTGGACACGACTGCTGCAAACCCAGCAATTCGACGCCACCAAAACCGCCGAAGCCCTCGCCATCATCGAACGCAACGCCACCCTCCAAGCCCAACTCATCGAAGACCTCCTCGACATCTCCCGCATCATCCAAGGCAAACTCACCCTCACCGCCCAGCCCGTCCATCTCCCGGACATCATCCTGGCCGCCCAAGAAACCATCCGCCTCGCCGCCGAAGCCAAACAAATCCAAATCATTTTTCAGCTAGACCCTGCCCTCACCCCTATCATGGGCGACCCCGGACGACTCCAACAAGCCATCTGGAACCTCCTCTCCAACGCCGTCAAATTCACGCCGAAACAAGGGCGGGTCGAAGTCCGGTTAGAAGGAGTGGGGGAAGGGGAAAAGGCGAAAGGGGAAGGGGAAAAGGCGAAAGGGGAAAGGGAAAAGGCGAAAGGGGATTTTGGGCTTACTCCAGGAAGAGATTCGAGCCAGAGAACGGAAAAAAGTTCTTCGGATTTTCCCAAGACTCAACCCAAGAACTCCCTTGCCTCTCCCCCCTTGCCCCTTCCCCCTCCCTCCCCCGAGGATGACATTGAGGCGCAATCAAAGAACTCCCTTGCCCCTTCCCCCTTCCCCCTTGCCCCTCCCTACGCCCAAATCACCGTCACCGACACCGGCAAAGGCATCCACCCCGACTTCCAGCCCCATGTGTTTGATTAAGCTACTCAACATTTAACTTGCAAGTAGCTCATTTCCTTTATTCTTCACTTTTCGCTTCCACTGAATCTCCAATTCTCCTTGATTCAGGAGTCGATC
>JALOOP010000463.1 GCA_025454315.1 Oculatellaceae cyanobacterium Prado106
TGATAAATCATTATTCTAATCGATTCTTTTTTCAAAGGATTCTAGTCGTTTGGGTTGGGATTTCCATTATTAACTGAATGGACTTCGCGCATTACTCAACGCATTCCCCTGCGGCTCATTGCCTGGAGTTCAGTTTCTGGGCTATCAAACCAGGGATCTGCTGAATTCTTTCCCACAGAGCGAGGATGTCGTTTGCGTCTGACTCTGGCCTTTAGTCTACCAGGAGGACTTGTAGGAGTATTCCTGGAGAACCTTGGTTTAGATCGTTGGCTAGAGGCAAACTTAAAGGAGAGTTTAAGTCACTTTCAGTCTCAAATTGAAGCGGAAGTCCTGCGGCAAAACGTTACATAGAACTATGCTCTCGGGGCATGAGTATGTGTTCGATGCAACTCAATCAACGCTACAGGGTAATCGAATTGCGATCGCCTATGGTCGAGATGTCACCGATATCGCGTTAGCCGCTCAATTTGAACGGTTAATTTTAATTGAAATGAACTGTGTGGGTTTCAGTCTTTGAATTGGGAAATGGTTAAAGTCAACCATTGCGAACTATAATAGAGACATACACAGCGACAACGCTACTCGTTGCGAGGCAACCAATATGGATGCCAATAACATTATCCAACAATATGCAAATGGAGAAAGAAATTTCAGATCGCAAGATTTGAAAGGTCTGAGCTTTATTCAAGCAGATCTGAGCAATGCTGACTTTACCGGAGCAGATTTGAGGGGAGCCGACCTGGGTTACTCAGATGTAAGCAATGCCAACTTTAATTGGGCGAATCTGAAGGGGGCGAATCTGAAGGGAGCAAATCTGAAGGGGGCAAAAATGCCAGATGGTAGGATGCACAATGATCGCCTAGAATCTGCCAATCATCTGGGTGTTTGATAAACGCTCGATCGTTGGTTAGCCCTGCTCTCCTTCTGCGATTTGCGATCGCTTTCTCACTTTAAATTCCCACCTCTTACTTTACGCTAAGCAGGTGGGAATTTTTTGATCAACCCAATAACCCCGAATATGAAACATCGCATTGCCCTGGTAAAAGAGTAACCTTCACTATCTGGAGAGAATTGACTACAACCCCCTTTGGGATTGTATTTGCCTATCAATCGGCTGGTTTTGGTTGCTCGCGTTGATACGATCGCCTTGCAGACTCCCTTTCAGAAGTACCCTGGACTGAATTGGAGATCTTATGTAATTTATGTAAATAAATTGTTATACTAGTTTACATAACGAAATAAATCCTCCAAATATTCTTCTCATCAATGACGTATCTAGAATCTGCGTAACAAGCGCAGCCAATTGATCCGCTCCGGAGAAAGATTTAAAGACGGTTAATTGACGATTAAACTCATGGTTTTACCCCACTTAGAGGATAGGAGTTAGATATGGATACGAACATGGATCAAGGGATTGGGCTCAGTGTAGAGCAAGAATTCAACCTCAGATGCTTTGCAGATCAAGTACAGCAAATGTCGCGAGAACAGGCACAAGCGTTTTTAATTGAGCAACATCGACTCATGATGGTTCAGAAAACGATGTATCAGGAGATTTTGAAGCATGAATGGAACTTAGACTCAGGTTTTGCTGCTCGCTAATTTGGGAAGCAATATTCTTTAGGTAATAGCGATGCCGATTAAAGATAAACTCTACATGATCGGACAATGGGTGGAACCAGGCGGCAGTGTTTCCATTGTTGCCATGTCTGGACGTAATATAATTCAACAGATTTGTGATGAAGATACCCGAAAATTTAGATCTAGGTCGTGAACTGTGAAAGGCCGATTTAATCCGGATAACAACAATTAATCAGTTCAACAATAGTTGATATATCGATCCGAAATGTTTTTTGAGAGGAGGGATGGGCGCAGCCCGCCCCTCCTCTCAAAAAACATTTTAAAAATCAAATCGGAACGCTATAAGTAGAGAGGCGTAATCTTGTGTAGGATGCGTTAGCGATAGCGTAACGCATCAAAGGCTTGAGGAAG
Source organism: Oculatellaceae cyanobacterium Prado106 (assembly GCA_025454315.1). Classification (GTDB taxonomy): domain Bacteria; phylum Cyanobacteriota; class Cyanobacteriia; order Elainellales; family Elainellaceae; genus Prado106. Next base: position 1,990 of record JALOOP010000463.1, read on the forward strand.
ATGCGTTACGCTCTGCTAACGCATCCTACGTTTAATTAGGCTCACCTACTTAGAAACTGGGTAAAGCCATGAAAATACTAGTCAGTAGAGCCGTTAGAAAGATGGGAATGCACCATTTTGCCAGTCGCTTTCCGCCGATCGCGATCGCTAAAGTTGCCTTGACCAAAGTATTGACCATTGCTGCAATGAGAATACCGATCGCCCCCGTAGAGAGCGGTAAAGAAGCTTGAGTGGAGTGAGCCAGAGAGAGACTTACAGCATCTACATCCGTGACGCCTGAAATGGCTGAGAGGACATAAATGCCTGCATCACCAAACCAGACTTCAAAGGCTCGTATCAGCACCAGGATGAGGCTCAACATTAGACCAAAGCCAAAGGCCGTTCCCATCTCAACCGGATTGCGGAGTTCTAACGTGGTGGTCGTGGTGGTCGGTTTTTGGCGGAGGGCGATGGCGATCGTTGCAATCAAAGGCGTCAATGCTAGACACCCGATTGGCAGTAGAAGCAGCCGGAAGAGAGCAGGGTTAACGACCCCGGTAATCAGTAAAACTCGAAGTGCCATTGTGCCCGCAGCAAGCGCAATACCTGCGGCTAAAAGAGAGGGCTTGGCCTGTCCTTTACGAGCCATGCGGCTAAAGGACAAAGTGACTGCTGTCGAGGAAACTAAGCCCCCCAGAACGGCAGTGGCGAGTAGCCCTGCTCTTGTGCCAAAGACTCGCATGGAAAAGTAGCCTACATAGGAGATGCCTGCAATAAACAGGATCAGGAGCCCAATCGTTCTGGGGTTCAGTGCTTGCCAAGGCCCTAGATTTTCGTTGGGAAGGAGCGGTAGCGCAACGGCTGCCAGAATCAACATTTGCAGAGTAGCCAGGAGCTCTCGCCGATCCAACCGTTCTAGGGTTTGATGCAATTCTTGCTTGAGGCTCAACAGAAAGGCAATGACAACCCCGACGCCAAGTGCTTCTGCTGCGTAACCGCTGCCTGACAAAGCGCCTAGCATAAAGGTGATTAAGATGGCTAACTCGGTTGTAATCCCCAGATCGTCTAGATGTTTGACGCTGAAACCATAGGAGATCGCCACCATCCCCGTCAAGCTCAGGAAACTGATGGCCAGCAAAATGCCTCCAAACTGAGTCGCCAACAGAGCCGTGACACCCCCCATCAGCCCGACGAAGGCAAAACTGCGAAATCCGGCTACTCTTGACCCTGGTGGCCTCTCTCGGCTTTGCCAACCTCGCTCCATGCCAATGATTAGCCCAATCGCTAGGGCAATTGCCAGACGGTAGGTGATACTGAGATTCATATCATGTCCTTATGATGTCACGGATCTAATCGCATTTATAGGCTATGAGATTGAAGAACTTGTGATGATGCCATAGATTCCATATTTGCAACAATTCTTGGTCTGTGAATAATTTTGCTCAGAAGTGATGATGACCTGCATTTGTTGTTTGGGCAACAGTGTCATTCTGTACTCATTTCACTTATGGCAATAACTTATCAAGTAGAGAAAATTAGCTTTTGGATTGCCTGAATGTTTTTCCCTATCCCGTTTCTTGGTGAATCAACCCTCAGTCTAATCTCACAATTTCCTCATACTTTTGCAGTAGTTTTAAAGATGAGAGTCAAGGAGGTGAGTTGAATGAAATGCTCAAAGGAACCTCTCGAATCGACGTTATTACCCGTCAAAGTGCACTCGAAGCCTCATCAGCAAAAGTTGAGGGCAGCGGGAACTCCACAAGTCCCGATTCCGCAACGCCCGATGAAATGCGCTCCTGAATTATTGAGCGATTGGCAGGACGCTTCTTAGTCTTCTCGGATCTAGTGATGAATTGGGCAGAAGCTCTGCCTTGGAGGTTAATATGTTTCACAAAATTTTAGTTGCTATGGATTACTCCGATCGCAGCCGAAAAGCTTTAGAACAAGCGATTCAGCTTGCGAAATGCACCTCAGCCGAAGTCATGCTGCTGCATGTTCACTCCCCGGCTGAGCCAGATTTTCCGAGCCACTCCTATCCCTCTACTGATATTGGTTTCATTGATTCTGCGCTTTATGTAGAAGTCATGCAGCGCTATGCTCAGCAATGGCAACAGTTTGAGCAGAAGCATTCGCAAATTCTGCGGTCTTTTGCCCATGAAGCAGAAACCCCAAATGTGCGGGTGAACTGTACACAACTTTATGGGGATATCGGGCGGAGCATTTGTCAGATGGCGGAGGATTGGCAGGCCGATTTGATTCTGATGGGTCGGCGAGGACGAACTGGCTTGAAAGAAGCGGTGCTTGGCAGTGTCAGTAACTATGTCATTCACCATTCTCCTTGTAGTGTCTTGATTGCCCAAAATGATGTGAGTCGATCGCCTGTTAAAGAAGAGCAAAGAGAGACAGTGGCCATCTAAGCTTTAGCTATCAAAGCAATATCCATCTGAGTACCGTTTGATGTTCAGATGGTGTTGAAGGAGGTATTTACGATGTTTTTCGCCTATCAGGCTGCTGATTATCCACGCTATTCTGTTACTGAAATGGCATCTCAACTGGTTCCAGTTGGTTCCCAATATAGGGACAACCTATATGTTGGGTTTGGATTTGCATTCTTGCTCCTGCCGCTGGTCATGGCGATCGCCTCTGAGTTCTGGCACAGACACCACCTCGACCAACTCGATCAGCAAAGAGAAAGATTAGAGCGAATCTGGCTCATGAGTGCGAAAAAGTGATGTCTGATGTCATTTCGATCTCAGGCTGAATGAACGTACCTGCCTCACCGATTAGCATCCCCGATAAATCTGCTAAAGCCCCGATCGCCGCTATCTTCCCCGTTTTTTCAACAAACTCGATCGCCGCCGAGACTTTAGGAGCCATGGAGCCAGCCGCAAATTCGAGTTCAGCCAACTGTTTCGGAGAAGTTCGGCGAAGGGCTTGCGCTTTGGGAGTGCCCCAGTTGAGATACACCGCATCGACATCGGTTGCCAACAGCAAACAGTCGGCTTCCAGTTCTCTGGCCAGTAGGGCACTGGCGCGATCCTTGTCAATCACTGCTTCAACCCCTCGGAGTTTGCCATCGGCATCCAGGACAGTTGGAATGCCGCCACCCCCTGCACAAATGACGATGACACCCTTTTCGAGTAGCCATCGAATCGGACGCAGTTCAATAATACGCTGAGGGAGTGGAGAGGGGACAATCCGGCGGAACTGTTGATCCATTGAGGCTCCCTGAATTTCTGCCTTCATTGCCCAGCCTCGCTCTTGGGCAAGTTTTTCTGCCTCTTCTTTGCGATAAAGAGGGCCGATCGGTTTACTGGGATTCTGAAAAGCCGGATCTTTAGGATCGACCTCAATCATGGTGAGTAGAGTAGCAAAGGGTTGATCGGGAGGGAGAACATTCCCTAATTCCTGCTCAATGAGATAACCGATCATGCCTTCAGACTCTGCATCGAGAACATCCAGGGGATAAGATTCTACAGCAGTATAAGCCGCAGATTGCAACGCTAACAGCCCAACCTGCGGGCCATTGCCATGGGAAAGGATGAGTTGATGCTTTTGTGCAAGTTCTTGAAGCGCTTGGGCTGCGGTTCTGATACTCGATCGCTGATTCTCAGCGGTCATCGGTTCTCCTCGACGCAGCAGCGCATTTCCACCTAAAGCAACGACGATACGCATAGGATTGACCTGGTTGAAGGGGAAGGGGGATGGTGGAAGGGGGAAAGGGGAAAGGGGTTGAATCGTCTAATGAATCTCTCTGTCGCCCTTCCTAGAACAGAATCCAGGAAAACAGTTTCATTGCTCCCCCTTTCCCCTTTTCCCTTTCCCCTTTCGCCTCATTAATCCCCCAACGTCGCCACCAACAATGCCTTAATCGTATGCATCCGATTTTCCGCCTGATCAAACACGATCGAGGCTTCGGATTCAAAGACTTCATCGGTGACTTCCATGGCCTCTAGGCCAAATTTCTCAAAGATTTGTTTGCCAATTTTGGTTTGTAGATTATGGAACGCGGGGAGACAATGCATGAACCGGGTATGCGGATTGCCCGTAGATTCCATTAGGGCACGGTTCACTTGATAGGGTTTGAGCATCTGGATGCGTTCTTTCCAAGCGGATTCGGGTTCGCCCATTGAGAGCCAGACATCGGTGTAAATGAAGTCTACGCCTTGAACTGCTACAGATGGATTTTCGGTGAGGGTGAGTTTGGCGTGGTAGCGATCGGCCTGGGTACGGGCGATCGCCTCCATTTCGCCAGAAGGCAGATAGCAGGAGGGTGCAGCGAGGCGGACATCCATCCCCATCTCACAAGCACCCAGCATGAGCGAACTGGCCATATTAAACTGACAATCGCCGATGAAACAGAGCGAAATTTCATGGAGGGGTTTGGCGCTATATTCTTGCATAGTCATCAAGTCGGCCAAAACTTGTGTGGGATGGGATTCAGCCGTTAAGCCGTTGTAGACGGGCACACCTGCGTATTTTGCTAGTTCTTCAACCGCGAGTTGGTCAAAGCCGCGATACTCAATGCCATCATACAACCGTCCCAACACCCGAGCAGTATCCTGAATCGATTCTTTATGCCCCAATTGGGAACCGGACGGATCAAGGTAAGAAACGTTTGCTCCCTGGTCGAAACAAGCCACCTCAAAGGCGCAGCGAGTCCGAGTGGAGGGTTTCTCAAAGATGAGGGCAATGTTTTTCCCTTTGAGATGCTGTTGTTCTGTTTTTGCAGCCTTCGCATGTTTCAAATCACGAGCGAGATCGAGTAAGTACAGCAACTCTCGCTGATTGAGATCCAGCATGGTCAATAGACTGCGGTTACGGAGATTTAAAGGCATACATCAACTCCTGTGTCCGTTTACAAGGGAAAGCTTCTAAGGACTCGAAGGTGTTTCATAGGATTGTCCTGGATCGCTCCCTAACAAATACTGCTGGTTGTGCTTTTCCTGTCTCTCCTTAATCAGCCAAACATAAACGGGAATTCCCAGCAGCAACAGGATGAACCCATACAAAACCGTTTCTGCGCCCGATCCATAAATGGCCCAAACGGAGTAGATGAACGCGATCGCCGCCACAACTCCCGAACTTCTGAAACGCCGCTGTCCTCCATGGTGAGCGGGATCTTGGAGAAAGATGATGAACTCGGCGATCGAACAGAACACATATGGAATTAAGGTCGTCATCGTGGCTAGCAGAATGGTGAAGTTGAAGATCTCTACCAATCCTTTAGATCCTGAGTAGTTGAATGCAAGGAGAATGGTAATGAGAATGCTGGAGATCACCACACTAAACGTGGGAACCCCTCGACTCGACAACTGGCCAAATTCCTTGGGAAACAAATCATCCTGAGCCGCAGCCATGGGAATTTGCCCCTGGAGCAATGTCCAACCATTAAGCGCCCCAGCGCAGGATATCGTTGCTCCCAACGCCACAGCATAGTAAGCCCAGTTTCCCCAGATACTCTGGGCGGCATCGGCGAAGGGTGCGCCGGATTCTGCCAGGGTTGCTCTAGGGAGGATACCGATAACGGCGATCGTTCCCAACACGTAAATCATCGCGGTCACCAGTGTTCCCAACACCGTTGCTTTGGGAATAGTTTTGGTCGGTTCAATAACATTATTGGCGGGTACGGTCGCAGATTCCAAACCAATGAACGACCATAGCGTTAACGCAGCGACCGCAGACACCGCGGAAAAAGCCGACTGGCCGCTGGGGTTAAAGGGAACGAAATGCGACGGCTGAAGCCAGAAGATGCCCAAGAACGCGATCGCCACCAACGGCACAATCTTCAACAGCGTTGTCACCAATTGGGTAATGCCTGCCTGTTTAACCCCTAAACAATTAATCCAGGTGAATAGCCAGACGAGTGCGATCGCCATCCCTCCAGATAACAAGGTGTTTGTTTTTAGAATGGGTAAGAAAACGCCTAAATAGCTGACGCAGGCAATGGCGATCGCCGCATTCCCCACCCAAATGGCAATCCAATATCCCCAGGCCACCCAAAAGGCAGCAAAATCCCCAAATCCTAATCGAGTGTAGGCATAGGGGCCGCCTGCTCTGGGATGCCACGCGGAGAGTTTGGCAAACACCAACGCAAGACAGACGGCTCCCAGGACGGTAAACAGCCAGCCGACCAACGAGATCCCGCCATAGGGAGCCAGGGAAGCAGGCAACAAAAAGACCCCTGAGCCAATCATGTTGCCGACGACCAGAGCCGTAGACATCCAAAGCCCCAACTGACGTGAGTTTACAGTACTTTGAGTTGACATAATGCTCCTGAAATTTCAATCTTGGGTGCAAAACCATCTGATTGGAAAGCAGAAAAAGTTGACGGTTGACAAAGCCCCATCTAAATGGAATTTCAGCGTCCTTGTCAGCAACCTGGCTAATGCCAAAAGTTGCTTGGTCAACCGTCAACCGTAACCAGAGAGAGTCCTGTCACTTTGCCATCCAGCTTCCTAACCCACTTCAATGCGAATTGGAAAATGTTGACTCAAAAACTTCTCGATTTCTGTGGTTAGTCCTGGTTCGCTGGCTTCCGCAAACTCGTACCTTGCTCGAACAATGGGTTTGTTCACTTGAATCAACGCGGCCAGGTCGATCGGCGTTGCCGAAACCACCACATCAGCAGGGCAGTTGTTGATCGTCTGTCGCAGCGCCTCTAGTTGAGCCGGGGAATAGCCCATGGCGGGAAGAATCGATCGCAAATGGGGATACTGCTCATACACGGCAGCAATTTCAGGCACCGCAAAGGGCTGAGGATGGACAATTTCGGTGGCATGGGCATGGGTTGCCGCGACGTAGCCTGCGCCGTAGGACATGCCGCCATGGGTTGTCGTTGGGCCATCCTCTACCACCAGCACACTCCGCCCTCGAACGGCCTCCGGATGATCCAGTCGAATTGGGGATGCTCCTCGAATGATTTTGGCGGTTGGATTGACGGTCCGGGCAGACTCAATCACCCGCTGCACATCTGCGCTGGCCGCTGCGTTGACTTTGGCCACAATGATGATATCCGCTATCCGCAACACGGCTTCACCCGGATGATGAGTGGTTTCATGTCCCGGACGTAGGGGATCGACGAGGACAAGATGCAAGTCAGGCTGGATGAACGGGAAGTCGTTATTGCCACCATCCCAAAGAATAATGTCAGATTCTAACGCAGCCAAATCCACAATGCGGGCATAGTCCACCCCAGCATAGACAATGTTGCCTGCGTCCAAATGGGGTTCATATTCTTCGCGTTCTTCAACCGTACACTGTGCTGCCTCCAAATCCGCTTTCGTTGCAAATCGTTGAACCTGCTGCCGTTCTAGATCGCCGTAGGGCATAGGATGACGGATGACGCCAACTTTGTATCCCTTCTGACGCAGGAGCTTGGACAGCCAGCGAGTGGTTTGCGATTTGCCACACCCCGTCCGAACGGCGGAAACAGCAATGACGGGGACGGCAGCGTGAAGCATAGTGCGATCGGGGCCTAGCAGGACAAAATCGGCTCCCGCAGCCATCACCTTGGAGGCGACATGCATGACATGGGCATGGGTGACATCGCTGTAGGCAAAGACCACCTGATCCACATGCTGTTCACGGCATAGCGCTTCTAATTCGGATTCATCGACGATCGCAATTCCTTCGAGATAGAACAAACCCGCAAGCGAGGGGGGGTAGTGGCGATCGCTAATGCCACTAATTTGAGCCGCTGTGAAGGCAACGACCTCGGTATTTGGATCTTCTCGATAGGCGACATTAAAGTTATGAAAATCCCGCCCCGCCGCGCCCATAATCACCACTCGCGTCCGAGGCTGCGGCACCATTGTTTGACTACTCATAGATTAGATTCATCCTTTGTTTAATGATTGCCCATCGGATGATGGAGTTGATATTTGAGGTAGAGTGCTTCTTCTTCCAAGATGGCTTGAGCAATGGTGGGAATCATGGCCTCTACTTGTTTCGCATCTTCTGGTGTGAAATCACCAATAGAGTAGGGAACACCTCGGTAAACCAGATGTTGAATCGGTTGAAGAACAGGTTCGGTTGCTAAATTGGGAATGGAGTAGGGAACCCCGCGATAGCGTCCCGTCAATGCTGTGGGTTCGACCGTAACGTTGGGTGGCTCAAAATTATAGGCCACACCCCGATATTGAAGTTTCATAGCGACCTCCCTCTGGAGAAGATAGTGAAGCGTTTTTCTGCTTTGGTTTCCAGAGATTTCTTATACTTTGAGAATAGACATATGATTTGAGGAACTTGTGAAGAAGTTCAGAGGGGACAGTTCAAGGTTTTCTTTTCTTGCTTCTGGAAGGGAAAATTTTCTATTGGGTACTTAAATTTTCTATTGGGTACTTGAAGAACCGCAGGCAGTCCTAATCTTGCTAGTTTTTCCATCGTGAGCAAGGGGTTGGAAATGACTACGGAACGATAAATATCTGGTGTGTCGAAAATTAAACACAGATAGTCCTCACAAGTTTCTCAACTTCTTCTACCATGGCCGCAATTGTGTTCTCAGTAACTCTGTTATGCAGAATATCCATCCTCTATTTGTACATTTCCCAATTGCGCTGCTCTCTGTGGGGCTATTATTTGATGCCCTTGGTTATTTCTTGAAGAAGGAATCCCTGGCTCATGCCGGGTGGTGGTGTTTTTCGCTGGGTGTTATTTCAGCAGTAGTAACCGTCTTCACAGGAATGCAAGCCGAAGACACGATTTCTCTCAGTCCTGCTGCTGAAGCAGTTCTGGAAACCCATGAGCAGTTCCAGATTTATTCCACCGCTGTTTTGGTTGGGCTACTGATTTGGCGAAGTTTTCGCAAAGGAGGTTTGCCTCGTTGGGGTGGAATTTATTGGGTTGTAAGTGCGATCGCAGTCAGTACCATCTTGTATGGTTCTCATTTTGGCGGGCGGTTAGTTTATGAGTATGGGGCAGGGACAGCGGTTCAACCGCCTGCCACTCAAGAAGTGCAAAAACAGCATCAACAATGGCCTGAGCAGGACAATCCCCAAAAGCAGCATCAGATGTTTTTAGCGACGATTTCAATGCCCTGAGGTTTGACCTTTTCATTCTGTGTCTTTTCATTCTATGTCTAAGGTTTGACCTTTGCATTCTGTGAGAGAAATCCTGGAGTTAGAGGGTAAGGTTGGTAGTTCGATCGCCACTGGACGAGCCTGCCAAATCTCCTAGCAGTATTCGCGGATCGTCCGATCAGAGGAGAATCGGCCCATTCGAGCTACGGTTAAGATGGATTGTTTTGTCCAGCGATCGATGTCCTGAAAAAGCTTACGACATATTCATCCTGAACCAGAAGGGATTGGACAATGGGTCTGAATAGGCCTGGACGATCGGGTGAAAAATAACCCGATGCAATCTGGTCGATCGCCTGTCTAATCTCAGGATTTGTATTGTAGATTTGCCAAGGGTTGTAGCCTGTTTTTTTAAGTTGCTGAATGGCTTCGGAGGTTAAGCCGAATAGGAAGAAGTTTTCAGCCCCGATCGCTTCTCGAATTTCAATATTGGCTCCATCTAGTGTGCCAATCGTTAACGCGCCATTTAGGGCAAGTTTCATGTTGCCTGTCCCGGACGC
>JALOOP010000068.1 GCA_025454315.1 Oculatellaceae cyanobacterium Prado106
GACTCGGATTGGGGGTGCGATCGCCGTCTGAGTCAGCAATTCTACGCCAAAGCAATCAATCGTTATAGGTAGGAAGGCGTAATCTTTTGTAGGATGCGTTAGCGATAGCGTAACGCATCAAAGACTCGAGAAACATGCGTTACGCTCCGCTAACGCATCCTATGTTTAATTAGGCTTACCTACTTACCGATTTAATATGAAGCGACTTGAAAGGGGAAATCTTCAGGGTTCTTGCAGTGGGGCGATCGACGGCTTCCCTTGAATCGCACCATGAAAGATCGGTGGTGCGTTCCGCTTTGCTACACGCACCCTACGTTGCTCTTTGAACTTCATCGAATTCGATCTCTTGAATCGCACGCTGAAAGAACGATGATGCTTTGCTACACGCATCCTGCACTGCTCTTTGAACTTCATTGAATGTGATTCCTTGAATCGCACGATGAAAGATCGGTGGTGCGTTTCGCTTTGCTACACGCACCCTACATTCGTGCCGTTAATCGCCTAGTACTCGGATGATCTCTTCAGCTACGAGGTCGGGGTGAGACAAAAACGGGTGGTGTCCAGCGGCAAGGTCGATCGAGCGGGTCGATCGACTGGCGTGGAATCGCTGTAAGGCGAGGGAGGTACTGCGGTCTTCCGTGCAGACGAGGTACGTTGAGGGTCTGCCCCGCCACGCGGCTCGCGTCGTCGGTGTCCCGAAGGCAGCGACCGATTGCGCGGTGAGACGGTTCCACGCCTCGGCTCGGCTCTCCTCGTCTGCCATGTCTTGAAAGAAGCGATCGCCGAATGACGAGGGCGTGTAGCCAGTGAGGCGAACGGTGCCGTCGTCGCTCAGTGCAACCTCAACCGGGTCTTGCTCACCGCTCATGATCTCGGCCTGCGACTGCCCCACATCCGGTAGGTACGAAGTGATGTATACCAGGTAACGAGTGGCAGGATGGTCAGCACCCTCCGCGATCACCGTGCCGCCGTAGGAGTGCCCAACGACGATCGCCCCGTCCAGGTCATCGAGTGCAGCGTGCAGCGCTTGAGCATCTTCGACCAGACCTGCGGCACCGGGCATAGCGCCCTCACCGCAGGACGGCAACTCGATCGATCGACTTACCGTAGCAGTTCGCTCATAAATTCGCTCGGCAACCCGCTGCCACCACCATGCGCCATCTCGAACTAGTGCGCCATGCACAAACAAAATCTCCACCATCTCTGTCTTCCTTCTTGTGTAAATGAGCAAAAGAGTTGGCAAAATTTGCAGGATAATGTTATAGACTATAACATCAGTTTTTTGAAAGTCAATGATGAATATCGAGAAGTATCATCACGGTCACTTGCGCGAAGCACTGATCAATGAAGCCTATCAACAGATTGAGCAGGAGGGGGCGATCGCCCTAAATTTAAGCAAGCTGTCTCAGAAAATTGGGGTCAGTCAACCCTCGGTGTATCGCCACTTCCCGAATAAGCAAGCGCTTGCGATTCGTGTTGCCCAGAGAGGATTTGAACAACTTGCCGAAGCCTTACAAAAAGCGACTCGGAATGCTGAAAGTGACGCTTTCGAGGGCATTCGAGCCATTGCGACAGCGTATGTCGAATTTGCGCTGAATCATCCAGAGATTGCTCGTTTGATGTTCAGCATGAAGGAACGGACGACTGAACCTGTCCTACAGAATGCTTCAAAAGCAGCAGCAGTGCCCCTATTTCGGATTGTAGAAGCAGCCAAACACTGTGATCGTCTGCGGAATCACGATGTTGAGCAAGCAGTACGGATTATTTGGGCTGCTATCCATGGGCTAGCGATGCTCCTCATGGATGAGCAAATCCCTTCTATAACCCGATCGACTGATCAATTATCAGAACATATTGAAGCAACAGCAAGAGCGCTACACCTCGGTCTGTTTGTGATGTAAGCATTCCTGTATCAGGTCGTCAGATATCAAGCTTATACTTTGGACTGAGCCGCATTTCGTATCATTTTGAGTATCCTAGACAGACCAATTTACTTTGATCTTGTAGAGGATCTACTGAATCATGTTGAGGCGTTATTCTTCAAGTTTAATCTTGGTCATTATTGGAATTGGGCTAATTGCGATCGCCTTCCTCAGCATTTCATTTCTCCCTTCACAAGTAGAAAGTGGACTCGGGCTATTTTTTGGTAGGATAGGGCCGTTCGATTCATTGTCCGCTAATACTTACAGACGGATCTATGCCGATCGCTCTCTGCTCCAAAGTATCTATATTTTTTTGACAGGCATTGTTTTGCTGGTCATTGGGTTATGTAAACCAAGAGGCGTGTAGCGTAGAACAGCGATCGCAATCCACTATTTCAGGGGGATCAGGGTGAACATCACTGCTGCGATCAAGGATGCGATCGTTCGCACATGATTCCAAAGCGTCCACTTTGTGAGGTAGTTTGCCCAGAGGTTTGCACCCTCAGTGCTGTTAGGGTTGGCAATTGCCAAGGCATCATTGAGTGGCACGTTGAATACTATCGTTACTCCCACTGTTCCGATTAAGTAGAACAAGCTACCCATCAACAAGAACGTAGAAATCGGTGGTTGCCATTTCAGCAATGCGGCGACAATGGCCAAAAGACACACCACGCCTGTTCCCAGAAATGCCGTCATGAACCACGGGTTAATCACAGTAATGTTGATCGATTGCATTGTGGCGATCGCAGCAGCAGGGGGTTGTTGGGCAAGTGCCTGCATGACGAAGGTGGAGAAGGCGAAAAAGACTCCAGCGATTAGACCACAGCCGATCGCAGCGAATAGTTTCAACACTAAAAATAAAGTGTGCGTCATTGCGACAGCCCCTCCAAGCTTAGGTAGAGGTTCTTAGAATATCACAGCCCTTGGCCTTCTCTCTCAAGCCTTTGCCAAATCAGCGGATCACACCGGAACCCTGGAACAATCGGTCATGGATATGGGCAAATGCTTTGCACGAAGAAACACCCCCAAAAGAACCCCGGAAGAAACCGCCGAGTAAAGGCGTCTCTCTCTCGCTGGGCGACTCTGTATCCCTAAAGCAAAGTCCCGATCTTGGATCGGGGCTTTTTTATTGGGAATTGAATTGGAGCGGAGTGGGAGTGAGCGATCGCCCATCCTCTCCGGGTTCTCTCGGATGGAACCTGGTTTCATCCAAAACTAACCATCATCAGCTCAGTAAAATCATGCATCGTTCCGGTTGAAACAAGGAACGTTCCATCTTTAAACCGGAACGTTCCATCCTTAAACCGGAACGTTCCATCTTTGAACCGGAATGATCCATACTCAGATTAAAAAACCTAATCGATCGCACTACTGATTTTGGTTTGAAGAAGGAACATTCCATCTTTAAACCGGAACGTTCCATCTTTAAACCGGAACGTTCCTTGTTTAAACCGGAACGTTCCATCTTTAAACCGGAATGATCCATGTTTGGAACGGAATGCTCCGGTTTAAAACCGGAATCAGATTGACTCAGATAACGAAAACTGATGAGAGGGGGGCGATCGCTTGGCTCCGGGAAGTTTGCCCATGATTCCGATGCTGCCTATGAGATTTTGCCAGGGCAAGTCATTTGTCTTGATTGCGTGTCACAGGAGATAGTGAGTGTTACACGAGATGGCTGTTAAGCAATGGAGTTTAGCGACATCTGAGCATTGAGCGTATCGCTTCCGCTGCTTAGAGAAGTGGTGCCACTGTTGCCATTGCCAAAAATGCCATTGCCAAAAAGCCCACTTTGACTATTTGATGAACCTGAGCCTGTCAACGCCAACCCAAAGAAGTCTGAGTCGCCATCGCCGATCGTCCCAATTTTTCGGGCGGCTCCAGTGTTGAGATTGATGCGGTAAAGCTGGGCATCAGAGACGGCGATCGCCAGATCTCGACCGTTGGGCAAAGTCAGGATGTCGAACCCTGTATCATCGCTGAAATCAACCCCAAGCTGACCCACGGTAAAGAGTTGACCTTCATTGGGGGAGGGGGGGGTGTCTGGGAAATTGGCACCTCCCTGACGGACGAGGGTATCCAGATTGGAGTCAATGCCGTAGAGTGTCACTCTCCGAGTTGCATCGGGAGAAGGCGCAAAGGACTGGGTGTAGGCTTCGCCTACAATGTTTGGATCTTTGCCTGCATTGATGTCAGTGGGGGCATAGCTGAGGGCGCGATCGGGTTGAATACCGGGAGTATTTGCGTCGAAGTCAGCAACTTCTCCAGTGTCTACATTCAGGCGAAAGTTTTGTTCATTGCTTCCCACGGCACGGAGACGATCGGGAACGGGATTGAAATCGATTCCAGAGGATTTACCCCCTTCAAATGGCACATTTAACGTGCTGACCAAGGTGGCGGCACCTGTGAGGGAATCAATTTGGTACACTTGATTTTTGTCTGTTAGACCGTATAGCTCACCATTTGCAGGACGAAAATCAATGCCAATGAGTTCGCCGTCAACGCCAGTCACGTCAAGATTCTGAGATCTCCGAGGACGGCTGAGGCTAAAGGAAACCAGTTGATTGTGATCGCCCAATGCGAAGGCGCGTGGCCCACGGCCAGAACCCAATCCACCCAGCACACCGCCCAAAATATTGTCTAATGATGTGCCAGAACCATTGCTACTGCTGTCAACAACCGTGGTGTCAACAACTGTGCTGTCAGCAACCGTGCCGTCAACAACCGTGCCGTCAACAATCAATTGATCGTCTGTGGCTGCGATCGGTTGAATGCTTCCATTTGTATCCTGAAGAGTGGGTGTAATCCATAATAAACCGAGCAATTTGCTGGAGGGCAGTAGCTCTTCCCAGTTCTTTGAGTGAACTGATGGCGTTTCGATTTATTTTATGATCGTATTTACAAGAGATTCGATCACAAATCTTTCATTAATGTGTCAATGCTCATTTATGGGATATTGGATTGCAAATGTTAGCTCATACCCATTTAATATAAAGTGACTTGAAAGCGAAAATCTCCGGGGTTCTTGCAGTGAAGCGATCGACGGCTTCCCTTGAATCGCACAATGAAAGGTCAGTGGTGCGTTTCGCTTTGCTACACGCACCCTACATGGGTCTTTGAACTGCGAAAACATGGCACCTTTTTTGTTGCCGGGTTAATATCTACGATGTTTGCCACTCCTCAAAGATTGCGGGCTGAGCTTTCAGGTTGTACTTGATGAAACTCCGATCGCAACAAAGGGAGAGTAAGGGTAAATGTCGCTCCCTGACCCAGCCCTGCACTGTGAGCCGTGATAGTTCCCCCATGCAATTCGACAAGGTGATGGACGATCGCCAGCCCTAACCCCAGCCCTCCTGCCGATCGCGTGAGGCTGCTGTCAGCTTGATAGAAGCGATCGAAAATATGGGGTAAAACTTCGGGGGCAATGCCAATACCCGTGTCAGTGACCGTTATTTGGGCATATTCAGAGGACTCTGCCCTGACTGGATGGAGCGTATTTTGGACTCGAATAGATTGAGGGTTCTGTTCAAGGGTAATCTTTTCGAGCTTGATTTCGACCTGTCCTTCCGTGGGATTAAACTTAACGGCATTGGATAGCAAATTCCAGATGACTTGCTGAAGTCGTTGAGCATCGCCCAGGACAAAGAGTTGAGAGGTTTGAATGGGTGTATTTTGCAGGTGAGCTTCGAGTTCGATGGGTTGGCCGTCTAATTCATAGGAGTCATGGGCGGAGGTGCTATTCTGCTGCGTGAGAGCGGAGTGCAGTGAACTCAAGAGCGTGATTTGTACCTGAACGTTTTTTTGTTTGGCTAGCGCCCGCACCTGCTCAATGGCCATTTCAACGGGTTCAGCGAGGTTTACCGGGCAGACTTCTAGTTTCATGTTTCCTTGCAGAATCTGAGCCGTACTCAATAGATCCTCGACCAGTTGCATTTGCAGGTTTGTATTGCGCTCAATTGTTTCCCAGGCTTGATTCATCATCTGGGGATTGATCATCTGTGGGTTTGTTGAATTCAGCTTCATCAGTTGAACCCAGCCTGAGATCGCATTGAGGGGAGTGCGAAGTTCGTGGGAGAGGATGACTAAGAATTCGTCTTTGGCCTGGTTGGTGCGTTCTGCTTCGCTCCGGGCAGCACGCTCTCGCTCCAACCATGCGGCTCGTTCATCTTCAATTCGTTTGCGCTCTGTGACATCTAAAACCAGGCACAAGACCGATTCAAGTTGGCCAGATTGATCGCGCAATGCCGAGCTATACCACTCACAGAAGACGATAGACTGATCTTTTGTATAATTGCAATTTCGCACCAGACTGCGTTGCTCAGTGCCATTGACCAGGCGCTCGATCGCAGCTCGAACTTCTGTGGCATCATCAGAGTAGACAAAGTTCCACTCCCAGGGGCGTTTGCCCAAAACCTCATGGGCTTGCCAACCAAATATGGCTTCGGCTTGGGATGACCATCGAATCACGCGGTAGTCATGGCCCCATTCTACGACTGCCAAAGGTGTGTTCTCAACATGGGAATTAAGCTTTTGTAGGGCATTCTCCAGGACTTGTTCGGCTTGCTTGCGATCGCTAATATCCTGAATTAACGCCACAAACCCCACTACATTGCCTGCTTCGTTCCATTGGGGTGCGTAGGAGGCGTGAACATAGCAGGTTTTGCCACCTTGACGGGAAATTTGCGTTTCATAGTCAACGGGTTGCCCTGAGAGAACTTGTTCAACATAGGGCTGAATGACCGCATAAGTGGTGATTCCAAGCACTTCCTGAAGGGTTTTGCCATAAATCTCATGAATGGGTTTACCTAGCCATTGCTCATACCTTTGGTTGACAAAGCGATAGCACTGGTTGGCATTAATATAGGAAATCAAGGCAGGAACCGTGTCGGCAATCAGTTGCATTTCACTTTCCCGTTGCCGGAGAAGGGTTTCAATTGTTATTCGTTCCGTGATGTCTACCGCAGAGCCTGCCAGGTAAGGTTTTTCCTGAGCATTTTGCAAAGGAAACTTGAGGGAATGAACCAGGCGTTCTCCTTTTATGGTGGGGAGATGCTCTAACAATTCCAGTGCTTTACCCGTTTCCAGGACGCGAGTATCGGATTCGTGGTAGAGTTCAGCCAACTCAGCAGGAAATAACTCAAAATCTGTTTTGCCCACCCATTCTGCTAAAGGGCGATCGAATTCTTGCTCAACCCGATGATTGACAAAGATATAGCGCCCAACGTCATCCTTAATGAATACATTGGTTGGCGTATGGCGCATGAAGCCTTCCAGGAGCGCTTTACTTTGCTGGAGTTGAGCTTCTGCCTGCTTTTGTGGTGTTAAATCTATCACAAAGAAGATGCCACGGGTTGCTTTTGCGGATAAGGATGCACCCCCTGTGAAAGCAGAAATTCGTCGTCCGTCTTTGTGAAAATATTCTTTTTCAAAAGGTGTGCAGTATCCCTTGGTTTGAATCTCCTGGATAGCGATCTGATTCCGCTCATGGTATTCCGCTGGTGTAATCTTGCGCCAGGTGATTTGTCCTGCATTTAATTCTTGCCGTGTATAACCTAACAAGTTTAGAAATGCATCATTTGCTTGTACAATCACGCCTGCATCCGTCCAAATGCCCATGCCAAGCATGTTTAAGTTCAGCATTCGACGAACCTGTGCTGTGTTTCGCTCAATGCCATAGAAGAGGCTAAGCGTGACGATCGCCACGGTCAATATCCAGAAGGCAGGGACGATCGCCTCTAAGAGCATCCCGGTGAGTAAAATGATGAGGCTGGCGATCGCACCAATAACAAGTAAAGCTCCTGATCGGAAGTAGCGAATCATGGTTTCTAAGGGATATTTATTTAAGGTGGTTTAAAAGCTGTTCATGATTAAAAAGATGCCGCCATGCTTTTAATTATCCTTAAGCTGGCAATTATAAAACCTGCATTCCGAACCCTCCTGTTCCGTCGATCATTTTAGGGGTGCGATCGAAGGAGAGCACTATAAAGGAGAGCACTATAACTTTTGCGATCAGGGTTATTGCCAGGCTAGTAGCTCAACAGACAACAGGATATTACAGGCCAGGTTATCAAGTTCCTAAGTGAATTGCTTCTGGCTGGAGAAGGATTCCCGGTATGAGTCATTTTTCCCAAAATTTACTCGTTTGAGAAATTTCTAAGCGGTAGCCTAAACCTGTACACCATGAGATCCTCGTAGTGCGTGGAATGCAATGGAACGCACCAAACCTATAAGCGAAGGTAAGTGCGCGGACTCTACGTTCCACACCCCTTGCAATGTCCGGTGATTTCTCTTCGTAGAATTCGACATCGGCATCATTCAATTCGCGATCGGGCTTATCCCCACTTAAGATGAAGTGACTTGTAAGGGGAACTCTCCGGGGTTCTTGCAGTGAAGCGATCGACGGCTTCCCTTGAAACGCGCTATGAAGGGTCAGTGGTGCGTTTCGCTTTGCTACACGCACCCTACATTGCTCTTTGAACTGATTCAGCAACGCCAAAAAATCTATCCAAGGTTAGATTTTTTCCTGTTTCATCAGACAAAATTTGGAAATTCCTCCCTCTTAGGGAAGAAAACAGATTTGACTTCTTGAGATAGGATATAGCCTAGCTAACTGATAAATCCGCCGAAACCCCCAAGAACTCGCCTCTGAGAACTCGTAGGTTGGGTGGAGCGTCGCGGTTTAGTAGATTATGCATAATAGGCAGGATTAAGAATAAGCCACAGGAGAAGAATCTGTTTAAGAGTAAAGGAGAGATATGACCGCTAGGGCGATTGCCTCAAAACTACAAGGTTTCCTTTCCAGTCGATTGCGTTCTGGAGAATCGATTCGGCTCTCTCATTATGCGATCGCGCTTCTGTCTCCCCTTGCTGCGCTAGGGATAACCCTGCTTTTTCATCCGCTCCTGCAAAATACCCCATCTGCGCTATTTTATGTTGCAGTCATGGTGAGTTCCTGGATTGGTGGATTAGGCGCAGGCTTGTTGGCAACGCTGCTATCCACGATTAAGCTAAACTATTTTTTGCTAGAACCACGCTATGCGTTCGATTTCACCGACAGGCAGATATTATTTTCGTTAGGCATCTTTACAGTAGCAGCATTTGCGATCAGTTATTTGAATGCTTCTCGACTGGATGCTAAACGACAAGCGGATGCAAATCTGAAGGCTTTACTGGATAGTGAAGCTCGATTTAACCATCTTGCAGAAGCAAATATTATTGGGATTTTAGAAGCCAATCTGAATGGCTCTGTGATAGCAGCAAATGATGCTTTTCTGCACATGATTGGCTACTCGCGGGAAGATTTGCTGGCCGGTCGAATTCGCTGGGATGAGATGACGCCGCCAGAGTATCAGGCGGTGAGTCAGCGATCGCAACAACAACTCCGAACCGTGGGTTTTTGCACCCCTTTTGAGAAGGAATATATTTGCAAAGATGGCTCTCGGGTGCCCATTCTGCTGGGTTCTGCGATGCGGGACGGGCAGAGTGTGATTGGCTTTGTGCTGGATCGCAGCGAATCGAAACGTTACGAAGCAGAGCGTGAACAATTGCTAAACCAGTTGGAAACGAGCCTTGGACAGTTGGAAGCGGTCATCAATAACCTGACCGAAGGCTTAATCATTGCCGATCGCCAAGGGCAGATTCTCACGTTTAACCCTGTTGCATTGGCTCAGCATGGTTACGATTCATTGGATCAAGTTCAGCAACACCTGCATGAGGTTTCTGAAACAATCGAAGTGCATGATTTGCAAGGAAACTTTGTTCCTCTGGAGCAATGGCCGATCTCCAGAGCATTGCGAGGGGAAACCTTTTTGGATTGTGAAATTCAAGTTCATCGCCGCGATCGGGGCACGACTTTCATTGGCAGCTACGGCGGCACTGCTGTGCGGGATAAGCACGGCCGGGTCACGCTTGGCATCGTCACCGTGCGCGATGTCACCCAACAGCGGCAGGCTCAAGCTGAACTGGCTCGGAGTTTGTTAGCTGAACAGACTGCCCGTGAGGAATCCGAACAAGCCAACCGTGTCAAAGATGAGTTTTTGGCGGTGTTGTCTCATGAGTTGCGATCGCCCCTCAACCCTATCCTGGGTTGGGCACAGCTTTTGCAGAGTCAGCAGTTTGACGCTGAAAAAACGGCTCATGCTTTGTCCACCATTGAGCGCAATGCTCAACTCCAGGCTCAACTGATTGACGACTTGCTGGATGTTTCCCGCATCTTGCAAGGTAAATTCGTCGTCAATCTGAACCCGGTCAATTTGGTGACGGTGGTTGAGGCGGCGATCGAAGTGGTTCGGTTATCTGCGGAAGCCAAAGGGATTCAACTTCATACCGTTTTTCCAAGCGATCGGATGGTGGTCATGGGAGATGCCAGCCGACTTCAGCAAGTGGTCTGGAATTTGCTCACCAATGCCGTCAAGTTTACGCCGAGAGGCGGAACGGTTGAGATTCGACTCGACTCTCACGGGAATATGGCGCAAATCCAGATCCAAGACACGGGCAAGGGCATCAGCCCTGAATTTTTGCCCCATGTGTTTGATTATTTTCGTCAGGAAGATGGCGCAACCACTCGGAAATTTGGGGGCCTGGGATTGGGGCTGGCGCTGGTGCGGCATTTGATAGAGCAACAGGGCGGGGAGGTGCGAGTTGAGAGTGCTGGAGAAAACCAGGGAGCTACTTTCACGGTTCGGCTGCCGTTGCAATCCCGCCCTCAATCTGACCAGAACCCGATCGCTTCAGCATCCGCCTTAAAATTACAGAGCGAATTACAGGGGACAAAGGTTTTAGTGGTCGATGATGAACCCGATATGCGCGACTTGATGCTGACGGTAGTGAAAGCTTATGGCGCAGAAGTGATGGCGATCGCTACTGCCTCTGAAGCCTTGTCCCTGCTGGTTTCCTGGCAACCGGATATTCTAGTCAGTGATATTGGAATGCCCGAAATGGACGGCTATATGCTGATCCGTCAGGTGCGATCGCGCGCTCCCGATCAGGGTGGGTTGATTCCGGCGATCGCGCTCACGGCCTATGCGGGAGAGATGGATCAACAACAAGCCTTGGCCGCCGGGTTTCAACGCCACCTGGCCAAACCCATTGAGCCGGAGCAGTTCGTGAAGGCGATCATTCAGGTTTTGGAGGAAAGCCAGCGCATTCTTGTGGTTTGATCGATCTGCTTACTCGATAAAGTCACCGTTTAGGAAAAGTCACCATTTAAGACGAATTAAGACGAATTAAGACGAATAAGTCGGTCGAATAAGTCAAAAAATTATAAAAGTTTTCCTGAAAATGTCTACACATCAGCATTCTGACAACACCAACTCAGATCACCGTCCAGCCCTTGAAACAGAACTTGGGCTGGAAACTGTGAGCCTCTCTGCTTCGACCCTGAATCAGCCACAGGATGTTCAGCAACTGGAGCATCCCAGAACTGCCTCCTTGGAACCCGTTGATTCGATGCCTGCGCGATTCTATGAAGAAGCCAAGCATGAAGAGGCTAATCGTGAAGAAGCTAATCATGGAGAAGCCAAGCATGAAGAGGCCAATCTGGTCGGGATGGTGCTGCTCCGATCGGATGGGCAGATCCAGGCTTGTAACCCAGCAGCCGAGAAAATATTAGGTTTTTCTCTGGCTCAAATGCAGGGATGTCAGTACATCAACTGTCCCTGGCAAATCATTCGTGCGGATGGTTCTCCCTTTCCTCAAGAGGCTCATCCATCTCTGATCGCGCTGCAAGAAGGGCGATCGGTTGTAGAGCAGGTCATTGGACTCTATCAGCCGGATGGCACACTCGTCTGGCTGCAAGTTGAGGCTCACCCGCTGTTTCAACAGGAGAGTTCGGCGCCCTGGGCCGTGATGACCACCTTTTCCCCGATCGCAAAGCCCACTGACGATTCCCACGATGCGCGGGTTCAGGCAGAACTGCGGCAAAGTGAAGCCAAATTCCGGCGGCTCACCGATGTCAGTATGTTTGGAGTGGCGATCGGCGATTTCGACGGCAAAATGCTCTATGCCAACAATGCCCTCCTCAACATGATTGGCTATAGCCGAGCCGAACTGGAAGCGGGTGAAATTCGCTGGATCGATCTCACCCCACCCGAGTATCTGCACCTGGATTGGCAGGCCGCAGAGGAATTGCGCCAAACCGGGATTGGCTCACCGTTCAAAAAGGAATATATCCACAAAGATGGGCATCGAGTGCCGATCTTAATTGGCGGAGCCTTACTCAATGAACCCCATGCCGAACAGGAATTAATTATTGGATTTTACCTGGACTTGAGCGAACTCCAACGCACGGAAAATTCATTGCAAGCAGCGTTACAGCGGCTCAATTCGCATGTCGAAAACACCCCAATGGCGGTGGTCGAATGGGATGCTAATTTTGTGATTCGGCGCTGGTCGGGAGCCGCCCCTCAACTGTTTGGTTGGCGAGCCGAGGAGGTGTTGGGTGTCCAGATGTATGATTTGAACATCATTTATGAAGAAGATCTGGCCGCAGTGACAGAAACGGCTCGACGCATTCTCTCGGGTGTCGAACCCCAGGTCGTTTCCCATAACCGCAATTACACGAAGGATGGCTCAGTTCTGCATTGTATGTGGTATAGCTCTACGTTGACCAATCTCAAGGGGCAGGTGACCTCGATTATGTCGCTTGTCCTCAATGTGACTGATCAGGTCGAAGCAACCACAGCCCTGCAGCAGAGTGAGGAGCGTTTTCGATTAGCGGCTCGTGCGGTTGCTGGGATGGTGTACGACTGGAATGTGCAAACGGGAGAAGTCTACCGCTCGGAAGGAATCTTTGATTTACTGGGGATACATCCTGAAGCGGTTCCACCTACCTCCGGTTGGTGGTTGGAACAAATCCATCCCGATGACTTGGAGCAGCTATCGCCTGAATTCTGTTCCCAGCAGAGTAATAGTTACAGTGTGGAATACCGTGTCCGGCATCAGGATGGACGCTGGATTCATGTTTGGGATCGAGGATATTTGATTCGCGATCGCCAAGGAAAAATTATACGAGTGGTGGGTTCCAGTACCGATATTACGGCTCGCAAACAAATTGAGCAGGAACGCGAACAGCTTTTACACCGAGAACAGATTGCCCGAGAACAGGCTGAAGCGGTCAGCCGCATGAAGGACGAATTTCTGGCCGCCATTTCCCATGAATTGCGAACCCCGCTGAATCCTATTCTGGGCTGGTCTAAGCTGCTGCAAACCCACCCCTTAGATCCTGAAAAACTGACTCAGGGTCTTGTCACCATTGAGCGCAATGCAAAATTACAAGCTCAACTGGTCGAAGACTTGCTAGACATTTCCCGAATCATGCAAGCTCAACTGAGCCTGAATACGGCTGCTGTGGATCTAGAAACTGTCATTTGGACAACCCTCAACACCGTGCAACCCGCAGCCGAGGCCAAAGCCATTACGCTAAAAACTTCTCTGGATTCTATCCTAACCCCGATCATGGGGGATGCTGTTCGTCTCCAACAGGTTCTCTGGAATCTTCTCTCTAATGCCATCAAATTTACGCCAGCAGGGGGACAAGTGGAAGTTCGACTAGAACGAATCACAGAAGAACGAATAACAGAGGAGATGCAGAGTAGACAGGAATTAGGCCAAGGCAGTCCCCATGCTCAGATCCCAACCCTCGACACCCCCAGATCCTATGTTCAAATTACCGTTCGTGACACAGGCATCGGGATCTCTCCAGATTTTCTACCTCATATTTTTGAGTATTTTCGTCAGCAAGATGGCGCAACTACCCGCAGATTTGGCGGGTTAGGCTTGGGATTGACCATTGTCAGACAAATCGTTGAACTGCATGGGGGTACGATTGATGCGGATAGCGCAGGGATTG
Source organism: Oculatellaceae cyanobacterium Prado106 (assembly GCA_025454315.1). GTDB lineage: Bacteria > Cyanobacteriota > Cyanobacteriia > Elainellales > Elainellaceae > Prado106. Next base: position 13,771 of record JALOOP010000068.1, read on the forward strand.
GACAGGGCGCGACCTTTAGGGTTCGGTTTCCTCTGCTACATCAAAACGCTAAAAGCTTAAAGGAAGAAGACTCCAGCACATCTGAAGATTCTGCCTGGGTTTCCTCCACTCCTCATTCCTTAGCGGGCTTAGAAATTCTAGTGGTTGAGGACAATGAAGATTCACGAGACTATCTAGCATTTGTCCTGGAGCAAGCTGAAGCTAGGGTAATGGTTGCAGATTCTGCACCAGCAGCCTTGGAAATTCTGTCTCACACTCGACCTGATATGCTGCTGAGTGATATTGGAATGCCCCAAATGAATGGCTATGAGCTAATCCAGCAAATTCGTCATCAACTGAATCTCAACCCGGATCAACTTCCGGCGATCGCCCTCACTGCCTATGTCCAAGAATTTGACCAGCAACAGGTGATCGAGGCTGGCTTTCAACAACATCTTGCGAAACCCGTAGAACCTAATGCATTAGTGAATGCGATCGTCACATTGCGATCCTCCAGCTAGATAGCCTGTTGGTTCTGGTACATCGGCATAATGACTGAAAACCTGGAGCCGACTCCAAGTTCAGACTTTAGAGAAATTTTCCCCTGTAACAGTTTAACGAGTTGAGCGACGATCGCTAATCCCAATCCCGTACTATCGGGCGAAGCAGGCTGTCCAGGCAAAGGCAAGCGAAAGAAAGGGGCAAAGACACGGGCTTGATTTTCAGGCGCAATCCCAACCCCAGTGTCCATTACAGATAGCTCCCATTCCGATTCCGTTAGACATTGGCAATGAATGGTGATATTGCCCGTTTCAGTGTAGCGAATGGCATTGGTGACCAGGTTGGTGAGAATCTGCTGGAGGCGGATGGGGTCAGTTTCGACGGTCTGGGGAGCTAAATCTGCGTTCCAGGTCAGTTGCAACCCACGAGCCTCTGCAAGTGGATGCACGACTTCTACAACGTCTTGAATCAGCGATCGCACATCCACCGATAGTAATTCAAGTTGAACCTGGATCATTTCGCTGCGGGATAGCTCTAGTAAGTCATTAATCATACGCAGCAAGCGATGACCATTCCGCAGAACTCGCTCAATGTGTTCAATACTAGGAATGGCATCTCGTAATGGCTCTTGAGGCAACGAGCGCTGCTGCTGCAAAGACAATGTCTGCTGCAAAAACAGTGTAGAGTAACTGATAATCGAACTCAGGGGCGTCTTTAATTCGTGAGTGATGAGAGAAAGCTTTTCCTGATTGGCTTGCAGCAGACGATTTAATTCTTGGTTGGTCAAAGTCAATTGGCTTTGAATTAATTCGACTTCCTGTAAGCGCTGTTTAACATAGCTATCAAAACATTGGGCAGTCGCCTCATCAATCACCGCATCCACTAAAAAGACGGCTCTTAGCGCTTCTGCTGTCGTTTCTTGCAGTAAACTTGGCTCAAGTTGCGTCAGGATAATTCTCCGCAAAAGACGGTACTCACGCGCCAGCTCAGTGGGTTCAAACCCCTGCTCTGCCCGAAGTGCGCCATGCTGAAGACTGGCTTGAACAATCGATCGCACATCACTCTCTTGAGACTTAGAAAGGACAGTGATCAAAGCTTCCAGAACATGAGGAATGTGATTCCGAATGGCAACTCGGGAAAGTCGATCTGCGCTTTGAATTTTTTCATCTTGGGCAACGGCTTCTACCCAGATTTGAACAATGCGATCGGTTTGCTCGGAAAGGATGCAACTCAGGTTAGTCATGGGTAGGGAGGAAAAAGGAGACGGAGGAGACTCAAGGACTTAGATGTCTACCCTATGGCTTAGATTAATGTCTATTTTGCTACAACATATCCCTCTTGAGGTAGATATATTGAATACACTCTCAATCTATGCTCTCCAAGCCCATCGATCCTCATGGTTTACTGGAGTCCATTTATGGCCTGACTCAGACGAATGCGATCGCTTCAGTCAACCGCTTTTGTATTAAGAGTCCGCGAATAGCCTCCTCCTGGGTACAGATTTTCTGAATGGTATTCAGCAACTTTAGCTTGCCTAACCCCTCTCATAATCTATCTAATTGTCAAATTCTAAAGATTGTCTTAAAATTTTATGAATCGTTGAGTATTGGAAGTTTAGGTGCAACATTTACTCAACGACTTCTCGAATGATCTGACAAGCTGAAGATCGGTTCAGTTTGGGCTACACCAGCTTTAACCATTACCTTGTGTCTAGTCATGAATCAATTCTGCGAACCTCCTCAGCTTGTGTCCGCACCAATTTCTGCTGATCGCTCTTTAATCTTACAGGGGCTTCGGCTTCTGGTTGTTGATGATGATCTAGACACTGTTGATTTAGCCGCAATTATTCTAGATAGTCATGGAGCAGAAACGATAAAAGCCACGAGTGCTGCTGAAGCATTAATACATTGGCAACTCCATCCTCATCTTTTAATCAGCGATTTGGCAATGCCTGGTCAGGATGGCTATTGGTTGCTAGACCAAATTAAACAGCAGTCCCCATCTGTGACTGAGGTGTTGGCGATCGCATGGACTGCCTGTTCCGTCCCGCAAGAAAAGGAGCGGGCACTCGTTGCAGGATACCAACAGTTTTTAGAGAAACCTGTCGATCCGGCGTGCTTAGTGGCGATCGTTGCAAATTTATTGGGAAGACCCGTCCGCGAATTGCATGATGCCAATGGCGAGTTCAGCGAAGAGAAATAATTGAAAATTGCAAGGGGTGTGGAGCGTAGAGTCCGCGCACTTACCTTCGCTGGTAGGTTTGGTGCGTTCCATTGCATTCCACGCACCCTACGAGGATCTAATCTATTCAAAGCTGAATGATCTGTCTTTCGATAGATCCCAGCTTAGTCTTCGTAATTTTTAATTCATAAAGTGAATAAGTTAGGGATGAGGAGATGCTTAATGAGGATGATGACAGCCTGATTTTTTCGGTTGAGGCATTGGCTCAATCATCGACTACTCTACTATAGGAATAATTCAATCATGATGCCCAAACGATATCTTCAGTTATTCACGATTATTTTGTTGCTGAGTGGGTTAATGGCTTGTTCCCAATTTTTAGGCACTGACCGTTCACCCTCACAGACTCCAATCGCCACATCTCCTACCACTCCTGCTGCCACTCCTACTGCCACTCCATCTGCAGCCCCAACTGCTAATACAAACCTGACGCAACTCTTCAGCCGTATTTGGCGAGTGACCGCTGCACCTTCACAGTCTCCTTCAGGGAGTATCTACATTTTCCTGGCTAACGGCACACTGTTGCAAACCTCTTGCACCGAAACCTATCGGATTGCAACCTGGACGATTGATCGGGAAGCACCGCTTGTATTACGTGTGGTCGAGGATGGGCAGTTAGCGTTTACAGCGGCGATCGCAGATCTGTCTGACACCACTCTCCGATTGCAACAAACCCTGGTTCAGAGTAATGAGCAACGAGATATTGTCCTAGAAGCAGTCGAGGAAGAATTCGTTTGTCCTGATTTGCCTCGATAGATTGTAACCTTTCCCCAAACCCTTCTCCTCACTTCTATCTCTATTGCCTTGGCAAGTAAAGTGAATGCATGGTGTGGGGTGCTTCGCACCCCACACCATGCATTCACTTTACTTGTCGCATTCTCTTATATTGCCGAGGCAATAGAGCCTGTTTCAGGTCTTTTATTTCCATGAGCAAATCGTAGGTTGGATGGAGCAAAGGAACCAGAGATGTCTAAGAACTTAACCAGCAACAGATGATAGAGGCTGGCTTTCAACAACATCCTGCGAAACCCGTAAAACCGAACACATTAGTGAATGCGATCGCCAGTGAATGCGATCGCCACGTTGCGATACTCCATCTAGATATTAACCCGGCAATTTAAGAGCATACAGCGTCACAATCTCGATTAGCAGGCGTGGGAATGTTCTCTGAACTATCTATCCAGGAATCTCTCTGAAGGGCGAATGCCATTCGCCCTAGCCTGACGGAATACACCGATGTTCTCTTTTTGTTGCCGGGTTAGTTGCCGGGTTAATAACTAAAGTGAGTGGTTCATTTCAAGATCTTAAGTTTTCAGGAATGGTTTCGGGGACAGTCCAAAGATAAAGGGTGCGACCTTCGACTTCAACGGTTTGTTCGGGTTGCCAATCGCCCATGTCAAAGGAATGAGAGACGATGCGAGTTCCGGGTCTAAGTTCACTCAATAACTTGGGACGCAGTTTTAGATTGACATCTGGGAGAAGATAAAGGGTGACCACCGAAGCATTTTGTAGGTCGGTCTGGAAGAGATCCTGCTGTCGAAACTCGACGCGATCGCTCACCCCTGCTTCTTGAGCATTCTGGTTGGCCTCACGAACACGCTCAGGGTCAATATCCACGCCCACCGCTTCCTGTACCCCATACTTCTGAACAGCAGTGATAGGAATCCGACCATCGCCACTTCCCAAATCGTAGACCACATCATTGGCCGTCACATTTGCCAGTTGCAGCATCCGATCCACAACTGCCTGGGGAGTGGGAACGTAGGGAACATCCAGATCCGGTGCTGAAGTCTGCGATGGGGATGATTGAGCAACCGTCGAATTGGCTGGATTCGTCGCTTGAACATCGCTCTGAGCATTGCAACTTGCAATCATTCCTGCAATCCCCAATCCCGCTAATCCTCGAATGACAAAACGCTGCCAATTCATAATCTGACTCCTTAAGATAGTGTTCTATTTTCAGTGCTGGACAGGTTCAGTCTTTTATGTTCTTCAGCGAATTCTGCTCAGGAATTTGATGTTCAATGGCAAGGTCAGAATCTAGGCAGAACGAGCGTGCTGGAGCTTTGACCAGTACAATACCGGAATGCCTAAAACAATGACACCCACACCCACGATCGCCCCCCATCCCGTGTAGGCCAAGCTAGAGTACAACAAATACCCACAGATGAGACAAAACAGAATCGGCAGAATGGGATACAAAGGCACCCGAAAGGGACGCGATCGCTGCGGATCTTTCCGTCTCAAAACCAAAAGTGAAATGCCACTCAGCAAAAAGAAAAACCAAAATACGGGAGCCGTATAATCCACCATTGCCTCAAACCCATTGCGGGTGAGCGTGCCCATCAGAACGAGGAGGAGGGCGATCGCCCCCTGAACCAAAAATCCAGTGATGGGGATGTTCGCCTGGGATTGCCAACGCCCTAAAAAGCGAAACAATCGAACATCCTGGCCAAAGGCATAGTTCGTTCTAGCGCCCGTGAAGACTGAGGCATTCAGTGAACCTAATGCAGTAATGACAATTAGCACACTGATTAAAATGGCTCCAGGTTCTCCTAGAACTTGCCGCATCAGATCAGCGGCGATCGCCTTAGACTGCGACATCCCGGCTAACCCTAATCCCCGCAGAAATGCAACGTTGATCAGAACATAGAGCGTTGTGATAATGCCAATACTCCAGAGCAGCGATCGCACCATATTTCGGCGAGGGTTTTGGATCTCGGCTGAGATGTAAGCCGCTTCGTTCCATCCCCCATAGGACAGCAGAACAAAGATCATGGCAGAACCCCAATGGCTAGAGGTTGGAGCAGCGGCGGGGAGTGAGGCGGGCGGAGTGGCCAGAAACAGCCCCAGGAGGATTATCAAGAGTAGCCCCACAATAGTCATCACCGTCAACCCATTTTGAATGGATTTGCTTTGTCGAATCCCCAAAATATTGAGACTGGTGAACAGGACGATCGCCACGGCTGCATAAATTGAAGCAGAACTCGAACCCAAACCCCAGAGTTGGGAGGCATAATCTCCAAAGACAAAGGCGAGGAGGGCGATCGAACCAGTCTGGATAACGGTCATGCGTGCCCAAGCGAACAG
>JALOOP010000069.1 GCA_025454315.1 Oculatellaceae cyanobacterium Prado106
ACAGTGAGGGAGGGATTCATGGGGCAGCCTGGTGAAAGGGTACCTCACGAGCTTACACTAAGTATCTTTACTCATTAGAATTGCGCGAATGGAGAGTTAGTGTTCAACATAATGCTCTTCTTCTGTTTCTTCCCTGGCGACCTATTCATGAACGGATCAAATCACACCACGTCGAACCCGCTCAAAAACGAGAATCCAAGATCAATAGCCTAAAACCTAAGATCTAAAACCTAAGAGCTAACATCTAAAACCAAGAGCCTAAGACCGAAAAGCTGAGACAATTTGAACCCTATGGACAACCCTTGTGACTGACGTCAAAGTGACCTTCTGCTGGAGCTTAGAGCATTCTGCAATTCCAGGATTTTTAGCGGTAAATCCTACCGTTAAATTTCTACCCAAAGCATTATGGTGTAACCCAGCCCCAGTCATTATGCTGAAGTCATTCAGGAGATTCCGTTGGGTTACGATCAGCCTCTCAACTCTCAATTTCAATGAGGTAAACCTCGGTTGGGTGAATCTTTATTGGTCTTTTTGAAGCTTTCATTCCATCAGGTGATGGGGAGAGTACGGCCAATAAGTCATGATTAGGCTAGGTTCAACTAGATTTCATCACTGTTGAAGCAAGAACACCTGCTGAACAGAATGATAACGGGGGCTAATGAACCGCAGGCAATGGAGCAGACAATAAAACTGTAATGCTTCTGCAAAAGGATCGCAGTTGTCCGGAAGGGCATCTTCTGCCTGTGATTAAGCAATTAGAGAGGATAGCGACCTCCTGCCCATTTCATTTGTTTTTATTCCTTCCTAATCTAATTTGCTTTTCAATTTCAATTCAATATAGTCAAGTTCTTGTCAGGATGAACTTGAGATAGGGCACTCTCGCTTGATCTCCTGGGTCTAGCCTGATCAGAAATTCTCAAAATCTTTGCAGAAGTTGCATACAATCCCTGTTCATTTTTCCACAACCCCGCTAGAATATCCCTTAGCAATGCCCCTACCCGGCATTGATGTTGAGTTCTATCTTCTTATGGACCGAAGTCCATTCCCCCACAGTACAGTCGCTCTCTAACGCCTGGGTCGCCTTCGCCCCCAGCGCGTGGGGGGCTTAATAGGAGGCCGCTATGCTGACCCAGGAAAAACGTGATGTCCTGTCGGAATTGTTTGACCTAAATCAGGTCAAGTCTGAGCTAAACCAGCTTCAGGCAGTAGATGTGGGTGAGTATATCGCTGATCTGGCTCCTGAACGCCGTGCGATCGCCTTTCGTCTGCTCCAAAAAGACAAGGCGACCGATGTCTTTGAATATCTCCCCCCCGAAATCCAAGAAGAGTTGGTGACTTCTCTGCAAACCGCAGATGTGCGCCAACTCGTCGAATCCATGCGCCCTGACGATCGCGCTGAACTCTTCGATGAGTTGCCCGCCCGCATCGTCAAGCGTCTGCTGCAACAGCTTAGCTCCTCTGAACGAGAAGCCACCGCCACCATTTTGGGCTACCCAGAAGGTACCACCGGGCGGATTATGACCACCGAGTATGTGCAGTTACGGCAAGGGTTGACCGTGGGTGAAGCCTTGGAAAAAATTCGCCGCTCAGATGAAGACAAGGAAACAATCTACTATGCCTATGTGATTGATGACTCCCGCAAACTGGTGCGCGTTGTCTCGCTGCGGCAACTTCTGTTTTCTATCCCGGATGCCCAGATTCGTGACATTGCTAGCGAACGAGTCATCAAAGCCTACACCGAAATGCCCCAGGAAGAGGCCGCTCGACTGATGCAGCGCTACGACCTCTTGGCCATTCCCGTGGTCGATCGCGAAGACCGTCTCGTGGGCATTGTCACCATTGATGACATGGTGGATGTCCTGGAAGAAGAAGCCACTGAAGATATCCAAAAGTTGGCCGGGGTGAGCGGTGGGGACGAAGCGGCCTTGTCTTCTCCCAGAACAACGATTCGCAAACGCCTGCCCTGGTTATTGGGCAATGTGGTGCTGTATGTCGGTGCGGCCAGTGCGATCGCCCCCTTCCAATCGGTCATTTCCCTTGTTCCCGTTTTGGCCGTCGTCATGCCCATCCTGTCGAACACCAGCGGCAATGTGGCAATCCAGGCGCTTTCGGTGACCGTGCGGGGTCTAGGAGTCGGTGAAGTCACCCATGCGGACACCTTCAAGATTCTCCGCAAAGAAATTCTCGCGGGACTGGGCACTTCCCTTGCCCTGGGTCTAGCGTTGGCCATTCTCTCGCTGATTTGGGCTACGCCTTCGGAACAGTGGGTGGCGATCGTTGCAGGCTCGGTGATGATGATCAATGTGCTAGTCGCGGCGAGTTTGGGGACTTTGCTGCCCATGGGACTGAAGCGCATGAACCTTGATCCGGCTTTAATTAGTGGCCCTTTGCTGACGACGACTTTGGATGCGATCGGGTTTTTGACCTTTTTGAGTTTGATTTCGGTTGCGCTTCAGATTTTTGGGAAACCCTAGGGGGTGGGGAATTCAAGCGCAGAGACGCAGAGACTTATATCTTCAGATTCCTAGCCACTAGATGAAGGGGTGATGAAAAACCTACAGAAGAGAAACTCTGCGTCTCTGCGTCTCTGCAGTTTAATCTGATTTGCCAAACCCCCGCTAGTTCTCTTCTGCCTCTGCTTCTGCCATGATTTGCTCCACTCGCTGCCGAATTTGCAGATGGGTGTCCACGCCTTCGTAGGTATAGCGGTTATAGCCATTCTGCTCGATTTGCTCTGCAATATTTTGAACTCGCTCCTCTGTCTCGGGGTGAGTTGATAGCCATTCCAAGGGAGAAGACTTCTCTTGCTCTCCCAGTGTCACCATCAGGTTATACAGCCCATCGGCTGCGTAGCCTGCTGCCGCCAGCATTCGGGTGCCCATGCGATCGGGCCTGTCGCTCCATTTCTCGGCTGTAGCTGGTCACACTCAAATCGGTCGCCAACCCTCCCACATAAGGAAAGAACTGAAAGATATTGGCATTGACATTTGCATTAGTCGCTAGTTGAAACCCATGGGAGAGGACAGTGTGGGAAATTTCATGCGCCAGTAATCCAGCTAGTTCGGCCTCGGAGTTGGTTTTGGCGATCGCCCCCGCATGAATAAAAATCTTTCCGCCTGGTAGGGCAAAGGCATTCAGTTCCTTGTCCTTGATGATGTAAAACTCATAGTTAAAATCTCGTCCGGCCACTTTGGCTAATCGTTGCCCGATCGCATTCACATAGGCAACCGTCGCTTCATCCTCAATCAAGTCAAATTCCCGTTTCACATCTTTGGCCACACTTTCCCCGATCGCCGACTCACCCCGCAGCAACAGAACCGTGGTTTGGATCGCAGACAAAGGCCCAAATAGGCTACCCGTAAGCGCAAAGCCGATCGCTCCAGTGAAGACATTGGCGATCGCATTTTCTCGTAATCTTGTCCGGGTGCGGCGTTGGAAAGTTTCGAGGTGGGCATCAGCTAGAGCCAATAGTTCTGATGCGGCGGGTTGCTCGGGATAGAGCAGAGCAAATTGACGAGCGGCGATCGAGGCATCCATCCACTGATTCTGCTGCGCCAAAACCTCGACTCTTGCTTTGACCAGTTCCGCTGAATCAGGATAGCGGGAGGTGACTCGCTCCAGAACCGCCAGGGCTTCCTCGGGCTGGTCTTGCTCCACCAAGGCTTGGGCATAGGCAATGCTACCCGGAACAAATTCGGGGTATTGCTCACTGAGCAGTTGCAAAGGCACCAAAATTCGACTGGGTAAGTTTGCCGCTCGTCCAGCTTCTGTTTCGCGCCAGTAAACTCGACCCGCAGGTGGGAGTGTAGCCGGATCGCTGTAGGTTGGGGGGCGATCGCCACTAGTCTGCTCCCCGAAATCACCCTTGGCCTGACGATACAGTACCTCAGCCTCAGCCAATTGTCCTTGGAGGTAGAAGCGATCGCCCTGACTCAACAACCCCTGACGAATGATCTTTGAATCAGTTTCTGGATCAGCAACTGAATCGGTCGTTGAATGAGTCGCTGGATCAGTCTCAGCAGGACTAGCTGGAGAATGGGCTGGCTCATTACCCGGAGCCGGAGGTTCAGCAGGCGGGGTTGCTTGCGGTGGTGCGGCGGGGTGAGGTGGGTGATTCCCAGAGGGTGATGGTGATTGGGGTTGGGGAGATGTGGCGATCGCTGATGGAATGTCCAGCGCAACACCAAGGCCAGGAGCCAGCAAACAGACCCCTGACAGCAGAACAGCGGAGTATTGCCAACGCGGTCGGTTCGATTGGCTCATGTCCTGATTCCTTGCCTTTGCAGAATGGCTAATGGTGCTTAATTGCGGATCAGCCACTTTTGGCCATTGAGCCGCTGCAAGGTGTACAGCAATAGCAAATCCAGCGCCACCTTACGTTCATCAATCATGAAGGATTCAATCAGGCTGGGCTTGGAGCCATTGTCTGCTGAGCAATAATACTTGGGAGCCTGGATATCTTCCTTAGAAAAGATAATGGCAAACGATCGCTTGCCGCTCATCCAGCGTCCAACCACTTGCCAGTACTCACCGTTGTCAATGCCAGCAACCGGGAGGGGCTTTTTCTCAAACTTCAGATCCAGATCCTGAATGCCCATTTTGGGGAGGGTCTTAGTGAGGGCAGGGACAAAGTCCTGGGTGATGAAGTCGGCAAAGGGTTTGTCTTCTAGGGCTGGAGGTTTTTCCTTCTTGGGGGCTTTGGCGGGTTTGGCTTCAGCGGCCTCGGGTGCAGGAGTAGGGACGGTGGTTTCTTCTGACATGGGTGACTCGCAGGCTAAACGGCAAAGGCAATGTTGATCAGAGTGACCTGATAATGCCTATGTTTATAGTACTGGTTTGGTCGCTGCGTCGCGCAGTGGAATTGGGGAATTTACTTTGGCGATCGTAATCGTTTCGATAATTGATCTTCGATATCTTCGATAGTTACTCCTCGATGAAACGCTGCCAGAATCATCAAGGTTTATTGAGTTTTTCTGCTCTGCCGATTCTCCAGACCGTCTATTCTCCAGACCGTCTATTCTCTAGACCGTCGATTCTCCAGACCAGAGTCTCACTGCATATCCCTCAGCGTTTCATTGAAACCGACTCAGGAGTTCTTCCCGAGAAAGCTCCATGAGCAACGGCGTAAAAACTTCGGGAGACAGATTCAACACCGATGGAATGATGGCCTGTAATGGAGCATCTAGGGTGCCAAATCGGAAGCGCAACATTTGCTCAACGATTAAACGTTGTCCTCGCTGTTCGGTTTCTCTTTCCCATTCTAAATAAGCTTGCGATAGAGCCATCACGGTTAGCCTCTCTTCTTCGTCTTCATCAGAGTCTATATTGGGGAGCAGTTCTAGCGATATCTTCCATTGTGCAAGGAGTTGCAAAATCTGGAAACGGTAGGTCACAGACTTGGGCAGTGCCAAGACTTCCTGAATGGCGATCGCCTGTGTTTCGCCCTTGCCTAGGAGCCTGAGCCAGAGGGTTTCTGGAATGGCAGGGAGTTCTCGAATGGACACTAGGTTAGTTTTCATGGCTTCGCCCAGACTGTAGATTCCGGGTGGAGCCTGTGATTTGGGCGTGGCGGCAAAACGAGTTAACTGGGGAGCAGAAATTGAGGTAGCCAGGACACAGACTTGGGCGAGGTCGGGGTCGAGGATGGGAACTTCGGCTTGCTGACGGAGATCGCTGTGAAGCCAAAAGAGCTTGAGAATACAATCGCGAATTTCAGTGTCGCTGGGTGCGTTTCGGAAAGGCTCTAGCAAGCAGGCGGTGACCAGGAACTGCCCCAAAACGCCTAGAAATGGGATGCTTGAGGAGGGAGGAGCGGCTGGAATAAAATAAACGTCCGCATATTTGGGCTCTCCTGGAATTTCTTTGCTGCGCTCGACGCGACCTATCGGTGACAGGAGTTCTTCGAGGAAATTTTTAGAGAATTGGTCAAAGTTGATCCGACTCATAGAGTAGTAATTAAGTACTATCTCTTTTTATCATGATTCACCTTGGAGGCCAGATTAATGTCTCTATTTCTAGAAAAGGAATAGATGCAAAAAGCGTGCGACAGACAAGCTACCGCATGCTTCAGCAGGATTTAATTGAACTGAATCAGTCTTAGCCTCCTGCGACAGCAGGCACGATACTGACTTCATCGCCTGCTTGGAGCGCTGTATTTTGGCCGTCGAGGAACCGGATGTCTTCGCTGTTGACATAGAAGTTGATGAAGCGGCGCAGTTGGCCTTGCTCATCACAAAGACGTGCTTTAATGCCGGGGAAACTTTGCTCCAGAGAATCTAGGAGTTCGGTAATGCTGTTACCTTCGCATTCGATACTCGACTGATCGCGAGTGAATTTTTGGAGGGGGGTGGGGATGAGGACTTTGACTGCCATAGCAAGGGGTAGAAGAGGGAATAGGGAGTAGGGAGTAGGGAGTGGGGAGTGGGGGAAAGGGATAGTCTTTGAAGCTTTGGAGAATAGATTGATGAAGGAGGTTAGGAAATTTCCTTGGATTCCTTTACCGAGCGTTTCAGGGTTCCCCTTTCGCCCTTCCCCTTTCCCCTTTCGCCTTAATTAGACGACGACTTGCTGCCATTCCAGCCGATCGAGGGTTCTCGACCGTTCGAGGGCGCGCTCGAAGGCGTCGAGTTTGGGTTCGATGGTGAGGGGTTCGCCGATGTAGCCCTGGACGGCTTCTTGGGTTTTGAGGCCGTTGCCGGTGATGTAGACCACGGTGGTTTCATCGGGATTAATTTTGCCTGCTTCGACCAATTTTTTCAAGACGGCGATCGTGGTGCCGCCTGCGGTTTCGGTGAAGATGCCTTCGGTTTCGGCCAGGAGCTTGATGCCATCGACGATTTCGGCATCATTGACGGATTCAATGTTGCCGTTGGTTTTGCGGGCGATTTCGACGGCGTAGACGCCATCTGCGGGGTTGCCGATGGCGATCGACTTGGCGATCGTGCTGGGTTTGACCGGGGTGATGAAGTCGCGGCCTTCGCGGAAGGCTTGGGCGATGGGGGAACAGCCTTCGGCTTGGGCACCGCTGAAGCGCACGGGCTTATCTTCGACCAGGCCGACTTTGACGAATTCTTGGAAACCTTTGTGGATTTTGGTGAAGAGGGAGCCAGAGGCCAGGGGAGCAACGATGTGATCGGGGAGTTGCCAGCCCAGTTGTTCTGCCACTTCGTAACCTAGGGTCTTGGAGCCTTCGGAGTAGTAGGGACGCAGGTTGATGTTGACGAAGCCCCAGCCGTGGCTGTTGGCGACTTCGGAGCAGAGGCGGTTGACCTGGTCATAGTTGCCGTGGACGGCCATGACCGTGGGGCCGTAGATCAGGGTGCCGAGGACTTTTCCAGCTTCTAGGTCGGAGGGGATGAAGACGCAGCAGTCTAAGCCTGCGTGGGAGGCGATCGCCGCTGTCGAGTTGGCCAAATTTCCGGTGCTGGCGCAGGACACGGTGGTAAAGCCCAGTTCCCGAGCGCGAGTTAGAGCCACCGAGACGACCCGATCTTTGAAGCTGAGGGTCGGCATGTTGACGGCATCGTTCTTGATGAACAGGCGTTTGATGCCCAAACGACGCGCCAGACGGTTGGCTTGCAGCAACGGGGTCATCCCGGTGCCCACATCAATGGGGTTCTCGGAAGTGACGGGCAGAAACGCACGGTAGCGCCAGATGGAGTTAGGGCCGGCTTGAATGGTTTCGCGAGTCACGACCTTGCTGAGGTAGCTATAGTCATAGGCCACTTCCAGGGGGCCAAAGCAAAGTTCACAGACATGGATGGCTTTGGCTTCGTATTCGGTGCCGCATTCTTTGCACTTTAGGCCGGTGAAGGCGGTTTGGGTGGAAGGCTGGTTCAAGGGGAGGGTTTGGGCGACCTGGGTCATGACTTTGCTCTCTTTCGTCTGATGTGGGTAAGGGGTGGAACGGGAAGGGATATCGGCGTTTTTTTACCAAGTTGAAGGGATAGTAACACGGCACCAATAGCCCGTCAAACATACCCGACTATTTTTATCGGGTATGCCTAAAAAGCTTGCCTGAATAGGGTTTAGAGCGAATTCGACCGATAAAGGTAAGGATAAAGACCTAGAAATTCCCATTGTTTCTCTTAGGGTTTATTCTGTTTGACCATTGAAAACCCCATTTTTTGATAAGCGCAGAGGAGCAGAGGAGGGGGAAAGGGGAAAGGGGAAAGGGAAAAGGGGAATCTTAGGCTCATTCGTGGAATTGCTTTGGGGGGGAATGGGGAAAAGTATCTTGACTTCTTCAGAATTCGTACAGCGACATCCCTTTCGCCTTTCCCCTTTCGCCTTTCCCCTTTCGCCTTTCCCCTTTCGCCTTTCCCCTGTCTATCCCTAGCGATCGCACCCAAAACCGGGAATTCTACAAGCAAGGTTTCTAGCGGACATGGAGGAGATTTGGTATGGATGGGAGTTGTTTGGGGATGGGGCAGTCGGATTTGGGGCGGAGGAATACGGCGATCGAACTGGAGCGGCTTTTGAAGAAACGGCGGGATTATCCGGAGTATGTGACTTCGGTTGATGCGGAAATTAAGGATCAGTTTATGGAAACCTATGCGGTGCTGATCCTGGATATGTCTGGGTTTTCCAGGCTGGTGGAGGAGTTTTTTATCATTCATACCCTGACGCAGATTCAACAGATGCGGGAGATTATGGTGCCGCTGGTGGAGCGGTATCAGGGGACGGTGATTAAGCTGGAGGCGGATAATGTGTATGCGGTGTTTCCGGGGGTGGATCAGGCGGTGGTGGGGGCGATCGCCATGCTGCAACAGCTTGCGGAGCAAAAGATTCACGCCAGTATTGGGATTGGTTATGGTGAGTTGATTATGATTGCCAATGAGGGCGGCTATTGTGATGCGTTTGGCAATCAGATGAATTTGGCTTCTAAGCTGGGTGAGGATTTGGCGCAGGCGGATGAAATTCTGATGACTGAGGCGGCTTTCCAGGCGCAGCAAAATCCTTCGGAGGATTGGCAGATTCAGGAGATGGCGATTTCGGGGCTGAAGCTTCAGGTTTATCGTCAGCAGGTTAGGACAGCGGTGTTGTCGATGGAGTCTGTGTCTGTGGCTTGATGGCGATCGGATGGTAATAAAAGGGATGGAGGGATTCTGTTTGTGGTGCAGAGTCCCTCCATTGTTTTTTCGGTGAGTGGTGAAACTGGGTGAGAGGCGGATGGGTTGGGGAATTAAACCGCAGAGACGCAGAGACGCAGAGGGGAGGAGGGAGGAGGTTGGTTTAGGGGTTTGGAGAAGTAGGGGGTTGGAGAAGTAATGTTCAGTCCTTGGTTGGCTATAGGCCGCCGCTGACAGGGGGGATGAGTACGACTTCGTCGCCTTCGTTGAGGAGGGTGTCGGGTTCGACAAATTGGAGGTTGACGCCGAAGCGGGTGAGGCTGCGCCATTGTTCTAGTTCGGGGTGTTCTGAGAGGAGGCGATCGCACACTCCCATCACCGTTGTCCCCCGAGGCACCGACAGCACCAACTCTGGCTGCCCATACGCCTCCTGATAAGCCGCAAACAATTTCACCGTCACCGTCACCGCCTCCACCATGCTTAAGTCCTCCATCGTTGATCTTTTGGACAGATCTTAGTGTATCGCTGGGGGAGGAGAAGAGGGGCGAAAGGGGAAAGGGAAAAGGCGAAAGGGGAAAGGGGAAAGGAGGAGTCTTGGATGGCTTTATGGAATCGATCTGGGAATCGAACCAGTAGGGAAACAAGGAGAGAATTCCTTTGGCTCCTTCCAGGATTCATCCAACGTCCTCCCTTTCGCCCTTCCCCTTTCCCCTTTCGCCCTTCCCCTTTTCCCTTTACCCTTTCCCTCCCCCGTTTGGCATACTAAAGAAGCAATTTCACAGATGGATTTTTTGAGCATGTTTGGTTCTTTTCAACAGAGCAGTCTGCGAATTGAGATGGAGGCTCCGCAGCTTAAGATTGCGGAGAGTTTGCTGTGTCCGGGGCAGTTTCAGCAGTGGCTGTTTCCTCAGACTTTTTCGACGGGGTTGCCGGAGCGTTTAACCCTTGGAACGACCTATACTAGCTGGCTGGGGCCGATCGCCGTGCAGCATCGGGTGGAGCGGGTGAGTGAGCAGGGGATGACCCTGTTGTTGAGTCAGGGGATTGATGGGTTTCATGAGTGGCAGTGGGGAGAGGGTTGGGTGCAATCTTCTTTGGAGGGATTTTCGCTATTGCCGCTAAACTTGGGGCAGACTGCAAGTTTGTTGCGGTTAAAGCAGTACTTGAAAATGAACTCTATTTGAAGAACCCTTGAACCCATGCGCTCCCGAGAAGGTTTGGTCGAAGTGTTTTCGACCTTTTTGCAATTAGATGGCGATCGCTTCCAAACCTGGATCACTGACCCCAGGCTCCGCCGCAGCATGGAGCAACGCCTAGGACAGTCCAAATCAGACGCTGCTGGCCTTTCTGAAAATTATTGGGCGCTGTACTGGCATAAAACCTGGCAAGGCCAAACGGCGGTTGAGTCATTCCAGGCGATCGCTCGGGGACATTTGACCGCCCATATCCAGGAATCTTGCTACTGGGTGGCCCAGAAGACGGCGGCGACCTTTGTCACAAGTCAGACGGGGTTGGCGGATTGTTTTCAGATGGCGATCGCCCAAATTGACAAAATTCTCAAAGGCTTCGACTCCCAGCAAGGCTTCAACTTCAAAAGCTATGCCAGTGCCGCTCTCAACAGCATTATTCGAGAAACGCTGCGGCAAAAACAGGAAATCGACATTTGTACCGACTGGGGATTGCTGCGGAAGATTAGCCAGAAACGGTTGACGGAGGCTTTGCAGAGCGCGGGATTGGCGACCAGTGCGATCGCCCCTCACCTCCTCGCCTGGGACAGTTTCAAGCTGATTTATATTCCCCCCCAGGCCAACGGGACGCGCAAATTACCGAAGCCAGAACCGGAGACTTGGGAGGCGATCGCCCAACGCTACAACCAGGAACGCCTCGGCCAATCGATCCCGACTCCAGCGACCGCCGCCACGATCGAGAAATGGCTCCTCGCCTGTGCTAAAGCCGCTCGTACCTACCTTTATCCCAACCTGATCTCCATCAACACCCCTAAACCGGGACAAGAATCCGGGGAGTTTCTAGATGACCTCGCCGATCAAGTGCAGACCGATTCATTGCTGTCTGAGTTGATTGCCGAAGAAGAAGTCCAAACGCGCCAAACCCAACGGCAACAGCTTCAGGAGGTGCTCATTGTAGCGCTGAAGAACCTGGATGGGGAGGCGCGATCGCTGATTCAGTTTTATTACGCTGAAAAGCTGACCCAGCAAGAGATGGCCAGTCGGCTCAATATGAAGCAGTACACGGTTTCGCGTCGCCTGACCAAAGCGCGGGAGTCCTTATTATTGACCTTAGCCCAGTGGAGCCAGCAAACGCTGCATATTTCTCCCAGCGCCGACCTATTGAAGTACACCAGCAGTGCTCTCGAAGAATGGCTGGAAACCTATTTCGCCCAATCTCCTGAATCAGCCTCCTAAATTAATCTCCTGAATCTTCTTCGGCAATTTCCCAGCCATTCCGCCCATGACTTCTAACCTGATGAACTCCAATGCCCTCTGTCTGGAGATTGAACCCATGATTCAAGCTCAGACCTGGCAACAAAGCCACGCCCTGGCCACGCCCAACAGCCAATGGACAGCCTATCTCAATCAACTCTGCTGGCAAACCTTGTTGCCCTGGTTGCAGGAAGACTATCTGCCAACTGCAACGGTCACTCCCCACGTTGTCTCTCTGCCAACCTTCTGGGAATTGACAACGGGCACGGCTCTGCGTCTCAATGATCGTCGGATCATTCTCATCCCAACTGAAACCATTGACCTGGATGAGTTTCGGATTCCCCAGGAATGGGTGGATATTCCCACTTGGGCGGGCGATTATTATCTGTCAGCACAAGTTAACCCGGATGAGGGGTGGGTGCGAGTGGCGGGGTTGGCGACTCATCGACAAGTTAAGACGCAGGGTCTTTATGATATGGGCGATCGCACCTATACCCTCAGCGATACCGATCTGACGCCCGACTTTTCTAGCATTTGGGTTGCCCAACAACTTGCCCCAACTGAGAATCTCCGCAGTGAACTGTCCCCGATCGCCGCTCTGTCCCCGACTCAGGCCGACAATCTCCTGGAACGCCTGGGAAATCCCACAGTACTGACTCCTCGGTTGGCGGTTCCGTTTGAGCAATGGGCGGGACTGCTGAACCATGGCGGGTGGCGGCAGCAGTTGGCGGAGCGACGTTGGGGGGTGGTTGGGGTGCGATCGCCCGTTCAATGGCTGCAATCTGGCCTTTCTACCCTGGCGCAATCGCTGGGCTGGCAGGCGGTGACGCTGCAACCGGGGATGGCTGGAGCCAGAGGAGAAGGACAGGAAAGTGGGGTGGGATGGGGGCAATCGCTCCTCATCCAGGATCAACCCTACGAACTCCGCCTCTCCTGTCTCGATCCGGCGCAAAACACCTGGCGCTTTGAACTCCAGAGCCTGGTTCCCGGTGGTCAGATCCCCACTGGATTTGTTCTGCGATTGTTGACCGAAGATTTACAGCCCTTTGAAGGCAACGAAGATAGAGCGATGACACCTGTCGATCGCCTTTTCCTGGAAGTGGCGCTGGAATCGGGCGAAGGACTCGTCTGGGAAGTCGAACCGATGCCCCAGGGCTATGACTGTGAAATTTTAAGATTTTAAGGCTTCAACAAAACAGCCTGTAGAACTCCAGGTTGGGTTTCATCGCCCATGACCAGAAGTTCGAGCAACCCAAAGTGCCAAACATGGCAGCAGCCTTCACTGCTCGCCACTTCCTTGAGCCTTTGAATTTGATCCAGCATAGAGGCCGCATCGATCGCATCTTGAAGCATCCAGGTCGCCAGGGGATGTGTCCATTGTGTCAGGAAGCTTTGCAGAAGTTGGCGATCGCCCTCACTCACGGCATCCGTTTTCACGGGACAGTACAGCGTTGTGGGCACAGTTTCCTGGTGGAGACTGTCTTCTTGCAGCGACTCCCATTCGGTGGCTAGGAGTGGAGGGAGTTGGCCAACGGTATATTTTTTTCGGGGCTTGAGGGCAATTCGGGCGATCGCTTCAATACCCTGTGGACTCAGGAATTCTTGAATTTGTTTAAAGAACGGCACAACAATTTCTCGTTCCACCACGCTACACAACTTGAGCGCAATCTCAGAATAGTCGTTACCCTCCAGCAGGTGAAATGCCTTGTAGGCTGCAACCAAATCTTTCTGACTTTGAGCGGCCAAGGTTGTCCAAAGTGGATCGCCAAGACGAGTTTTTAGATCCCGTCTGAGTGCTTCGGGTTTGGGAGGTTGGCGATCGGGGGTGGATGGGTGGATGGGTGGATGGGTGGATGGGTGGATGGGTGGATAAGATGCTGCCCCATTTCCAACATCCCCATCACTCCGTCTCCCCATCTCTTCTTGTAGATGGGCTGCTGCTGCAACTTCGACCTCCTCCTCTCCCCACCTCCCCATCTCCTCTGCAACTCGTTGTTGTGGGGAGGGAGGGACGGAAGCCACTTCCAGGGGGGGTTCGGGGACGGTGGGGGCGGCGATCGCCAAAGGTTCCGGCTGAGTCGGTGTGGCGGAAGGTTGGGCTAATCCTGGGTTGAGAGATTGGAGATGTTGGTTGAGTTGGGCAATTTCCTTTTCCTTTTCGACCAGTTCGAGGGCGGTTAGGGCGGCGGAAATCAGTTGATCGAATTGGGGGAGGAGCTTGACGGTCTGGGCATCTTCGCGGCTGGTGCCGAGGAGTCCTTGGGGTTGGTGGGGCTGGA
Organism: Oculatellaceae cyanobacterium Prado106; assembly: GCA_025454315.1. Lineage (GTDB taxonomy): Bacteria > Cyanobacteriota > Cyanobacteriia > Elainellales > Elainellaceae > Prado106. The sequence continues at coordinate 13,792 of JALOOP010000069.1, forward strand.
TGGCCAGGATTTTGCCTTCTGGGTTTTGGATGCGGAGTTCTTTGGAGGCGTTGGTTTGCGAGATGCCACAGAAGTACTTGCGATCGTTGTAGTAGAACTCGACCCGAGTCAAAGGGGCTTTGATGATTTTGTCGCCGATGTCGCTCAGTCTGGCTGATGAGGTGACGTTACGACTGGCAGGGGAAACGCTTTCTCCGGCTCCAGTTGGGCTTAAGTTGTTTTTTGCTGGTTTGGCTGGAGCAAGGGTTTCAGGGGCTTCGCTTGTCTTTTGGTGAACCGGGCGATCGCCATTAACCCTATCGTTATGAGTACTGGATTCTGTCGTTGATACGGAATTCACCAAGACATTCACAGATTCATTCACAGATAAATTAACTCGTGAATTCACGGAAGGATTCGCAGGTCTATCTATGGATGTATTTAGAAGTGTACTTGATGTATCTATAGATGTGTTTAGCTTTGGCTTTAATGGAATCTGTGGACTTGCTGATTCTGCTGGACGAACGCCCACAATTTCCAGTTCAACAGAACGTGCGCCGTTCCATTCGTTGAGCCGGAGTCGGTAGGCAATGTCAATCAGATTGGGTAAGGGTAGGTATTCTCCCCAACGCCATGCGATCGCCTTTATGCCTACGCCTCCTTGTGCCAAAAGGAGCTTCAGGTGGGCTTGATTTTGGCCGATCGCCTGTTGTTCTGCTATTCGGACATTGGCAGTCCAGAAAACGGGGTCAGCGTTTTCAATGCCACAGGGATGCAGTTCGTCGATTTGGCTGTAGAGATCCAGCGTCAGATCGGCGAGGACAGCTTCCGTGTCGATGGTGACCAGGGGCTTGAGGTGTTCGATTTCAAGCTGTTGGTTGGCAAATTGGCTGAGGCGCGATCGAAAAGCATCCACATTTTCAGCAGGAAGGGAAAATCCGCCTGCGGCTTTGTGTCCTCCATGTTTACCCAGCAGATCTTTACAAAATTCTAAGGCTTCAAAGATATTGAACTCGGGAATGCCTCGGGCTGAACCGCGCACCTTGCCTGGATCTTCCTCCTCGTAGGTGCCAATGAACACGGGCACACCGTAACGCTCCACCAACCGCGACGCAACAATGCCAATAACACCATGATGCCACTCGGGTTGAACGACGAGCAGAACTCGTTCTTGCTGCAAATTTAACCCACTTTGTTCACACCAGGCGATCGCCTCTTGCTCAATCAGTTGACAAAGGCGTTGACGCAGTTGGTTGACCTGCTCACATTTCATGGCCAACTCTAACGCTCGCCCTTCGTCCTCTGTCGTCAACAGTTCAATGATGATTTGGGGATCAGAAATGCGGCCAATGGCATTGATCCGAGGCCCCAATCGAAAGCCGATCGCTTCTGGCTTCAAGACCTTTTCGCTGCCCACCCCTGCGATTTGCACCAGTGCCTGTACCCCGGTGATGCGAGACTGGGGTAGAAGTTTTAAGCCCCGCCTCACCCAGCGGCGATTGACTCCTGTAAGCGGGGCAAGGTCGGCGATCGTCCCCAGGGTAAAGAGTTCGAGCATGGCGGCGGTGAGTTCTTGTCCTTTCCCCAGAGCTTGCGCCAGACAAACCGCCAGAATATAGGCCACACCCACGCCTGCAACGCCCCGATAAGGGGACTCTTCATCAATCAGCTTGGGGTTGAGAATGGCATGAGCCGGTGGAATCTGGGGCGGGACATCGTGGTGATCGGTGATAATCACCGTCAGTCCCAGTTCTCGGGCACGGACAATCGGATCATAGGCGGCAATGCCATTGTCCACCGTCAAAATTACGCCCACGCCGTCCGCATGGAATTCTTCAATGATGCGCCGATTGATGCCGTAGCCTTCTTGCATTCGGCTGGGGATGGCATAGTCTACCTCGGCTCCCAAATGGCGCAGCGCTCGTAGCAGGAGGGCTGTACTAGTCATACCGTCGGCATCGTAGTCGCCGCAGATGGCGATCGGCTGTTGGTCGGCGATCGCGGTAATTAAAATATCCAGGGCATTCCGCAAATCGGGAAACTCATCCAGCGGCGACGGCAGCACCTGAGTTTCCGGGTCAAGGAACTCTCGGGCAGCCTCAGGGGTCGCCATTTCCCGGTTAATCAGCACCTGGGTCAGCAGCGGCGAGAGACCCGTCAGTTCGGCCAGTTCTGCCGCGCGCTGCGGTTGGGCAGGAGCAATGCGCCATCGCTGATTGGGGATTCGGGAGGGGGGACGTGGGGACACCTGCAAGATACCTGTCTGGGGGAGGAAAAGATATACGGCTAGTCATGTTATACCGATTTCTGCCCCAGAATGCGATCAATTCTGCCGGTTCCAAAATTTTCGTTTTTGAAAAACTTTAAACAATTGTCAAGAAACATGCTTTATAATACCTTCAAGTTCAGTAATTCTTGGGTTGAAATTCCGTATGACTCAATACAACAGCGCCCATTCTCCAAGAAACTACGGACAAAAAACGCACTGGCAAACCGGCTGGCAAACCGGACATCAGCAATCGACTCGTCCCAACCCAGATCCCAATCTAGAAAGTTCTAGAAGTTCCTTGCCAGGGTGCTATGCCATTTTGGGATTGAATCAAGGTGCATCATTAGCCGATATCAAAACTGCCTATCGCAAACTTGCTCGGCAATACCATCCCGACCTCAACCCCGGTGTCCAAGATGCCGAAGATCGCTTCAAAGAAATTCAATCAGCCTACACGACGCTTTGCGGCCAAACCGCTGAACCATCCCTGCAATCCCCAGCGAAACCGACTGCTGAACCGACTCATGAACCGACCCATGAACCGACTGTGCGATCGCCACAATCCACCACTCACCGCCCCGCCCCCAAGCACAGTGAAGTCTACCAGATGTTCATGAACGGCATCGGTTCCAGCCAACTATAGTGCCATTGACCCTTAGTTAGATAGCACTATGGCGATGCACAAAAGTTTCTTTTGTCGCTGCAACAATGCCTACCAAAGCATAGCTTTGTACCCCAAGGAAAACGAAACTATTTATTGCTGATTCAAGAAAAACTCCTTTGGTAGCTTCTGTTACAGTCTTAAGTTCCTGTTCCCTTCGTTCCCGAAAAACAAACATTTAATTAACAATTCAATCCCTGGCTGAAATGCCAATTCGCTATATAGTTGAACCAGAATCGTTCAACCAGAATTGCTTAAGTTGAATAGGGATTGCATTCTTTTCCTAACATCAGGGAAGAAATGGTGTTATGGATCGATCCTGAGTTCTGATCCAGGTTGTCCTGATCCAGGTTGATGACATTGCAGCAAAGCCATCCTGATCATGATGCGTCAACACCCAACTGGCAGCATCAAAAATTTCCCTAAGGAATCTCATCATGACAAATCAAACCTCTGTAATCCCCAGTTTTCTGCGGGATGCATTTGAGTCCCATGCCTCATTTAGTAATCTGCAAAAGCAGGATGTTCAGAAACGGGCTTTGAAATGGTTGCAACTGCACATCAATGATGATCTTGCAGACAAAACTATTATGGAACAATTTACCCAGAAGTGGCGGGTTGGGCCCAGGCAAACCCTTGGTGCTGACCAATCCCCTTTACATTTAGACGTCATCCCCGGTTCCTACAGCAAATCTCCCAATAATCATCAAGAAGAGGCTTTAGTGTTTTTGCAAGAAGTGGTGCCTTTGCAACTCCAAGAAGACTTCAAGCAGCGTTGGAATGCAAAAAACAAGCTAGAGGTTTCCAATAAATCAGGTACTTCTTTCAAAATTGATGAGCGGAAAATGGAGCTTTTGCAGCAGGAAGATCCCGATGGCTGTGGCATCACCTGGCATCATGTCGAATCTAAACAGGTCTATTACTTGCTGTCTTCAGAAGAGAAGGGCGAGAATTTGCTGGTGGTTCTGGCTGAGGAAATTGGCTCAGAAAATCGAAACACATGGTTTGTGTCTCAGAAGGATGTTAAGGTTTCTCCTGTTTAGCAACCACCACAGCGTTTGAGCAAAACCCAGAAGAACTGTGCTGTACGGTATTCTGCCTGTCCCTAAAGGATGGGCAGAATTTTTTCGTTCGCTCCTATCCTTCTCCTCTGAAAAATACCCTTGAAGTTGCTGTTAAGCGATCGCCGCAAAATCTCTGCAACGAGTGGCGATCGCCCATGCCTTTTCACTCCGCCCTGAGATTCTGGTTTTGGATGAACCCTTTGGCGCACTCGATGCCATCACCAAAGAAGAAATACAGGAAGAACTCTCTAAAATTTGCGCGGAACATCGCTGTACCGTGCTGATGGTCACCCATGACATCGACGAATGTCTGTTCCTGGCCGATCGCCTGGTGATGGTGACCCTTCAGCCAATTATGCTGCCGTGAGGGGAGACTTAACTTTCGGCTTAAATTCCTGAACGCTTAAATTACTTAGCTCTTAAAATTCTTAACGCTTAAATTCCTTAACTTAGATTGTTTAAGTTCCTTAATTTAGGTTGTGAAAAGAATGAACTTTTAATAGTTTAAGAGAAACTTCCATTCCTTTCCACTCGTATAAGCGATGTTTCTCAATTTGGATAAACCTTGTCTATACCTTGTCAAATTGATTCTTATGTATGTGTTTAATTCATGACCTGTGAATCCATAGGATTCATTTTCTTGCCTGTGATAATTTCTATCACGGTGTTAGCTCATTTACGCTGAAGTTCAATTCCAGGATCGCTAATCGGTGGCATGGATGTAGTGACATGGTCGCTGCATTCGAGTTCACCTTTGGATTAAGCAACGGATTAAGCAACGAATTAAGCAACGTCACCCAATCATATTCAGGAGATCTAACATGTTAACGTCAGAGCGCTTTATCAAGTCCTATGCGAAACGCCCCTACCAACATGCGACCCTGGTCAACCACAAGGGAACTTTGATCTCTTTCGCTATGGATACTGAAGGCCGCATTTACTACACCACGTTGAATTTAGAGGACACTTCCAGACCCGATCCAACGGATTCTATATACTGGTCAGACGACCCTGTAGAACTGCTATTCCCCAGGGAACTGGTTCACTTTGGCGTTGACGCGACTCCTCGAACCCTACCGTTGGTCAACCAAGGCAGGCAAGCGGAGAGTCCTGGTACAACCCTCCCAGCAGACGACCAAGATACTTTTCTGTCCTCTACGGCGCGATTGACGGCAAATGCTCCTTTTCAGGTGTTATCCGATGGAGAATATATTTATCTATTCCGTCAGGCGATCGCCGCGAACCATCCTGCTCAAATCTTTACGGACTCAGAACGCAGCAGCCCCCTGGTTAATTCAACCCTTTTGCTCGATCGCTTTGTTTTATTAGGTACGACTTTACAACGCAAACAGGAGATTCGATATCAGCGGAGTCGCAACAAATTTCATCCTGCAAACGAGAAGGATAATCTTGGAGCAAAGGACATGGAGGGAAATATCTTCTATGAACCGACGCAGGCATTGGAGTTTGTGGGCGGATTGAATCATGGGCGGTTTTATGTGCTGTTGTTGCCGACTCAGCAGGCTGAAGTGCGCCGCTGGCAAATCTTTGTCCACAACACCAATACTCAACAGATTGATTCGATCAATGTGCAACAATCACCGGACGGATTATTCCACATTGACAATCCCTCATTCCCCATTCATCGCTTCAGTTTTGCGTTTCAAGGGCGATCGCTCGTCTCCGGTCTTTCCGCATTGCTCTACTATCAGCAAGAAAAGTCTAAAACGGGCTACGACCAACAGGAAAAACCTTTGAAGCGGGATGCACGGGTGATGCTGGCGATCGCCACTCAAACAGCAACCCACAACCGCAGTGAAATTGCCGTTGTCGATTTTGGAGTTTCCAGCACAGGCACACTGGCGCAAATCCCTCAATCCATCCAACTTCCAGCTTTGCAGAAACCCAGCACGGGAGGAGAGAATTCCAGCAATGACCAACTGGATCGCATTGTTGAACGCTCTGAAGAAGCAAAGGCTTTGGAGCGAGAAATCCAACGGATCAACCTCACCATCGATGAACTGAATCGACAAATCGAAGTGTTGAATCGTCCCAAGCAAGCAACTCTGTATAATGAGGCCAATTCCCAGGGTTACTTCTTTAATCAGACTTCCAGCGAAGGTCAAAAAAGTAGCTTCATCCAGATCAAGTCTATTAAGGTCGCCGCAAACTCCGTAGTTTCTGTGTCAGCCCGGAAAATCTTCGATGCGGCTGGTAGACCGCTATCCAATCAACCGGAAATCCAAATTGTTCAGAATGCAAAAGACGTTCCGAATCTGGCGCTACCTGGAGATTATGGCTATGTTGATACCGATCCTAGGCCAAACTCATGGCAGCCGCAGCGAAACTACGAATTGATTGTCACTGTCAACACAGAGGCCAGTGTGGCGGCTCAACTCCAAGTTTTGCAAAACAACCTGGCTGATCAACAAAACACTTTGCGGAGCAAAGAAAATGACTTAAGCCAGTGTTTAGAGGCGATCGCTGCACTCAAGGCATCTGTCCAAAACGAGATTCGGCTGACAATGCCGCTGTTACAGGTTGACGAAAATGGATTGTCTGTCTCTGGGGCAGTACTAGAGTTTGCCTGGACAAAAGACACGCCTCAACTCTTTGGTAGTGCCGCAGGGCAGATTGGGTTATATTTCCGAGGGGAAAATGATCAATTTTTTGTGGCTTACTATGACACCTTGACCGCCAAAGCCCAGTTTAAGCTGCCCAACTCTGAAGTTGTCTTCATGGCTCAATCTGATCAACCGGAGATGGATCATCTCACCTTAACCGTGAGCGCTGCCGCAACTTCGCAGGAATGCCAGGTGGACATTCGAGGGGGCGGCATCACCGAAACCTGGCAACGACTACCCCGCGACCCCCAGGCGTTTGCCAATATCCTGAATGGAGCGGCGTCCGATCCCGTGTATATTGGCACTCTAGCGACTCAAATTACAGCCAATACAACCCTCACATCGCTCAGTCTTACCCCTGTGCTTTCAATGGAAATGAGCGATCGGGGTGTCCTATTGCTGAATGACCAGACCTTGAACCTCACGCAATCGCTGCGGTTAGGGCTGGAGGGAACGACGACCTTTCCCAGTCAAACGGTAGCGATCGCCAGTACCCGCTTTCCTCAAGGTATTCCGGCCAACACCCCAGTCTACTTCCGCCCCTACGATTACAACAGGCTGGTAACCAGTACCCCCAGTCCTTCTTCCCCATTCAACACCTCACTCAATAACGGCTCACGTTTGATCAGGGTGAATCAAGGCAACAGCAAGGAAAACATTCCCAATGGTACGGCGAGTTCTTTGGGCAGTACCTTGAATTGTCACTGGAGTGCGAACAATCCGGGCAATGCTTTGCAGTTGGATGGCCAACAAACCTATGCAATGCTACCCACCGCACAAGTTTCCCAAATGGATGCCATTCAAGATGTATCCCTGGAAACCTGGGTTAAACCCGATCAGGTCGTAGGCACGGCTCGGATGATTCATCAAATTTCCAATCAGTCCCGCTACACGCTGGGATTAACCCAACTGCCGCTGGGTTCTCGTGCTTTTAGATTTGATACGGCAGATGATGCGATCGCCCTCCCCACATCTCTCCACCTGGATCGTCGAGACTTTACGGTAGAAGCCTGGATCAAATTTGACTCATTAGTCTCGCAACAGCCCATTTTGATGATGATGCTTCCGGCGACCAACCGAGTCAGCAACGAATTCCTGCATCTCATGGTTCGCAACAGAAAAGCCTATCTGGGCTTCTACGATGATGACTTGGCTGGCGAACGGACTCTCAACGAAAATACCTGGTATCATATCGCCTGGCGTTATACCCACGCCACCCAGGAACAGGCCATTTTTATCAACGGCGAACTCGATACAAAGAAAATTGCTTCAGGTTCTTTAAACAGCAAACGTCAGCTATTCTTTGGCAAACCTTGGGATGCTGGGATGGTAGCGTTTAGAGGGGCAATGGATGAACTGCGGATTTGGAGTACCGCCCGCTCAGAGGATCAAATCAAAGCAACTCTGAATCAGCGGTGGATTTTGTTGTTTGCTGTTCCCTCCACCTGTCCAATGTGGTGCGTCCCTTCAGTATCAGCCGCCCTCCAGTGTTCCTGAATGCCTTTCATGCATCCACCGGTGTATCAAGATTCAAGACTGGCTGTTGTGCCTTTTGCAGGGTCCAAGCTTTACCGTGGAGGGGAACTTGGTCAAGTGGCAGAAGTGGGAGTTCAGAGTGGGGTTCAACTACCGGGAGGGGCTTGTGCTGCACCAGCTGTGTGTTGCG
>JALOOP010000070.1 GCA_025454315.1 Oculatellaceae cyanobacterium Prado106
TTCAGTCAGTCGATCGACTTCTTCCAGTGTATTGTAGTGAACCATGCTAACGCGCACCACGCCATTCTGGTCGATGAGTCCTAAATCTTGGATGAGATGTTTGGCGTAGAAGTCGCCGTAGCGAATGCCGATGTGATGGGAATCGACTTGGGTGGGGATGGTGGCGCTATCGGTTCCGTTTACAGAAAAAGCAATGGTGGGGACACGGCGATCGACCTCTGCGGTGGAATGGCCGATGATTCGCACTTTGGATTTCTGGGAGAGGTATTGGAGGAGGCGATCGCCAATCTCTTGTTCATGGACGCTGATTAACTCAAAAGCTTGCTCCATCTGGCCGCGCAGCGTTTTTGCAGAGGTGTCGCCGAAATGTTTTGCAGACAATTGACTGAGATAATCACACAAGCCTAAAGCGCTGTAGCTCAACTCAAAATTAACATTGCCCGGTTGGAACTTGTAGGGAATATCGGTTTCTTCAATAAAATAGTGGTTGATGCCGGGAATGGTGAGGAGGCGATCGCGCTTGCCGTACAGCACCGCATGATGTGCGCCGTAAACTTTGTAGAAGCTAAAGGCGTAAAAATCCACATCCCAAGCTTGCACATCGATCAGCCGATGCGCCGCATAGCCCACGCCATCGACACAGAGCAAAGCGCCATGGGCATGGACGAGTTGTGCGATCGCCCCAATCGGATTAATCGTCCCCAGAATATTGGAGGCATGAGTGACGGCCACCAATCGAGTCCGGGGCGTGATTAACCGTTGCAAATCCTCCAGGTCAAACTCTAGCGTTTCCGGGTTGAGCTTCCAGGTTTTGATGACAATGCCCTGCCGCTGAAGATCCCTCCAGGGACTGACATTGGCCTCATGGTCACTGTTGGTGACAATAACCTCATCCCCGGCTGACCAGGTTCGCATCAGCCCAATCGATAGCAGACGCAGCAGCAAGGAGGTGGAATGTCCCATGATGATTTCGCGATCGTCGGCTGCATTCATCAACGTAGCGACGGCCTGTCTGGCTTTGAGGACGCGATCGCCCGCCAACTGCGACACTCCGTAGGAAGCGCCCAACTGCACATTAGAAGTCAGTAAAAATTCCCCTAACCGATCGACCACCGATTGCAAGGTCTGCGATCCCCCCGCATTGTCAAAGAAGATCCAATCCTTCCCCAAGGCCGGAAAACAGCTTCGGACAAAATCAACCTGTAAATCCATGTTCTCCCCCCGTGATAGCAACCCATGACAGCAATCTGTGACAGCAACTCGTTAGCAATTTATTACAGCTTATTACAGCGAGCTATTACAGCAAGTTACAGCAAGCATTTCTATTCACAAGATTTCTATTCTTAATATTTCTATTCACAATATCTCAATTCAAAAGATCCTCCATCAACCCGGCTCATTACCCGCCTGCTGGCAATGGCCTCTTCCCTGCAAGGGAGTGACTGATTTTTTGATTTATCTCCTAAGAATTGACGCAAATCCCAAAACACAGGTTAAAATTCTAACTTCAATGCTATCCGTACAGCTTCCTCCTCCTCCTTACGATTCCATAGTTTAAACTCTATTCGCACAAAACTTGATCCCTACTGAGTCAATCAGGAGACATCTTTTATGTCACACTCTTTCCGTAAGTTTTTTCCCCATAAACTCTGGCAGGTGGGATTGGCGATCGCTGTCACCTTCTCCGCCCTTGGCCTGACCTTTCCCGCTCTCGCCCTCCTCCGATTTGGCAGCGAAGGCCGGGATGTTGCCGAACTCCAGGAGGCACTGGGAATACCAGACGACGGCATTTTCGGCAGCGACACGGAGGCAGCAGTCCTCGATTTTCAGCGACGCAACGGCCTAGAAGAAGATGGAATTGCCGGAGCCGAAACCCTGAGAGCTTTGGATCTGGAGTATTTGATTGAGCGGGGAGAACTGGCCAGTAACCCCGGTGCATTGCCAACGGGCGGCCCTTATGTGGTTGCGATCCCCGGCGATGATCCTGCTGTTTTGGAACGAACTCAGCGCTTTGTGGCTGGAGCTATCTCGGATGAGAATAGTGAGCGAGGTAGCTTTATTAACGCTGGCGAATACTTCCAACGCGATACGGCTGAGTCTGTGTCCCGTGAGCTTCGGGATGCGGGGCTTCCGGCTCGGGTTGAGTTCATTCCTTAGCGTTGGGAATTTTTTAAACCGCAGAGACGCGGAGACGCAGAGGAAGGAAGGCGCAGAGGGATGAACGGAGGGAGGGAGAGGTTCATGACTGGAGAGGGATCTCGATCTCTCTGCGAACTCTGCTCCTCTGCCTCTCTGCGCCTCAATTCGCTCTAGGGTTAATCAGTTCCCCTCAAACAATTCCAAAACCGCATCACAATAGCGCAATAAAAGCTGAATGCGATCGCCCATCTGTTCCCGTCGTCGCGCCACCGTCTCTGCCTGCCTTGCCGCCTGAAGAAACGGCATATCCGTACTCAACAACCGCAACTGTTTATTAATCTCGGTTTGAAAAGACTGCACCTTCGCAGCCATCTCCGGCTCTAACTCCCCATCCGGAAGCGCCAAAAGTTGCTCTTGAAAGATTTCCTGTACTCGTCGCCAACTCGATTGCAACTCTGGGAATGGAGTGCGATCGCCCAACCGCCCCTGAAACCCCAGCACCGCCTCCCGAAACCCCCGATATTCTTCAATGTAGGACTGTGTACTCATCTGCAATACCTCTGGTGTGGGGAGTGGGGAGTGGGGAGTGGGGAGTGGGGAGTAGGGAGTGGGCGAAAGGGGAAGGGGGAAGGGGGAAAGAGGATTCTTGGATTTTTTGGTGTCTGATTCTGCGATCGCCCTAGTCTTCTCCATGTTCGATCGCCTTGATTCTCTTCACGACATTAAGACATTGATCCCCCCTTTCGCCTTTCCCCTTTCCCCCTTCCCCCTCTTCCTCCCCCCCAATCCCACCCATAGATTTTCCTTATGAATTTTTTCTCCACATTTGTTACCTGAAAATTGTAAAGTGTAATCAAGAACACTTAAAATTTAAGAACAATCTTAACCAACCCGGCCACCCCCGTCACTTCTTGAAGGCTTTGCGGCAGGCTATTTAGAACTTCTTTTTGACAAGAGGGATTGTAAATATGCAGTCCCTCAATATTTTTTTAATCTTCTATTGGCAGCATTTATTCAGGGAATGCTTCCAGTTGTTTTCAATATTCTGGTCGGCCAAATCACGTATTATTGCAAACATCATCACCCCTAACACTCTTATGGTCACCGTGCTTAACAGCGTGAATGCATCCGCTTCCCCAATGCTCCCGACCGACATTGTGTTACCCGATTGGCTGAAGGAATGCCTCATTCATCAGCGATCGCCCCTCAACTGCGAAGCCAGCGAAGGCTCAGCCACGGATGCGTCCCTCGTCTGTCAAGCATTCGACTTTGCCTACACCTTGCATGAAGGACAATTGCGCGCCTCGGGCGAACCCTACATTGCTCATCCGGTGGCGGTCGCAGGGCTTCTGCGGGATCTCGGCGGCAGTTCGGCCATGATTGCCGCAGGCTTCCTCCATGACATCATCGAAGATACCGATGTGACTGCTGAAGACATTGAGCGCCGCTTTGGGGGAGAGGTGCGGCGACTGGTGGAAGGGGTGACCAAGCTTTCCAAGTTCAACTTCTCCAGCAAAACCGAACGGCAGGCCGAAAACTTCCGCCGCATGTTCCTGGCGATGGCTCAAGATATTCGCGTCATTGTCGTCAAACTGGCCGATCGCCTCCACAATATGCGAACCCTGGAACATCTCTCCGACGACAAGCGCCGCCGCATCGCCCAAGAAACCCGAGACATCTTCGCTCCCCTGGCAAACCGCTTGGGGATTGGTCGTTTTAAATGGGAGTTAGAAGACCTGGCGTTTAAGTATCTCGAACCCGAAGCCTACCGGGAAATGCAAGGACTGGTCACCGGCAAGCGGGCTGACCGCGAAGAACGGCTTAACATTGTGGCTGAGACCTTGCGCGATCGCCTTGCCCAACTCGACATTCACTGCTACGAAATCAGCGGTCGTCCCAAGCATCTCTACGGCATTTATCAGAAGATGCAGCGTCAGCAAAAAAGCTTCCACGAAATCTTCGATGTCGCCGCCATTCGGATTATTGTCCGAACCAATGACGAATGCTATCGCTCTCTAGCCGTCGTTCATGACGCTTTCCGCCCGATCCCCGGTCGCTTCAAAGACTACATTGGTCTGCCCAAGCCCAACCGCTACCAATCCCTGCACACCGTCGTCATTGGCAACTCGGGTCGCCCCATCGAAGTCCAGATTCGCACCCAAGAAATGCACCATGTCGCCGAGTACGGCATCGCCGCCCACTGGAAGTACAAAGAATCAGGCGGTTCCACGGCCAAGGTTTCCTCTGAAGATGAAAAGTTCACCTGGCTGCGGCAGTTGCTAGAGTGGCAGAGCGACCTCAAAGATGCCCAGGAATACCTGGAAAGCGTCAAGGACAACCTGTTCGATGATGATGTCTATGTCTTCACGCCCCAGGGCGATGTCATTTCCCTCTCCCAAGGTGCGACCGCCGTCGATTTTGCCTACCGCATCCACACCGAAGTCGGCAATCACTGCGCCGGAGCCAAGGTCAACGATCGCATGGTCACCCTCGACACCCCGCTCAAAACCGGAGACATCGTCGAAATCATCCGTCAAAAAAATGCTCGTCCCAGCCTCGACTGGCTCAACTTCACGGTCACGGCAGGCGCACGCAACCGGATTCGCCAATGGTATAAGCGATCGCACCGAGACGAAAATATCCTGCGCGGTCGAGAAATGCTAGAAAAAGAACTGGGCAAGAGCGGCTTTGAAGCTCTGCTTAAGTCCGACCCGATGCAGTCTGTCGCCGAACGCTGCAACTACCAAACCGCTGAAGATCTTCTCGCTGCCGTGGGCTATGGAGAAGTCACCCTCAATCTGGTAATCAACCGTCTCCGGGAAGCCGTCAAAACCAAGCAACCGATCGCCCCTGCCCCCACCAGCCCCACCGAAACGCTGCTGCTGCCTTCCCATGCCCCAGCCCCCGTCCCTGTGCCCAGCAGCCGCACCAAGGACTCGCCCATTGCGGGAGTCGAAGGCTTGCTCTATACTCTGGCGGGCTGTTGCAACCCCGTTCCCGGTGAACCGATCATTGGTGTGGTCACCCTCAGCAGCCGAGGCATTTCGATCCATCGTCAGGGCTGTAGCAATACCGAGAGCGTTCCGGGCGATCGCCTCATCCCCGTCAGTTGGAACCAAAACGCCGCCAAAGACCAACGCGCCAAAACCTACCCCGTCCAAATCGAAATCGAAGTCATTGACCGCGTCGGTGTCCTCAAAGATATTCTGTCTCGCCTCAGCGACTACAACATCAACGTCCGCAGCGCCCAGGTCAAAACCTTCCCCGCCCAAACCGCCACCATCACCCTGGGGATCGATGTCCTCGACCATGCCCAACTGGAGCGCACCTTCACCCAGATTCGCAAAATGAGCGATGTCTTGAAGCTCAGACGACTGAATCAGGTCGAGGAATAGGCCAGTTGAAGAATTGGCCAGTTGAAGAGTGGCCAGTTGAAGAATTAACCCGTCGAAGAATCGGCAAATCGAAGAATTGGCAAATGCCTTTGCCATCTCCTGAAGATTCACGATAGGATCGCCATCGTTAGAACAAAGCGCCGAGGAGAATGGCTATGTTTTTCGATGAGTTGACCCCCTTGTTAAAAGAGGTTGCGGGGCACCCGATCGCATTCCTGGGAGGGTTCTTTTCCGGATTGTTGCGCTTAAACCTGGCCGATGATCCCGTCAAGAGTTGGCTAGACCAGCAGTCTGGCACTCCCCCCACCCCTCCCCCCTCAGACAGCCCCAACGGCAAAAGCAGTGGGCCAAAATCGATCTCCATTGACTAAATTGATTAAACCGATGAACTTGGCCAGTTCTGAACTTGAGAGTTGAACAACGGGCTTTGAACTGGCGGTCTGACTAGCGCTTGACGACCTGTGGATTCCAGTATTCTGTCACAGAATAGATCCTCTAAATGAAGGTCAATCTTGATATAAATCTTGACTCCAGCGTATATTTAGAGCTGTGCAGTGGGAGTCATCCCGTTTTTTCCTAGCTTGTTGGATTTCCGCCAGGCTTAGGGTTGGGAGGTTCTCGCTGCACTTCTATTTTGACCCTAGAGAAACAAACTTAGGTTAATTGATGAACCTACGACAGGGCAAAGCCATAGAAAGCAAAAAGCACAGTTAGGGCACTTGCGCTCCCTAACTGTGCTTTTTCAATGTGGAATTAATATCAATCTTGGTTTAATTTAACGGTCTAATCAGTCGATTTAATCCATGGGTTTAACAGAACCGTGAATAGATTGAGTTGGAGAGCTAATCTCTAAACTTCACCCTAATCTGAGATTGAGAAGCAAGGATTTAGGAGAGAAGGTTTAGAAGAGGGGTTCTAAAAGCTCACTGAGCCAGCCTTCGACTTGCAGTCTGAGCCGTTCTGAGGCGGGGAGTTCGGGGAGTTCGGCGATCGCTTTCTGGTAATCGGCGATCGCACAGTTCCAATCGCCGCGCAGGTGGTAAGCCCGACCCCGCTCTGCGTAGATATGGCCTTCGAGACGACCTAGATGGAGTGCCGCTTCAAAGCTTTCGACCGCGCGATCGTACATCTCTAGGTCGCGGAAGGTGATGCCCTGGTTGATCCAGGCGCGAACATTCATGGGATTGAGGTCGAGGGCAATGTCGTAGTCAAGGATGGCTTCCAGGAAACGACCTTGGGCAGCATAGTAGTTAGCCCGATTGTTGTAGGCGCTGTCGAGGCGAGGATTCAGGTCAAGGGCACGGTTGTAGTCCAAAATGGCCGCATCGGCTTGGCCACTCTGGAAATAGACCAGACCCCGATTGCTGAAATCATTGGCATTGATGGGGTTCCGTTTGATCAACTGGTTGAACAGGACGATCGCTTCGGTGTAGAAGCCCATTTGGGCTTTGGCCAAGGCTTTTTGGCGCAGCAGGGTATCCGGCTCGGTTTGGCGGAGCGCCAGTTCAGCCGGGTGAGGAGTCGGATTGTTCAGTTTGGCAGATTTGGGTTGCCAACGTTTTGCAGCGGCACCTGTGTGGCTTTGGCTGCGGGTAGAGGCCGTTCCGGAGGGACAATTGACGCTTCCGGTGCGTTTGCGTTGGCTTTGAAAAGAACTAATGTCCATGACATCCTCTTTGGAGATAAAGCCCTGGGAATCAAGAGTGGGTGAAATACCCCCTGATATGCAGTGTCTTGGTTTTGACTTTTAGACACGGGCTTGTATATGTCACTTAATAAGGTGTCTGTCTCAGGAAAGTAAGGTTGAAAGTACTGAAATCCCTTCCATGACAATAGTGACCCTTACTTAAGCAAGGAAACCTGGGTATCAAGGGTACGAATGCTTTGAACTGCTATGATGTTTTTTGATACTGCGGAAAGCGCGGGTGAATGGCAGTAGTATTACGGATAAACTCCATCCGAGATATGAATTTTTTCGGATTTCCCCTAGGCGTTTTGATGAAGCCCAGATGAATTTTTCAAAAGTCCGTTTTTGCTGAAAAGATAGGCAGAATGATGACTCACTTTCCTGTTAGATTAAATGAGCTAATTTCACATAACTTTATTGTGGGCAGCCAGTAATTTATACTACGCAAGAGTAGAACCTGCGAATTCATGGAGTTTTAAGGAGTAGAGATAAATGTCGGAGGCAGTGAAGCCCCTGACTGTGCCAAAAGAATTAGTAGGGCCGCCGGGTGCATTGAACCCTACACTGCTGATGTTTCTCGTCGCAGTGATGATGGCTGTCTGCTCAACTTTCGGCTACTGGTACTGGGATTGGTCTGGTTGGTGCTGTTTTGCGATCAATACGATCGCCCTTCACCTGGTTGGCACGGTGATTCACGATGCGTCTCATAATGTGGCGCACCGCAACCGAGTCGTTAATGCCGTTTTGGGTCATGGTAGTGCGTTGATGCTGGGGTTCTCGTTTCCGGTTTTTACCCGAGTTCACATGCAGCACCATGCCAATGTCAATGACCCCGATAATGACCCCGATCATTTTGTCTCCACGGGAGGCCCCCTCTGGTTGATCGCGGCTCGATTTTTCTATCATGAAATTTTCTTTTTTAAGCGCCGCCTCTGGCGAAAATACGAACTGCTGGAGTGGTTTCTGGCTAGATTAGCCGTTGCGGTGGTGATTTACTTCGCCATTCAATATGACTTTTTAGGCTATGTGTTCAATTTTTGGTTTTCGCCCGCTCTCGTCGTGGGCTTGGCTCTCGGATTGTTTTTTGACTATCTGCCCCATCGACCGTTTCAGGAGCGCGATCGCTGGAAGAACGCCCGAGTCTATCCCAGTCCCATCCTCAATATCCTGATCATGGGGCAGAATTATCACCTGATTCACCACCTCTGGCCAGCTATCCCCTGGTACAACTACCAGCCCGCTTACCGAGCCACCCAACCCCTGTTAGATGCCAAAGGCTGCCATCAGTCCCTGGGGCTGCTTCAGGGAAAAGACTTCTGGAGCTTTGTCTACGACATTTTCCTGGGAATCCGCTTCCATGGTCATGCTGAGGCTCAAGCCGAGGCTGTGATTCAGATCGAAGACTCGGATTGCGTCAAGTAATCTACCTCAGATGTCGTCTGAGTGATTTACGAAATGTGATGCCTGTCAGCAAGGTTATGCCCTGCTGACAGGCATCACAGCTTTGAAGAGGGTTGTAAGTCGGAAAAACTTTTCGACGAATACAGACATTGTGCATATTTGTGAGTTTTTGCCGACTTAGATTTTGTGAACACTAAAGTTACTTAAAAACTTGTTGGCGACTACAGACATTGTGCATATTTGTGAGTTTTTGCCGACCTAGATTTTGTGAACAAAGTTACTTAAGGAATTTAGTCAGGGCATTTTACGAAAGGAATCAGACTCCAGTGAATACTAAGGAGCTAGGAATTGAGCAGTAGTGAGGAGTTGTATAAAAAACTTCACCAGCAAAATGTTCGGCATAGGCAAGATCAAAACGCATGGAACGAATTGCTTAAAGAGAAGGAAGGGCTGCTAGCAGAAACTAGAAGCATTACGAATTTCCGCCAATATTACACAAGGTGGATCAAGACAGAAGAGGGGAAAGCGGTTAAAGCAAAGCTCTTTACAACTCAAAATGGTCAGTGCTTTAAGTGCAGAGGTACACTTTTGGGTAAAGGGGAAGATGGCAGTGCTATTGAACATTCAGAGGTTCATCATTTAGCACCGCTAGCGCTTCTTCAGAAATATGCTGATGCACATCCAGAAGTGGAATTATCAGAATTACAGGTATTTGTGACCACTGAGCTATATCTTAGATTGGTGCATCCCAAATGCAACAAGCAACTTGGCGAAATGGTGGGAAATCTGCCAGACCTAAACTTTTTGCATGACTTTATACAAGAGATCAGGTAGACAAGATGTCTAACAAAGCACAGTGGATCAGAGAGATAGCCTTAGAAATTAACTGTCCCCAATCGGCTATAGAGTGTGCAATTCAGGAAATCGGAATGGAGATTGATTCTAAGGACGATGTCCTTCTTTGTTATGCAAAATGGTCTGTTCCTAAATTGAAGATTGCGGATAAGAAGGAGAGACGATACGTTAATCAGATTTATGAGCTTGAGAAGTTCATAAAAAAGATGACAGCAACCTTCAATTCACAACAGGAAGATAAGGACAGTTTAGTGGAAACTCAAAATGAAATAATCGCTAAGCAGGAGGAGACAATTTCTGAGAAAAATAGGATTATTGCTAAGATGGAAGAGCTACTGAGAGGGCTACCTTTAGTTAGCGGGGATTAGAACTATGGATAATACATTTCGCGCCGTTACCCAGCTAGACTTGAGAGCGCAAGGTTTATCTGACTACCGCATCAGGTTGATCGTCAAGAATCTCAACTTCTCAAGAAGAAAGACAGGTCTGAGAATCTATGACGCTTCGGATGTCATCACTGCTATTGAAGGTCAACTAGCTAGTGAAAAAATTAGCTCTGATACTCGCTCCAGCCTCTTAGGTGTATTGGTTCATCTAAAAGGTCAGTCGAATGTGATTCGAGTAGATTTTCTGAAAAATCTATCTCTTGAGGAGCGGGCGAAAGCTCTCAAAACTCAGATTGAGGCCGCAGATGCGGATGTGATCGATGTTCTGGGAGAATATGAAGAAATTAAAAGAAAAACTCAGGCCACTCTCGCTGGAGTTTCGCCGTAACTCAGAAGAATCTTTGTTTTGTCTGTAATCAAAAAAAGTGAGGGTTGTCCTAGGCTTTTTAGGACAACCCTCACTTTTTTGATGCGTTATCTAGACCATAGCAGGTTGGGGCTTGAAGAGTTTGAGGACTCGTTCGGCGATCTGCGGTGGGGTTAGCCCTAACTCGGCAAAGGATTGCTCGGGTGTGGCGTGGTCCACCAGTTGATCGGGGACACCGATGCGGGTGATGGGAACGGTGATGTCGAGGTCGAGGAGGGCTTCGGCGATCGCCGACCCAAACCCACCCATCAAGCAGCCTTCTTCCAGCGTCACGACTCGGCCAATTTGTTGCGCCAGGGGGGCAATCAGTTCGGTGTCGAGCGGTTTGGCAAAGCGAGCGTTGATCACCGTGGCTTCGATGCCGTGTTCGCTGAGGATTTCGGCGGCTTGCATCGTGGGATAGACCATGGAACCATAGCCCACCATCAGGACATGGTCGCCTTGTCGGAGGATTTCGCCCTTGCCGATGGGGAGGGGTTCCCAGCCTTCTTCCATGAGCGGGACACCGTGGCCATTGCCTCGGGGGTAGCGGAGTGCGATCGCCCCTTCGGTATAGTTCACACCCGTCACCAACATCCGCTGCAACTCGCCCTCATCCTTGGGAGCCATCAGCACCATATTGGGGATGCAGCGCAGATAGGCGATGTCGTACATGCCCTGGTGTGTGGGGCCATCGGCACCGACAATGCCAGCGCGATCGAGACAGAAGAACACGGGCAGCTTTTGGATGCAGACATCGTGAACAATCTGGTCAAAGGCGCGCTGCAGGAAGGTGGAATAGATGGCGGCCACGGGGCGCATTCCTTCACAGGCCAACCCTGCGGCCAGGGTGACCGCATGTTGTTCAGCGATGCCCACGTCGATATATTGGTTGGGCAGTTTGGCCTGGAATTTGTCGAGTCCAGTGCCCGTGGCCATGGCTGCGGTGATGGCGACAATGCGCGGGTCATTTTCGGCCAGTTTGGTCAGCGTATGGGCAAAGACCTTGGAGTAGGCGGGGGGTTTGGGCTTGGTGGCGGGAATGGCTTTTCCGGTGGCCAGGTTGAAGGGGTTTTGGGCATGGTAGCCGACTTGGTCTTGTTCGGCGATCGCATACCCCTTGCCTTTAACAGTCGCCACATGCACCAGCACCGGCCCTGGATGCTTATGCGCCAGTTGGAAGGTGGAAATCAGCTCTTCTAGATTGTGTCCATCGACCGGCCCCATGTAGGTGAAGCCCAGTTCCTCAAACACGGCTCCAACCTTGGGCACCGCCAGCCGCTTCATCCCTTCTTTCACTCGGCTGAGTTCCGGGGTGAGGGAATCACCGACAAAGGGCAGATGCTTGAGTTGTTCCTCCAGGTTGTCCGTGAGGAACTGCATCGGCGGACTGAGGCGCATTTTGTTGAGGTAGC
The DNA here is from genome assembly GCA_025454315.1 of Oculatellaceae cyanobacterium Prado106. Classification (GTDB taxonomy): domain Bacteria; phylum Cyanobacteriota; class Cyanobacteriia; order Elainellales; family Elainellaceae; genus Prado106. The sequence goes on from JALOOP010000070.1 coordinate 11,685, forward strand.
GGGGAATGGCTCCCACGTTGGGCGAGATGGACATATCATTGTCGTTCAACACCACCAGGAGGTTGGTTTTGGGCAGATGTCCGGCATGGTTGATGGCTTCTAGCGCCATGCCCCCGGTCAAAGCGCCATCGCCAATCACCGCAACGGTTTTGTATTTGTCGCCCTGCATGTCCCGAGCCAGCGCCATCCCCAGAGCGGCAGAAATGCTGGTGGAAGCGTGGCCTGCGCCAAAGTGGTCAAACTGGCTTTCGCAGCGCTTGAGGTAGCCCGCGACGCCGTTTTTTTGACGGAGGGTGTGGAAGCGATCGTAGCGTCCGGTCAGCAGCTTATGGGGATAGGCTTGGTGGCCGACATCCCAGATGACCTTGTCGCGATCGAGATCGAGGGTCTGGTAAAGACCCAGGGTCAATTCCACGACTCCGAGTCCAGGGCCCAGGTGCCCTCCACTCGTGGCCACCGTTTCTAAATGCTTTTCTCGAATCTGCCGCGCAATTTGCTTGAGCTGATGAATCGATAACCCATGCAACTGGTTTGGATGGGTAATTTCACTCAGGTGCATATCAAAATACCTTGCGAAATATGAAGTGATTTAACAAGCGTTCTTTCACTGTAAAGCTTTCTGGGGGACACAGCCGCATCCGTTTCCCCAGTTGTTTGCAATTCTTTGTTATTTGGCATCTTGCATAGAGCGCAATAGATTTAAGCGCAATAGATTTAAGCGCAATAGATTTAAGCGCAAGAACATTGCCTTGCCCTTCAGGCCCTTCTCTTGCTAGCGCAGGGCACTGCTCCCTACTGGGTGCCCTACGTGGAACTCACTCCATGAGCCAGTGAATCAAATCTTCGATCGTCAGCCTCAAGCCCTGGGCAAATTCTGGAACGGGAAGTCTAGCTTGTGGCTCGTCATAGACCGCAGCGGGGTGAAAATGTCATCAGGTAAATGTCAAGATGGATAGTAGAGGATGGGTCGATGAGTGTTCCAGGTTACGGAACGCTATCCCGCTTTACTGCCACTCTTCTCTTGATGGAGTTTGACAGATAGAGTTTGACAGATAGAACTTGACAGGTAGATTCTTTACAGATAGACCCATCCGTGAGAGTTTTGGTGTTTTGCAAGTCTGTTGGGTTGCTTACTTTTCTTTTCATTACTAAAGGCCATGCTGGAACAATATCGTCAACATGTTGCAGAGCGGGCGGCTCTGGGAATTCCGCCTCTGCCCCTGAGCGCTGAACAAGCTTCAGACCTGTGTGAGTTGCTGAAGGCTCCTCCGGCTGGAGAAGAGACGACTTTGTGGGAACTTTTGAGCGATCGCATCCCCCCCGGCGTGGATCAGGCGGCTTATGTCAAGGCGGGGTTTTTGACGGCGATCGCCAAACAAGAAATCACCAGTCCGCTCGTCTCTCCCCAACAGGCGGTAGAACTGCTGGGCACGATGATGGGGGGCTATAATGTCCATTCGCTGATTGAGCTATTGCAGGCTGAGGATGAGGGAGTGGCGATCGCGGCTGTGGCGGCTCTCGGGAAAACGCTCTTGGTCTACGATGCCTTCCATGATGTCCAGGAACTGGCCGCAACGGGCAACACCTACGCCCAACAGGTTCTCGATGCCTGGGCGGAGGCAGTCTGGTTCACCAGCCGTCCTTCCCTGCCCGAGTCGATTACCGTGACGGTCTTCAAAGTGCCAGGAGAAACCAACACCGATGACCTGTCCCCGGCTCCCCATGCCACCACTCGCCCCGATATCCCCCTCCATGCCACGGTGATGCTGGAGACGCGCCAACCGGGGTCTTTGGAAGCGATCGCCCAACTCAAGCAAAAAGGCCATCCCGTCGCCTATGTGGGCGATGTCGTCGGCACGGGTTCCTCGCGCAAATCGGCGATCAACTCAGTGCTATGGCACATTGGCGATGACATTCCCCATGTGCCCAACAAGCGATCGGGCGGCTATATCCTGGGCGGCAAGATTGCGCCAATTTTCTTTAATACCGCAGAAGATTCGGGGGCATTGCCGATCGAGTGTGATGTCAGCCAGATGGAAACGGGCATGGTGGTGACGATCTATCCCTACAAAGGCGAAGTCACCAATGAGGCCGGAGCGGTGATTGCCACCTTCAGCCTCAAACCTGACACGATTTTGGATGAGGTGCGTGCAGGGGGACGGATTCCGCTGCTGATTGGCCGTACCCTCACCGACAAGATTCGTGCCGACATGGGGCTTGCTCCCAGTCCCCACTTCATTCGCCCCCAACTGCCGACCGATACGGGCAAGGGTTTCACTCTGGCGCAAAAGATGGTGGGCAAAGCCTGTGGGCTTCCCGGTGTCCGACCGGGTACCGCCTGCGAACCGCTGATGACCACCGTCGGCTCCCAGGACACCACAGGGCCGATGACCCGTGACGAACTCAAGGAACTGGCCTGTCTGGGCTTCAGCGCTGACTTGGTGATGCAAAGCTTCTGTCATACAGCGGCCTATCCCAAACCCGTGGATATCAAAACCCACAAAGACCTGCCCGACTTTATCAACTCCCGAGGCGGCGTTTCCCTGCGTCCCGGTGACGGCATTATTCACTCCTGGCTGAACCGGATGCTGCTGCCCGACACGGTGGGCACGGGCGGCGACTCCCATACTCGCTTCCCGCTGGGCATTTCCTTCCCGGCAGGGTCGGGGCTAGTGGCCTTTGCGGCGGCCTTGGGCGTGATGCCGCTGGACATGCCCGAGTCGGTGCGCGTCCGGTTTACGGGCGAACTGCAACCGGGTGTGACGCTGCGCGACATTGTCAATGCCATTCCCTATGTGGCGATTCAGCAAGGGCTGTTGACCGTTGAGAAGCAGAACAAGAAAAATATCTTCTCGGGGCGGATCATGGAAATGGAAGGTCTGCCCAACCTCAAGCTGGAGCAGGCGTTTGAACTGACTGATGCTACGGCGGAGCGCTCCTGTGCGGGCAGTACGATTCAGTTGAGTCCGGAGACGGTAGCAGAATATTTGCGATCGAATGTGGCGCTGTTGAAAAATATGGCGGCACGCGGCTACGGCGATGCCCGGACGATTCTGCGGCGCGTGGTCAAGATGGAGCAGTGGCTGGCCAATCCCCAACTGCTGGAACCGGATGCCGATGCTGAGTATGTGGAAACCCTGGAGGTCAACCTCAACGAGATCCGCGAACCCATCGTCGCGGCTCCCAATGATCCGGACAATATCAAGCTGATGTCAGAATGTGCGGGTGACCCGATTCATGAGGTGTTTATTGGTTCCTGTATGACCAACATTGGTCACTACCGAGCAGCCGCCAAGGTGCTAGAAGGCGCAGGCTCAGTCAAGGTGCGGCTGTGGATTGCCCCGCCGACCCGCATGGATGAAAAGCAACTGCGGGAAGAGGGCATCTACGATGTGTTTGCTGCCGCTGAGGCGAGAACGGAAATGCCGGGATGTTCGCTCTGTATGGGCAACCAGGCGCGGGTGGCTGATGGTGTCACCGTCTTCTCGACTTCGACCCGCAACTTCAACAACCGCATGGGCAAAGATGCCCGAGTCTACCTGGGGTCAGCGGAACTGGCGGCGGTTTGTGCGCTGCTGGGTCATATTCCTAGCGTTGAGGAGTATCAGGCGATCGTCTCTCAAAAGATCGATCCGTTTGCGGGAGAACTCTATCGCTACCTCAATTTCAATGAGATTGCAGGTTTTGAGGATGAGGGACGGGTAATTCCCCTAGAGGAGATGCCCCGGATTGAGGACATTTTGGGGATGCCTGCCTCGACAGCGCGTTAGGAGCCATTGGAAAGAATGTTTAGCTTTTGGGGCTGCTGCGAGAAGCAAATTGGCGACCGTAAGTTCAAACGTTTGAACCAGTTGGAAGATCTCGTTGACGAATCCAATTGGGAAATCTCAACTGGGAAATCTCAACTGGGAAATCTCAACTGGGAAATCTCACGGGCAAATCCAATTGGGAAATCCGAGGAGGGAATCCTAGGAGAATTCCTGTGTAGGAATATGTTCATTCAAAATCTAGGGGGGTGCTGTACAACTTGCAGTGTCCCTCTTTATTTTTTGACTCTGAACCAGTTTGTGCCATTCCAGTTTGCGCTATTTCAAGCTTCCAATCGCTCCTGCTTTTTTCGGGGGATTCTCCGTAATTTTGGCGATCGCCCTTGTATTCTTCCGTTACGCTTCTCCCTTACAGGATTGAAATCAAATATTCACTCCTTGTAGGGTAAAATTTTTCAATAGCGTGCGATCGCTGTGACCATTTGAAGTTGCGGGTGCGATTTCCTGGACGCTCAAAAGCGTTCGGAGAGGTGCCCGAAATCTGCCCAAAACTTACCCAGAACTCACCCAAGACTGGTTTAAGGCTGGTTCAAGAATAGGGTCGGGGTAGTGCCTGAAAAGCGCTCTGAAAATGCCGTTGAAGCCAGATGCAAGTGATTTGCATCTGGCTTCAATGTCAGATCCGATTTCTATCCCAATTAGACCTGGATTTGATCTAATCAGACCTGAACGCTGCCCCAAAATTGGTCAAACCGCTCCCACCCCTCTCGCCAGGTTCGCCCTTGACTCACACCTTCGATTTTCCCCTTTTCTAACCCTAAATCTGGAGCAAAATTTGGAAGAATAGAAAAAATCCAAGCCTGACACGCTACCCCTGGAGCCGTGGAGGAATCTTCCATTTCTCTTCAGTGGTTTTTTTCTACGCTTCCGGTACAATACCACCAGGACGCGGGTATAAATCCCCACCTCTGCCCTACCAGTCAACACGCATGACCTACCGAGATCAGCTTTATCCCTGGTGTATCATTCGCCTGTTTCCCGATTCCCGTTCAACCATTGTGGCGCGTTTTCGTCGCCGCCTGGATGCCGAAGCCCATCTCAAACTATTGCAGGAGCTGACTCCCAGCGCCACCTATCAGGTTGTCTTTGAACCAACCACCCGCAGTTCTGATGCGGCTGAAGAAGGCACCGAGGGCGAGGAGTAGGCTTGGGCAATAAAGTCCTGCAAAAGACGATGGACAAAACGGTAGCGTCCCCCCGATTGTTGAATCAATTTGCGTTCGGTGGCTTCCTGGAGAAATTGGGCATAGTTCCAAGGAATGGAGCGGTTACACCAGAGCATGACGCGCAACACCCCATGCTGTAACCCGGCGAGTCCGGCCATTAGCCCACTAATGACACCAATCATTAACCCCGTTTTGAGAATCACCGGGGGATAGTAAAGAACGCGGAGCATGGGCGGCATTCGCACTAGTTTGGTGACGATATCAAAGAACAGATCGACAATGCCGCTACAGAGTCCTGTCATCAGCATCCCCACAATCAATCCAGTCAGGGCAAAGATCAGTGTATTTTTGGCCGATCGCCAAATGCCCTGATTGGGAAACACCCGCCGCTCGATCGCAGGCCCCAACAGTCCGGTCAGCAATGCCCCCATGACTCCCGATAGAAGAATCATCACCATCCCGACGATCGCCCCTGCCACCAGCGTCTCCCGCAACTCCTGAAGATAGATCGGGTCAATCAAAAAGACCACCGAACAGATCGCCGCCAGAAACACGCCGATGCAAAGGCAACCCGCCAATCCGCGAATCAGCCCTGCTTTTAAGCCCTGTCTAGCCTGCTCCCGTGACCAGGCGAGGCTTTCGATCAGATGGATGCGGCTGGGAAAAGCGGCGATCGCCCCTGCCAAAAGTCCCCAAAACACCGGAGAGGTGATCCCCAACTCGCTGATTTGATCGACGACCAGGGCGATCGCTCCCACTCCCGTCATCGCTATCAGCACCACGATCAGACGATGCAGCGCCTGCTGCCAGGGATTGGGCAACCATTGGGGCTGCAATCGCTCGATCAAAAACTCCGATTGTTGGTGGCGCTGTAGATTTTGAGCCAGCCAACTGAGCCAGTGCAGCGTTTCGGGCGGGGCTGTTTGCGATCGCAACGATTGAGCCGACTGTGGTGGTTTAGTTTTGTGGGCAAGCGGTTTGCGCTGGAGCATTTGCTGAGTGTAGACCTGTAGCAGATCGCGCGGGGTGGTGAGGGGCAGGGTTTCATCAACGGCGATCGCGTCATCACCCCAGGCAAGAATCAGCAGGTTCAGCAGCAGCGGGGATTTGACCAGGTTCAACAATTCGGGACGGCTTTGAATGATTTGCCAGAGTCGGGGTTGGGCGATCGCATCCAAGTAAGCCTGGATTTGGCCTGCGGTTAACGGGTGCAGCACCAGTGCCCCTTTGAGATCGATCGGGGTGGCGTAGCGCTGGAGGGGAAGCTGGCTGGTGACGACCAGACCGATCGGCTGAAAGGTTCGCTGAAATTGATTAATGGCCTGGACGCAGCGATCCTGCAAGGATTCGTCCTGGAGTTCATTGAGGCCATCGAGGAGGGGCAGGAGTTGCTGACTCTCTAGCCAGAATTTGCCGATATCGGGACGGACGCCGTACTTGGCTCGCAGTTCCACCAAAAGCCACTGTTCAAACGAGGCATATTGGTCGTTCCAACTGGCCAGGTTGAGCAGGATGGGCAGGGGCTGCTGGGCATCGGCTTCGGCCTGCTGGATTAAATACTGAGCTAATTCCAGGAGCAGGGTGGTTTTGCCAGACCCGGCAGCGCCGAGGATCAGCAATTTGCCATTGACCTGTTCCTGGTAAAAGGCTTTGACAAAATCTTGGCTGGCATCGAGTAATAGTTTGGGCTGATTTCTAAGGTTGAGATCGGCATCGCGGGGCAGTTTAACGGGTTGCAGCGCCAGGTCATGACGGACGATCGCCGACAGATGCGCGGTGATACTGCGCTTGACCTCCGTGAGAAATCGCTGCCGATTGAGAACCTGCTGCCGTTGGGACGGAGGCCGACGGTGGATGCCCATGACCCGATTCATTTCCTTGATCCACCAGGAGCGGGTGATGAGCAGACGCGACAGATAGCGACTGAGGGTGATCAGGATAATGGCGATCGCCACCATGCAAACCGCAATCATCGGGAGGGAGAAAAATTGAATATTCATTTATTAAGGGGCCCCTGCGTAGATGGCTCTGAGTTGCCAAATGACTCAGTATATTGATTTCAAATCAGTATATGGATTCAAGAACTGATTTAAGAATGGGGATGTGGCGATCGCTTCAGGCTTCATACGTCAGGACTCATAAACAACACCCGATATCCGGTACACCGAACAGGTTCTATCTAAAGTAAGCCTAGAGTCTCCACCGACAGTATAAGGGTGTCTTTGCGAGTTTGCAGCTTAAATCATTAAAGAATGTAATCTTTTAGACCTAGACGGGTGTTGACGAGTGTATTGGGAAGTTGTTTTTGTGGGTTCGGAGTCGCGTTGTTGATGGATTGGGGTGGGTTAAGCCGTCTTCAGTCTCGTTCTCTGCTGTCAAATTCTGCTATCAAAGTCGTTGCCATTGCAGTTCTCCTGAATCTGCGATCGCCCAGCGCAACAACTGCGCCGATTGCCCCACCGCTTGCTCCACTCGATCGGGCAAGCCGATCGCCCGTCTGGGTGCAAGGGTGGCGAGTGCGATCGCCTCCTCCACCGAACACAAGCCCCACTTCAACAAATTCTGTGCCCCCACCCACAGCGGCAATGTCGTCCCCGACAAAGTTCCATCCGCCAACCGAGCCGTCCCCCGTTGCACCTCAATCTCCCGACTATCCCAGGGATACACCCCATCCGGCAACCCCAAAGGAGCCAACGCATCACTCACCAAAAACAGCCCACCCACCAACTCCCCTTCCCCCTTTCCCCTT
>JALOOP010000464.1 GCA_025454315.1 Oculatellaceae cyanobacterium Prado106
GGCTGTTCTCGCATGGTTCTAAACCGGGTTGTATCTAAATCAGATTGAATCTCAATCGAACTAAACTTTATTGAAAGCTGTTCGCTTAAAAAAACTAAAAAAACAAGCAGAGATTCAGGTTTTTATATTTCTATGTACAAAGTATACTGCCCGTTTCGGGGATCGCCATCAGTCAGGGGATAGAGAGGTTATTCAAGGTGTTTTGGCCAGGTAAAGCAAAACGTTGACCCTTGCCCTTCCTGCGACTCCAGGCTAATGCTGCCTCCTTCGGCTTCAATAATTTTTTTGACAATCGAAAGCCCGATTCCCGTACTCTCTTGAGTGTCGCGCGGCTGCAAAGTCTGAAAAATGGCGAAGATTTTTTGGTGGTAAGCCAGGTCAATGCCAGGGCCATCGTCCGTCACGGAAAATTCATAGCGCTTACCTTGGTCTTGCACTGAGACATTGATTTTTCCTTCGGGTCGATGATGATGTTGAATGGCATTACAAATGAGGTTAGAAAAGACCTGCCGCAGCAGCACCTCCTTGGTTTCAAAGATGGGCATTTCCGGCTGAATGCTAATCTCAAAAGTATCCGGTGGCGCGATCGAGTCTATTATCTCCGCCAGCAGCTCGGCCACATCTACCTTGCGGATGAGCGCTTCGGTGCGTCCCACCCGAGAATATTGCAGCAGGCCATTAATCAAGTTTTCCATGCGGGTGACGCGCCCCCGCAGCAGCTTCATATGATACCGACTCTCGTCTGAGAGTTGTGCCGCCAGATCTTCTTCAATCCACTCCGAGAGGTTGGCGATCGCCCGCAAAGGAGCCTTCAGGTCATGGGAGGTGACATAGGCAAACTGATCGAGTTCCTGATTGCGGCGCTCCAGCAGCGAAAAGGTCTGGGTAAACAGGGTATTGAGTCGGAGTAATTCGGCGCTGCGCTCGGCCAGGGCAATTTCGGCCTGTTTGCGCGCCGTGATGTCAATCATCGTGCCCAGCATCCGCGCCGGTTCGCCCGCTTCATCCAGGTAGCAGCGTCCCATGGCATCCACCCAGTGCAGGCTGCCGTCCGGCCAAATCACCCGATACTGACAGCTATAGGTTTCACGAGTGGCGATCGCCCGCTGTGTCAATTCCGCCACCCAAGGCAAATCTTCGGAATGCACCCGGCTCTCCCAGTCCTGATACGTCCGCTCAGGCGTTCCCGGCGCATAGCCCAACACAATTTCATGGTAGGGCGTCCACAGCACTCGGTTGGTCTTCAAGTCCCAGTCCCAAGTGCCAATCTTACCTGCATCCAGCGCCAGCGCCAGCCGTTCGGCATAGGACTGCATTTGGCTGCGCGTCGATTCGGCCTGGTGCAGGGCTTGTTGCAGTTGTTCCAGGGCTTGCTCCTTGACTTGGTGCGATCGCAGCAGTTCCAACGTCCGCTCCGCCACCCGCTCCTCTAGCTGCTGATTCAGCAATTGCAAATCCGTTTCAGCCTTGACCCGTCGGGTAATGTCTCGCCCCTCTGGAATAATGAGAATCACCTTCCCGGATTCATCTAGAATCGGCTTGAGGGAAAAGTCAATGGTATTCACCGTGCGATTGCGCCCCCAAACCTCCACCTCATAGCTGACCAGTTCCCCCTGGGCGGCTCGGGCGATCGCCTGCTGCAACTGCGTCTGAGTTTCCGGGGAAATCTGCCACCAATATCCCTCCCAAAAGGGACGGTTAATCACCATTTCGGTCGTGATCCCAGCAAAATCAAGCGCCGTTTGATTGGCCTCAATCAGCGTCCCGTCCGGCTTCAGCAATCCAATAAACTGATAGCTCTGGTCAAAGATGCCGCGAAACCGCTGTTCCACCTCACGCCGCGCCGTCTCTGCCGTTTGGTACTCGGTGACATCATGCAGGACAACGACCGCCCCCAGCTTTTGGCCATCCGGTGCAAAAATCGGATCGCCGTTGGCCAATAGTCGGTGCATTTTCCCGGAGGGCGACTTGACCACCACCTCTACCCCAGACACAGACTCGCCCTGCAACGCCCGGTACAAGGGAACCTCTTCCAGTTGCATCAGCGTTCCGCCGTCCGGGTGATACAAGTGGTAGTGGGTCGCCCAATCCGTCGGCAGAATCCCATCCGCAGTCTCTTCTGTGCCTAAAGCAAATTCATGGAGTTTCTGCGCCGCCTCATTCAACAGCGCCACCCGCCCCTCCGCATCACAGGCCACTACACCATCCGAGAGGTTGGCTAGGAGCGATCGCAAAAACATCGGCTCCTGAAAGAACGGAGCAGACGATGAGGCACCTGACTTAACATTCGATATGACATCCGATATAGCATTCGATATGCCATTCGATGTGCCATTCGATGTGCCATCCGGCGTGGCATCCTGAGAAGACTCTGGGGCGCAATTCATAAATAGACCTACAGCAAAACCAAAATCATAAAAACCCGATCACCAGCGGATTCCCCTCGAAATCCTAGAAATCAAATTATAAAAACCGAAATAACAGCCCAAAGGACTGAAAATATTGCCCTAGGCCAGAATAGAAAATTTGCCATCCAACGGCCTATACCTCAAGATAGATTTTCCTTGCACTTCACCCAAAAATCTTATAACTGTAGGGTGACGTACAACCCCACGACATCCTCCATAATCCTTTTCATGTCACCCGTAGAGTTATACAAATTTATACAGTGTCATACCCCCTCCACCCCACTCCCCATTCCCTACTCCCTAATTCCTGCCATGAATAACATCCGTGTCGTACTAATTGAAGACCATGACCTGACTCGTATGGGTTTGCGGGCAGGGCTACAAAATCAAGACAGCATTCAAGTTCTGGGGGAAGCGGCCAATGCCAGCCAGGGGCTAAGAATGCTAGAAACCCATCGGCCTGATGTGGCGATCGTCGATATCGGCCTCCCGGACATGGACGGCATCGAACTCACGCGCAAAATCAGAAAGCTCCAGTCCGAGCATAAGCTCCCAGCCGAAGGCGAAGAGTCCCCCATGCGCGTCCTCATCCTCACCATGCATGACAGCGAAGATGCAGTTCTCGCCGCCTTTGCCGCCGGAGCCGATTCCTACTGCATGAAGGATATTAACTTTAGCCGTCTAGCCGAAGCAATTCGCGCTACGCAGGATGGCCAGTCCTGGGTTGACCCAGCGATCGCCAACATCGTCCTCCGCCAAGTCCGCCAAGCCCCCAGCGAAGATGGCGGCAGCAAGACCAAAACCGTGGCGATCGGCGCAGTCGATTCAGAGTATGAAAAACTCCTGGAAAGTTCTCCCTTGACGGAACGCGAACTAGAAGTTTTGGAGCTAATCGTCGCAGGCTACAGCAATGCCTCCATCTCCGAAAAGCTCTACATCACCGTCGGCACCGTCAAAACCCATGTCCGCAACATTCTCAATAAACTCAGCGTCGATGACCGCACCCAAGCGGCTGTTCGGGCACTAAGAGCAGGCTTAATCGGCTAGTTAGATTTAGACAGTTAGATGATCTCTGAGAAAGGAAATGTCCTTATGACTTCGGTAACTCAAGAAGTTACATCTTTCCAAGGCAAACAATCCTGAATTGGATCAGGCGATCGCTGGAATTGGCGATCGTCTGGGAAACTAGACAACGACTACGCTCCAAGCTCGCCCACGAATGAATGATTCTGTTGGTGAATTCCAAAGGTACTGTAGACGAGCGTTTTATCCCTCAAGATCCCGAAATGAATTCGCTCCAAGCCCGTCCGCGAATGAATTGCGGACTATTAGGCAAAACCCATTGAAATGGGTTAAAAGGCATGTCTAGAGAGCTTTTCAGCCTCCGCAGTCCATTTCAATGGACTTTGGGCTAATAGCCCGTGATTCGTCTACGGGCGGGCTTGGAGCGAGGCCAGTTCAGGAGTTTACAGGATTGACAGGAGCCATCAATGCCTATCGGGTGAAATTGCGCTACCTTTTTTATTGCCGGATTCATATTTTTGGGCAGTCCAAGCTAACAGCGGTAGGACAGATTGGTGAATCTGTCCTACCGCTGTTAGTTTGTTAATTGAAGACGCTTCCTGAATGGTGTTTACAAGGAAAAAGGACTAAAGATGGCGATCGCCCAACCCCCTACCGCGACACATAACGGTTGCCCTGCTTCGAGATCGCCCACACCGCATGGATGCTTCCCGGCAGCCAACCCAGCAGGGTCAAAAGAATATTAATGACCAGCGTTGACCCAACCCCATAGGTCAGAAAAACGCCTAGAGGGGGAATCAAAATTCCTAACAAAATCCGTAGTGGAGTCATAGTTTATTCCTCTTAATGTCCAAAAATCATTGCCTCAATAATGTTCATTGTTTCAAATCCATCATTCAATGCCTTCTGTCTGGAGGGCGATCGTTTGGAAGGGGAAACACAGATTAACGCAGATGTAGGCTCACAGCAGACTAATCATCACTTTTAGCGAATCGCCTTTAAAGTTTTTGAGCAATTTGAACCGCAGACAAAAACGAAAGTGAAACCGTCTCTCCAAAGGGTTGCAATGTTTCTCGTAATTTTTCAAAAAGGATCGATTGAGTACCAGGTTCCAGTCTTCTCAAGGTACTCAGCAATTGCAGAAATTCTTCAACACCATAGGTCACCTGACAGGTCATTTGCTCAGTCACAACTGTTTTGAAGTGACCCGAATCCAAAACCGCCTGCCCAAACCCCTGCAATATCTCTGCCTGAACGATCGCCCCTTCATAACGCGCCAAAGAAGGCGCATAGGCTTGATAGAGAGATTCGATCGCCTCATACACCTCCAAACTCGGCTCCGGCATCAGATTCCAGAGCAAAATCAAGAACCCATCTTCCTGTAACAGTTCTGCGGATTTAACACAGCGAATTTCGGGAGGCAACCAATGAAACGCATTCGCCGCCAAAACCGCCTGAAAGGAACCAGGCGGGGCAGGCCAAGCTTCAAAAAAGCTATTGTGAAACGTCACATTGTCAAAGGCCGCACAGCGATGTTGCGCCAGATGGTAGAAATGGGGATTGGGTTCCAGACAGGTCATCGACATTCCAAACGGCGCAAAAGCCAGAGTCGCATTCCCAGGCCCACACCCAATTTCAAGAAGGCGTGACGTGTTAGACAGATGCGTTTGCGCGATCGCCCATTCAATCAATTCTTGGGGATGAGCCGGTCGAACCCGAGCATAAATCTGCGCGACCGGAGCATACCAGGTTCTGACTTGATGGGGCGATCGCGCATGGGCATTGGCAGGAGATTCGACGAAACCGGGGTCAGGAGCTTGCATGGGGGAGCGGGGAGATATGGGGATGGAGAGAGGCTGAAGGATGTTGTCTTGAGGTTTTTGTAGTTTAAGTTTGGTATTTCTTCAGGAGATGAAATCAGGATTGAATATTGGTTTTGATGAGACTTGGTGATGCTTTTGTTTAGGAGAGTTATGGTATTGAATTTAGAGACGATTCAACTGCCATCGAGAAAAGTAGGAATTTGATAACTTTGACAACCGTTCATTCATAATCATCTGTGTTCATCTGTGTTCATCTGTGTTCATCTGTGTTCCCATTTCTCCACCCCCATCTATTTATCGAACATTCCCCACAGCATATGCCTCAACCCTTCGACACCATCATCATTGGCCTG
>JALOOP010000071.1 GCA_025454315.1 Oculatellaceae cyanobacterium Prado106
CTGAGCGCGATCGGGCAGGTAGGGTTCGGCCTCATCCTGATTGCGCGCTAATTCTCGCGACAGAGTGCTCTGGTTTCGTCCTAATTCTAGGGCGATCGCGCGCATGATGTAGCCTGAGTGGCACTAGAGCGATGGGATGCTTTGTCCCCCGAGGATCAGGGGCGATTTCCGCCCCTTTGTCCCGATTTTGTGATTGAACTGCGATCGCACACCGATGCCTTAGAATCACTCCAAGAAAAGATGCAAGAATACCTCAACAGTGGCCTCAAGCTAGGCTGGCTCATCAACCCACAAGTCTCCCAGGTGGAAATTTATCGTTCTCATCAGCCTGTAGAAACCGTTCCATTTCCTGTTCAGCTATCGGGAGAAGCTGTATTACCGGGGTTTGTTTTAAACTGGCCGCTTTAAAGTTTTCTGACTAAGGCATGAGCCGAATAGTAGACAACCGTCTTGTGACATCCGATTCTTCAAGGTCACAGTCGCAGCTTGGCGTAACCAGAAAAGTGCAATCGTTTCCCGCTAATCTGCCCATGAACGAAGAAAATCCAAAGCTTTCCAAACTGTTCTAAAACAAGATCCACATCGCCAATCGAGAAACTGGCTCGATTTGGGATGACAACGCCAAACCCATCGGCCATCTTGGGGGCAACGGCAATCGCCCCTCTCCCACGATATAAACCCACTGGCGGAACTTCACGAGCGATCGCCAGTCATTAAACTAACCCCAAAAAACTAGCCCACTGCGATCGCGCCACCTTGAGCCTGGATCTCTCCATTGGCTCAGCTTTGGCCTGCGAAAACGGCTTCCCGCCCCAAGGAGAACTTATGGCTCAGCATCTTGTCCCATCCTCGGCCCCATCCTCGCGCCAGCACAAAAATACAGCCCTCAAACTAGCGGACTCCAAGCTTGCCAACCCCTTGGCGATAGAACGGGATTTGCCATTTCGTCCCCAAAGCCGCGCAGGCAGCAGCACCGCAGCCACAAACCTGGGCAACTTGACGGGCACCACCGAATATCGTAGTCGCGGCAGTGGCGATCGGCGATTGCAGTTTACTCTGTCTCGCTCCAATCGGCTGCGGTTTGCCCTGGATGGGACAGCGGGACAATCGATGCAGGTGTTCAAAGCCGATGGAACGCCGATTAAATCTGTGATTCCAGCCAATGGCAAAGTGCTTTCGACCCGACTGCGATCGGGCGATTACGAAGTCCAAATTAATTCCCCCAGCGATCCAACGGCGCGCTACAGTCTCAACATCAAAGGCTCTGGATCAGCCAGTGATGCCGGGGATGCCTGGAGTGAAGCGCTGGATCTGGGCAACCTCAGCGGCAGTCGTCGAATGCTTCAGCAGCGCGTGGGAGGCAGGAGCGATCGCCAAGACTATTACCAAATTAATCTCGCTAACAGCGGTCGATTGGATTTGTCCTTAACCGGACTGCGGCGAGACGCTGACCTGGTGTTGTTCGATGCCAATGGGGATGAGGTGGATCGCTCTGCAAATGGCGATCGCACCAGTGAATTCCTCCGCCAAAATCTCAACGCAGGCACCTACTATGTCCAGGTTTCTCCCGAGTCCTCTCGCCGACTGCAATATACCCTAACCCTCGACGGCTCAGTCAGTTCGTCAACTGTCCCCAATCCCCCCAGTTCCCCCGCCGTTCCAACTCCGCCCAGTACGGCGACTGGAAATAGCCTGGGAGATGCGATCGCCACCCCCGCCACCTTCACCCAGCGCGGCCAGGTCAACGCCACCAAAAACAGCACCTTCTACCGCTTCAACGTCAACCAATCTGGAGTTTTCACCGCCGACCTCACCGGACTAACGGGAGATGCCGATGTGCGTCTGGTGCAAGATGCCAATAACAATGGCAGAATTGACCAGGGAGAAGTGCTGGCATGGCAATGGGAACGGGGAACGGAAAGTGAATCGATTCGCAAATTTGTCGGAGCAGGGAATTACTTTGTACAAGTGGTGGGATACAACAATCAAACCGCAGATTACACGGTAAATTCTAACTTTACGGCTGCGGCCAGTGACGATCGCAAGTTCTCCATTCGACTCAACTATGGTGAGGGTTTGACCAATATTAGTAACACGGTCAGAAGTGCGATCGCCCAAGCCGCAAAAGTTTGGGAGAACGCCATTTCCCACAGTAGTTTCAACGGCACTCACACCTTGGATATTGACGTGCTTGGTGTTTCCACCCCCGACAGTTGGTATGCAGCAGCCACCAACAAACTGGGCATCAACGACAAAAGCGGCAAATGGATGCCCACCACAGGCAGAGTCCGGATCAACACCAACTATGCCAACACCTACAACAGCAACCCCGACTACCTCAGCGCCATTCTCACCCATGAATTTGCCCATGTCCTAGGCATTGGCACCCTCTGGGAAGACAACGGACGCAGCCTCGTCGATTACACCACGGGCAAATATGTCTCCGACAGCTACGCCGGATTAGCCTATGGCGAATTAACCGGAAATTTATCCGCCGGAATTCCCCTCTCCAAAGACCGCGATTCCAACGGCCAAATCGTCTATGGGCACTGGGATGAATCCACCTTTGGCGGAGAATTGCTAACCCCCCAAACCGAAGGGGCTGGCCTCAACATGCCGCTCAGCCAAATGACGATCGCCTCTCTCCGCGACATTGGCTGGAACGTCAACTACGGTGCTGCCGACAGCTTTGCACTCTCCCGTGCCAAAACCAGCACTATCAGCTACGGCCCGTCCGATCTGTCCAATGGGCTGTATGTGCGCTGTGGTTGCGCCACTCACATGGCACAGTCCAATGGCTTAAACTTAGTTGGATCAACGAGTCTTAGCGATATGATTCGTGGCTAATGCCGATTCCCATTATCCATTCCACCGCAAGATAGTTATGCCATGAAAGCGCACTACCGATCGCTCATCGTAAATTTCAACGATCTGCTTCTTTGAAATTCAAAGATCATCGTAGGGTGCGTGAAGCATAGCGAAACGCACCACTGATTGATCATCGTCCAATTCAATGAAAATTCTCAGTACAATGAGCATTGTGCAATTTAACAATAAGCTAGCGATCGCCCCCACCCTGATCATAACTTCAGCCATTGCGAATCTCTATCTCTAGCCAGAAGAGGAAGAACTTTTGGACATTGAATCGGCGATCGTATCCTAAAATAAGGTGTCTGAGAACCGTCCTTCACCCTTGTTCCATCATGCGCGGCGATCAAATCTATGTTATGCGTCCCCTCGCGGGAATGGATAGCCTCTATGAACATCACGGGATTGATTGCGGGGATGGCACCGTGATTCACTACTACAAGCCCGGAGAAGCCGTCATTAGCCGGACTTCCCACGAAACCTTTGCCCAGGGCAAACCTGTTTTTACCAAAAAATATGCCGTCTCCTATGTGCCCGATGTCGTCATTCAACGCGCCGAAAGTCGCCTCGGTGAACGACAATACAACCTGCTCAACAACAACTGCGAGCATTTTGCCACCTGGTGCAAGATTGGCAAAAGCGAAAGCCCCCAACTCGCCAATTACGGCGCTGATGCAGCCCGTCTCAACCCCTTTGATACTTCAAAAATGATCAATGACGCTGTAGACAGTGATCCCCTCCAAGCGATGCAGCAATTCCAGCAATCGCTAAGCAATCTGGCGATCGCCCAAACCCAACTCCAAACCCAATACAACCAACTCCAGTCCGAAATGGACACCTGGACCAGAGTCGCCCAACTCGCCCTCAAACAAGGCAAAGAACCCGCCGCCCGTGCCGCCCTGGAGCGCAAAGTCAACCTCAAACGACAAGCCACCGAACTCCAGCAAAAAATCAACGAACTCACCGAAGTCCAGAACTCTTTGAACGTGACGCGATCGCGACTTCAGTCACAGTTAACGATTTTGTAGGGGGAAATTTGTAGGGGGAAAGGGGAAAGGGGAAAGGGGAAACGATGGCATCCACAATGGGGTTTCTTTGGCTATCTTGCAAGGATAGGAGGGACGGTGAAATCTACGATGGTAGACATCTTTATCTATTCCTGGAGGCGGCCAAGCAGGAAAGGCCAGGGTAAATCCTGAACGGCTGACCATGAAGGACAAACCATAACACTCACAGAAACTTACAACAGATGTTTCTTCGTCCCCCCTTTTCCCTTTCCCCTTTTCCCCTTCCCCTTCCATCACCCCGCCTGATCCACCGGAAATGCGATCGGCCTCACCTGAATCACCAGCGTTTCGTTGCCGCGTAGCACTTCCACCGCCACGGGTTCACCGATACGAGTGGTTTCGATTTGGGCTTGGACATCGGAAGCCGATGCAACGGCGGCTTGGTTGACCTTGAGGATGATGTCGCCTTCCTGGATGCCAGCACTGGCCGCTGGGGCATCGGGGACGACCTGCATGATCAGGACACCGCGATCGCGATTGATCTTAATGCCCGCTGAGGGATCTTGGTTGACCTTTTCCCGAATTTCGGGCGTCAGGTCAATCATTTGGATGCCCAGGTAAGGGTGTTCGGCTCTGCCTTTGGCAAATAACTGTTGGGCAATGCGCTGTCCCGTTTCGATGGGGATGGCAAAGCCGAGTCCTTGGGCATTGGCGCGGATGGCGGTGTTGATGCCAATGACTTCGCCGCGATCGTTCAGCAGCGGGCCACCGGAGTTGCCGGGGTTGATGGCCGCGTCGGTTTGGATGAAGCGGACTCGGCGATCGGCAATGCCAACCTGGTTGCTGGATCGTCCAGTGGCGCTGATGATGCCTGCGGTGACCGTATTATCGAGGCCGAGGGGGTTACCAATGGCGATCGCCCATTCCCCTGGCACCAGAGATTCTGAGTTGCCCAAGCTCACGATGGGCAGCCCCGTGGCCTCAAGTTTGACCGCTGCCACATCCGTTACTGGATCAACGCCCATCACCCGGCCATCCAGGGTGCGCCCGTCCTTGAGCGTCACCTTCACCCGGTCTACCCCTTCCACCACATGGGCATTGGTAATGACCTGGCCATCAGCGCTGACAATGAACCCTGACCCAGTGCCCTGCTCAACCCGCTCGGGCATCTGTTCCTCCTCGCCGAAGAACCGTCGAAACAGCGGATTTTGCATCGCGTCGGGAAACTCGCTGACCGTCCGGGACGAGTCAATGCGAACCACCGCAGGCCCCACCTTTTCAACCGCCGCCGCAATGAAATTTTGGGTACGGACGATCGCAGCCGCAGCCTCCGGCGCAGCTTGGGTTTGACGAAAGGCAACAGGCGACTCAACGGGAGTGGCCGTTAGCGGGGGATTTTGGGCGATCGCCACAGGATTAGGATTCTGTCGATCGCCGCTAGCAGACTGGCTGGCATACTGACTGGCATACTGACTTCCCGCCCAACCCGCACCACCGCCCAAGGCTAATAGAACGGCGTAAAGACCCACTTGCTTGAATGAGGAAGCCATAAGTTTCAGTTGAAGAGAACCGAGTGAGAAGGACGCGGAGTCGTTTTGATACTGGCGATTTAAGACTGGCGATTTAAGACTGGCGATTTAAGACTGGCGATCGCTAATTTAAGTCAGGACTGATTTGATACAAGGGGGTTTACCCACCTTACGGACTCAGGCTCTGCCCTAGGACAATTCGATCGCCAAAATGAACCCGAAGACAAAAATTAGTATAGGCGAATCACCTTCAGGATTCATCATCGCCTCATCAAATTACAACATCTCCGCATCAGGTCTAGCCGGATCTTAACGGTTTCCATCCTGAACTATCCTGGAATGAAGAGAATGAAATGGAAAGAACCCATCTTCACCCTGCATCCGATCCCCTGTCTTGCTTTATACTCCCATGACTGATTTAATCAGGATGCTTTGACCAGAAACTCAAAAATTCGAGCTGGGCACAACCTCTGCAACAGGAGAATTGTCCAGAATATCGCTCATGTCTAAAGCTATTTCTAAGGCTAATCTCTAAGGCTGATTTTCTAAAGCCCAATGAGACGTGGGGATGGAGCGCGATCGCAGCTTCAGTCCAAACCTAAACCCAAGTAGCCCAAAAATTAGGGTTTCTCATGCTGCGCTTTGAACTGGCAACTTTAGACTTTAAACTTTGAATCTGGCGGGAACTGGAATCCTACTAGCGCTTTTTTTCGTCTACTGAATTTTGGATCGACTTTTGGCGATCGCCCATCCTTCCTCCCTCCCATTTCGCTCTCCTCACTGCTCCATTCGCTGAACCAACGTCCTATGAAATTTCCTGATACCTTCACCGCCTGGGTCACCACTGCCCTTCTCCTGGGAGGCATCCTGGCTCCGACCAGTCAAGCCAGCGTCACCCAAGCCCGTGCCGCCCAGCCGTCTCAGGACAAACAAGATTCCCTCTGTCCCGCCCCTGCCCTCTCCCGCCTGACGCGCCACCAAGTCGCCGCCGGAGAAACCCTCGACAGCATCGCCCAACGCTACAACCTGATTCCCGCCACCCTAATCGGCTTCAACCCCGCCCTGCGCGATGGCCAGGTCACTGTTGGCTCCCAGATCACCGTGCCACCCTTCAATGGCATCCGCGTCGAAGTGCCCTCCGGCCAATCCTGGCGCGATGTCGCCCGCTCCTACAATGTCCGCGCCGATGTCCTCTTTGAAGTCAACGGCTGCCAAGAAACTCCCCGCGTCGTCTTCATCCCCGGTGTCAACTGGTCACCCAGCCGAGGCAACACTGCCAGCAACACTGCCAGCAACACTGCCAGCAACACCGCCAGCAACACCCAGACAAGCCCCCTCAGAGGCTATCCCCTCCCCGCAACCGCCGAAATCCTGGTGCCCTACGGCTGGCAACTCAACTCCTCCCCTTCCAATAGCCAGGTCGTCTTCAGCAACGGCGTTGACCTGGAAGCCGCCACCGGAACCGCAGTCCTCGCCGTCGGCGATGGCACCGTCGCCTTCGCAGGCAGCCAGCGCGAATACGATGGCAAACTCGTCGTCATCAACCACAGCCAGGGCTTCCAAACCCGCTACGCTCTGCTGGGTGAGGTGACCGTCAAAGCCGGACAGCAGGTGAAACAGGGCGATCGCCTCGGCACCGTCGGCACACCCCCCTCCGGCGAAAGCCGCCTCCTCTTTGAAGTCCGCACCAACTCCAACCTCGGCTGGGTCGCTCAAGATCCGGGAACTTACATGAGCCAACTACGTGCGGAGTCGCGGGTGCGGAATGCGCCAGGGCAGGAGTCAGGACAGTAGATGGGTGGATGGGTGGATGGGTGGATGGGTGAGGCAAGTTAGGATTTTTCTTTGCTGATTGACCTCTCTTCTTGTTCCCCTCCTTGTAATCAGGGGCTAAATGATCAGAGCAAATGAATTCCACATAGGTAACCCAGTCGATCCAAGCATCTCAAGTTCGCCAGCAGAATCACTCATCTACAGACAGGCACAGACAGGTACAGACAGGCTTGGAGCAAGGGAAATTCCGTTAGTCATCTCCAGAGATTGAGTTGGAAGAAAGTGGGTCAGTTGAAAGGAAAAAAGGTTGCAGCCCAATTAGGCAATGGGTATACACGGTTCCAACTAAAAAGTTTTACCCACCCATCCACCCATCCACCCATCCACCCTTTCCCCCTTCCCCTAACCAACAGGCACCTCACCCGAAAAATCAGCCCGCCGAAAGAACTCGAAAGGCCCTGCGATCGCCCCCCACAAATGCTCGTCGGTTTCCATATCGCGACCGCGATCGATACTCAAAAGCTTTTCCGGGTCAATCTCAAACTCGTTGTCCAGGTAAGTAGTAACGCCTTTGCGAACCACGATGCAGCCTTTGCCCGGTTTGACCTTGCCCTTGAAGCTGTGTCCTGTCCAATCGACAAACATATCGCAGCCGGGGAGTTTTTCCAGGTGGTCGGGGGTGAGGGTGCCCAGCAGGTTGCGATCGCGCGCCGCACCACAGAAGGGTTTTTCGTCCTTGAGCGTGTAGTTTTCCAGTTCGATCCGGTCTTCGAGGGGCGTTAGTTTAAGGACACGAACGCGGTAGGGGTCAGAGAGCATAAAATCATAGGCTTGCTCCAGAAAGAGATTAATGCCGCCCAGGAAATTGTGGGGTAGAGGGCGCATACAGACTCGAATATGGGCAAAGAAGGGAGGATTTTCAATGGCTTGGGCTTGATTGCTAAAATCTCCCGCCATCCAGCGTGCCAGGGTAATCACATCCGTGGGGTGGGTCATGACCAAAAACTTATTGACAGCTTGTCCATTGTATCGTGGTGCGATCGCCCTTGCGGATTGCGGATCATTCCCGTCAGGCCATGCATCCCACGCCCAAGATCCTTCGCCCAAAGTCCCTGAAGAAGACCTAGTAGAGATCGAAGATTGATCCATGCATGTATCTTGAACGCCGAATCCAGGATAATAAAACGGTCTAACTCTGCTTTTCCTTCATCCGGCTTTGGTTGTGCAATATCTTTTGACTGACTTCTTGACAAATCCTGGCTTCTCGACAAATCCTGGCTTCTTGACAAATCTTGGCATCTTGGCAAATCCTGGCTCAATCAACCCTGGCCTGGGGACAGTTCTATGGAGCGCTTTGGCCGTTGTGCTGCTGCTGCTGCAGGTTCCGGCGATCGCCATCCTCCTCTCCCGGCTCCTCCAAGGCCCCAGACGCTACCCGCCCCTCCAGCCCAAAGCCGCAACCCCCGGTCTGTTTGGGCAAGTCAGCATCGTGGTGCCCACCCTCAACGAAGCCGCCCGCATTACCCCTTGTCTGACCGGGTTGAGCCGCCAAAGCTACGAAGTCCGCGAAATTCTGGTCGTAGACAGTCGTTCCCAGGATGGCACCGTGGAGTTGGTCAAAGCCGCCCAGGCTAAAGATCCCCGCTTTCGCGTCCTGACCGATGATCCCCTGCCGCCGGGATGGGTAGGCCGTCCCTGGGCGCTGCATACGGGTTTCCTCAACAGTTCAGAGGCCAGTGAGTGGATTTTGGGCATTGATGCCGACACCCAGCCGCAGCCCGGACTGGTGGCCAGTCTTGTGACGACTGCCGTTGAACAGGGCTATGATTTGGTGTCCCTGTCGCCTCGATTTATTCTCAAAGATCTGGGCGAATTTTGGCTCCAGCCCGCCCTGCTGATGACCCTGGTCTACCGTTTTGGTGCAGCAGGTGTGGATGCTGAAGGATCGGAGCGAGTCATGGCAAACGGTCAATGTTTTTTATGTCGGCGATCGCTCCTTGTCTCCCTCGGCGGCTACACCAGTGCCCGTAGCTCCTTCTGTGATGATGTCACCCTGGCGCGTTATGCCGCCGCCCAAGGCGCAAAAGTCGGCTTTCTTGATGGTGCCAAGGTCTTGCAGGTGCGAATGTACGAAGGCATGGCCGAAACCTGGAAAGAATGGGGGCGATCGCTCGACCTCAAAGATGCTGCCTCCGTCGGCCAAAAATGGGGCGATC
The DNA here is from genome assembly GCA_025454315.1 of Oculatellaceae cyanobacterium Prado106. Lineage (GTDB taxonomy): Bacteria > Cyanobacteriota > Cyanobacteriia > Elainellales > Elainellaceae > Prado106. The sequence goes on from JALOOP010000071.1 coordinate 9,394, forward strand.
TCGGCTTTCTGCTAGCCGTCCAGGGTCTACCCCTATTCGCCTGCCTTTTCCTCGGTCTAGGCGTTTTATTCGGCTATACTGCTCTTCCAGTCCAAATTGCGCTGGGAATCAATGCCCTGCTGGTTGCCATTCGACTGGGGTTGTTGGCTGCGATCGCCCCCTCCTACAACTTCAGCCAAGCCCAAGCCTCCTGGTCTTTCTGGCTCTCTCCCCTCGCCGATCCCTTTGCCGTCTACCGGATCTTTCTCTCCTCTATCCGGACTCCTACTCAGTGGCGGGGACGGAGCTATGGGAGGGAGTAGGGAGTGGGGAGGAGGAGGGGGAAAGGGGAAAGGGGAAAGGGGAAAGGAACTCTTTGGGATTTCCTGTAGGTTTATCGATGTGCTTATCAAGGAACTGATCAGTATGCTTGTCAAGGAACACATAAAGGAAATTGTTGAAATAGAAAACGATATTTCTCTGTTTCTCTTTGCTAAAGTTCTCTTTGTTCGACTCACTGATTTCTCATTCCTCTTTAGCCTTGCCCCTAAAAACCAGAAGTTCTCCATATAGGAGACGTGGCTTTTCTTTCGCTTTTTCCCCTTCCCTTTGCGCCTTTATAGAATTAATTCGTAGAGAGAGCATTGGAAACTCCCTTCGACTCCTTCAAAGATTCCTTCAAGAATCCCCCTTTCGCCTTTCCCCTTTTCCCCCAAACCCATGTCCGACCCCTCAACCCTTTATCTCGGATTGATCGGCAGTGCGATCGCCGGACTTGCCACCGGAGTTGGCGCACTGCCCGTTTTGTTGATTCGCCAGATTTCACAGAACACTCAGGGGATCATGCTGGGGTTTGGGGCGGGTGTGATGCTGGCCGCGACCTCTTTTTCGTTGATTGTGCCGGGATTGGAAGCGGCGGCTGAGTTGGTGCCCAATAATTCAGCCTATGCAGCAGGCGTGATCACGCTGGGAATTGCACTGGGGGCGGTTTTTCTGTGGCTTAGCCACCAATATTTTCCCCACGAACATTTCTTCAAAGGGCGAGAAGGATCAAACCAGATTAACCTGAAGCGGGTTTGGTTGTTCATTGTGGCGATCACCATCCACAACTTTCCGGAAGGGTTGGCGGTTGGGGTCGGGTTTGGGGGCGAGGATGTGTCCAATGCGATCGCCCTAGCCGTTGGGATTGGACTCCAGAACATGCCAGAAGGGCTGGTCGTGGCGCTGTCTCTGCTAGCCGAAAAATATTCCCGTCGAGAAGCCTTGCTGATTAGTCTCATGACAGGCATGGTAGAACCGCTGGGCGGCATTATTGGCGCGGGTGCTGTGACTCTGGCGCGTCCGATTTTGCCGATCGCCATGGGCTTTGCCGCTGGAGCCATGCTCTTTGTCATCAGCGACGAAATTATCCCCGAATCAAACCGTCTGGGCTATGAAAAAGCCGGAACGATCGGTGTGATGGTGGGCTTTGTGGTGATGATGATTTTGGATGTCACCCTAGGCTAGCTTTTTCTCAATCACGCTACAAACAACAAAAAAAGCGATGAACCTACAACAGGGGTCATCGCTTTTAACTTATTGTAGTTATTGCATTGCTTCAACATTGCTTCAACATTGCTTCAACTCTATTAAGAATCCATAGAACAAGGTCAATAGCAGCAAAGAGATCACTCGATGAGTGAAATAGGCGTTCCGCATGTTCACCCCTGCAAGGCATAACCCAAAAGACATACCCTGCAAGACATACTTTGCAAGCTATACCCTGCAAGATATCCAGAACGCCTATTTACAGGACAGATTAATTACGGTTTGCCAGTTTAAAGGCAGGGGTCAAGCTATCATGCGCCAGGAAGTGAGCCAGATGGAAGGCGCGATCTTCGGTTTCCAGGAGGATGGTTTCGTAGAGGTGACGGGTAGCGCGATCGCCCAAACTCTCCGCCTGTGCCGCTTGCCGGCGAATTAGCTGAATCATGGCCTGCTCCGCTTGCAAATCATGCTCCAGCATGGCACGACACTCGTAAATGCCATCAGACTCCGGGGTAAAGCAGCAGAGTTCGGCCAGTTTGCTGAAGCTGACAACGGGCACACCGCCTAGACCATTGAGCCGTTCGCCAATTTGATGCACATAGCCTTGGACGGCATCGTAGCTTTCTTGAAAAAATTGGTGCAAGGAATAAAACTCCGATCCTTCCACCACAAAATGATGCTTTTGATATTGCAAATAGAGCGCTTGAAAACTCGCAAGCGCAATATTAAATCCCTCACAAACAGGCTCAGTCACGTTGTGATCCAGCATGACCACGTTCTCGCCCACTTGCCCAAAAGGTTGTTTAACGGTATCGGTAGAAAACATTATGTCCAACTCCTGATTTCAGTAATTCTAAAAGAGGTCCAAAAGAGATCGAATTTGGGTAAGCGCCATGTTGTTAGCGCTTGACTGCCAAGGAGTCTACCGCTCTATACCTGAAAATGCCCTACCCCTATCAGCAGGTTTTGAGAAATCATTTCGGATATTTTCAAAGCACTATTTTGCATGACCCGATCAAACGCTGATTAGCTTGCTGATTAACTTGTTGATTAACTTGTCGATTAACCTAGCGCTAAGTGCCAAATCAATGCAGATATTCTGTATACCACCTTCCCCCTAGAGACGCAAAATCCGATGGGAAAAAGCGGTATTTTGAATCCACAATTCTGCATGAATTCGATCCGCCACTCAATGTTCTGACCGAATGTTCTTGTACTCTATCGGCCTGAACCTCAATCGTCAACTTCTGTTCCTGGCTTAATTCAAAAAGTTTGCATTAGCCATCATTTTGTAATCTCCCTTCATCTCCCCCCACCCACCCACCCCCCAAACACAAAGAAGCGCAGAGACGCAGAACCGCAGAGGCAACATCGAGTTCCCCCCTTTCGCCTTTCCCCTTTCCCCTTTCGCCCTTTCCCCTTTCGCCTTTCCCCTTTTCCCTTTCCCCTTTCGCCCATTCCCCAAAAACTTCCCGTTGCAACCGACAAAAGTGGCGCTATTCTAATAGACACCATGCTGTAATTCTCAAGAGGAACGTCTATGAAATTGGATCAGCGATTGGGCAAAGTAGTCAAATCGAACTCCCACTGTGACTACATCGTGCAACTCGACGATCACATCGACGTGAACTCTCCCCCCCAGGCCGATGATTATGGCTTTGGCTGCTTCATCAAGCTCGAAGAACCGGGCGATCGCCACTGGGCAGTCGGTCTCATCTACAACTCCCAGCTTTTCAACCCCGCGTTTCTCAACAATGGCCCCCGCCTCACCAGCGAACCCGACCCCCTATTTACCCCCGATCTGATCACCGAAACTCGCACCCTGCTCAATATCGTACTGATTGGCACCATGGCCGAAGAACAGGGCACCCGCTACGGCATCCACGGCATCCCCAAGGTCGTCGTCCCGGTGAACACCCCCGCTTTTCTGATGAATCAAAGCGAAATCTTCCAGTTTCACCAAACCCCTACCCGAAAATCCCAGTTTTCCTACTACAGTCACCTACTGCGCTGCGGAGGCAACTTTGCCGCCCAACTAACCCAGCAAGTCCTCCAGGAACTCGCCAGCAGCAAGCTCTTCGCCAGCCCCGAGCAACGCGCCCTAGAAATCCTCTGTAAAGAACTGGCCTGGAAAAACACGATGGGAGCCATGCGCTAAACCATTCATGCGCTCAAGCTTTCATGCGTTGCTTTGAAGAGCCATCAAAGTGAGCAATCATAGAACCCTCAAGGTGATCGGGGTTGAGGGGTGTCGCTGAGAGGACTCCAGTTATCTTCGAGACATTGAAACGCTTGCAAGGTTCCATTCACAATGCCATAGGGAGCTTGTTGACCCGAGTAGGGCGCACCGAACACCACATAACCAACCGAAGGACAGTGGTTCGATGAACTACCCCACCTCGCAGGAGGATGGGGTTTCTAAAGCCCCACTTCCTACGTTTTGGAGTTTCTGACGCTTCAACGAGCCTAGTTGCCTGACTGTTGCCAGCAGGTAGAGCGCGGCTCTCATCGTAGGAGCGAGGCTGGTTCCCAACCCCGAAGAAGATTGCTCTTCTCACAGTTGCCAAAAATGAAAACTGATTTATCAAAGGGTTTGCCCCTTTACGTTCCGAACCCTGTTGCGCCTATTACAGGAATGCCAACAATGTTCTCGAAACAACCTCATGGTGCAAGTTTATTGATTCTTTCGCTCTGCTACTATTGTATTGCATACTTCAATACATCGCAACTATGTCTAGTAGTGAATTTGTTCAAGTCCGACTACCCAAGGCGGAAAAAGAAAAGCTGGATAATTACTGCAAGCAGGTCGCCAGAACTCAGACAGACGTTATTCGGGAATTTATTCGTTCATTGCCTAGCTAATTGGCTGTTTCCGCTCACTGCTACAACAGCCTCGCTATCCATCCCCACCGTGCAGACGGATGGGGAATTCCGCGATTCAGTTAAACGCTGTCTGACATCCCGAGATTATTAGCGTTGAAACACTGGCGATCGCCCCTAGAAAAAATGGTTTCACAGTAGTATCCTCAGAACCAAGTTAATTTCTGGTCTAATATAATACTCAGTATTCTCCGCTCCATGAGTCTTCTTAAGGATCTCTCTGGAATCCACGCTGCATCGGAAAAAGGCGAAAGGGACAAGGGAAAAGGCGAAAGGGGTGAGTCTTAGCCATCGATCCAAGAAAGTAAAGGAAATGCTCTCGGTATCATCCATCGACATCCTCCAAGATCAATCCAAAGATATCCCTTTCCCCTTTCCCCCTTCCCCTTTCCCCCACTCCCCACTCCCTCTTTTGTTAAATCGCCCCAATTCCGGCAAAATAGAAAGAGCTATTACTCATCCCGAATCTCATGTTCAGAGTGTTGATGCCCGGTATCCGACAAGAATTTGAGCGCTGGACTGATGCCCTTGAAACCGCCAAAGCCCTGATTCCCCAATGTCGTAGCTGGACTGAGGATATCCGCATTTATGACGGTGACGATTTGGTGTGGATTTACAGCCGATCGCACGCCTTTCCCCAGTACATTGGCCCCGGCACCTACAATCGTCTGGCTCGACTGTTTGTGGCAGAAGCGATGGCTGTCACGGCTCAAGAAGTGGAAGTCGAAGAAGAAGAACCAAGCTGACCGACTACAGCACGATCGCAGTCCCAGCAACAAATTTGTGAAGACGCACTGAAATGCGATCGCCATTCAAACGTCAAATCTCTAATTTCAAATCTCTAATCTCAAAAATACATTCCCTCAAGCTGCACCCTAAAGCGGCTGAGAACGTACAGGCGGCTCTCGCCAAAGCATCGGTTGAGTGGGATAGGCTGGGTCAGTCTTTTCTGCTGTTTTGGGCTGGGCTGGAGTCAAACTGGCCAGGAACGGTACTGCGCCAAAGATCGCGAAGGTGCCCAGCAGTGAAGTGAGAAATAGTGCGATCGCCCCCACTCGCGCAGCCACCTGCTGAACAGACCTTTGACCAGCCCCCTGACCATTACCCTGGCTAGAACCCTTATCCTGGCTAGAACCCTGGCTAGAACCCTGACTAGAACCTTGACTAGACTCTTGGCTAAAACCCTGAGCAGGCCAATGAGTAGGCGGAACCTGAGTAGGCAGTTGAGCAGAACGCTGAACCGAATGTTGAGAATCGTTGTGAGGGTGCGACATAGCGCTCTTAGTTTTCTCCCGTGGATTTAACCTAGAATGAATACTGCTCTCACTCTGGTTTGGATTCTTAAGTTTTGTAAATCTTTATCTAGCCTAGCAAAAATTGCTGGCGAGATCGGATGTCCCATTGTTTTTTTGCTGATCAGTTTGCGACTTGTTCTTTTGCGGGTGTTTGTGCCTGCGATCGCCATCGTCTCCCCGTTCACGAAAGTCCAGCAATGCGCCAAAGGCAACTGAGCCTTAAAGTCATCCTGTTCCAAACCCCAATCATCTCCCTGCATCTTGGTTCATTCCTTGCGACTATTCTCGATTAGCCTTTAATCTCCCCTCAGCCTTGACCCCGAAACTGTGCGATCGGATACCAACTCGTCCCCCCTTGCGGTAACTTCATGACCAGAAGGCGATAGGTGGATGAGTGGATGAGTGGATGGGTGGATGGATAAGATTCTGCCATTCCCCTTCCGTCTTCCCTTTCCCCCTTCTTCCCCCTTCTTCCCTCTGCGTCTCTGCGTCTCTGCGGTTAATAAAATTTCCCCCTTCCCCTCCCCCATGGACATCTCCGTTTTCGTCAAAACCTTCATCGCAGTCTTTGTCCTAGCCGATGCCCTCGGCAATGCCCCGATCGTCATTGTCCTCACCCAAGGCATGGAGACTGACGATCGCAATCGGGTGATCGATCGCGCCAGTGTCATCGCCACCATTGTGCTGCTCTGCTTTGCGTTTGTCGGGCAACCCATCCTCGACTACTTGCATATCAGCATTGCCTCGATGCAGGTGGCGGGCGGATTGGTGCTACTGTTGATTGCCCTAGAAATGCTCCAGGGGGAAGTGGATCAGCCCGCAGTTGAACAGGAGCGAGATGTCGCCATCACGCCGCTAGCCTTGCCCCTGCTGGCAGGCCCCGGCACCCTGGCCACCGTCATGATCATGGTCAACGAGTCCCCGACCGCGCATATTAGTGTCGTGGTAGGCATTGTGGCGGCAATGGCGGTAACCTGGATCATTGTGCGCCAAGCTTCGATCATCGATCGCCTGATTGGAGCCGAAGGAGCCATCATTGCCACCAAATTACTCGGCTTCTTCCTCGCCGCCCTCGCTGTCGAAATCGGCAGCGGCGGCCTCCGCCAACTCTTCCTCACCCCCTAACCCCCTTTTCCCCTTAACCTTTCGCCTTATAAACTGTCATGCTAAGAGCTGGGATCGTCGGACTACCAAACGTCGGCAAATCAACCCTATTCAACGCGCTGGTCGCCAATGCCAAGGCCGAAGCCGCCAATTTTCCCTTCTGTACCATTGAACCCAACGTCGGCGTGGTCGCGGTTCCAGACGAACGCTTGCAGGTGCTGGCCAAAATTTCGCAGTCGGCAGAAATTGTCCCGGCGCGGGTGGAATTTGTCGATATTGCCGGGTTGGTCAAGGGCGCGAGTCAGGGTGAAGGCTTGGGCAACCAGTTTTTGGCCAACATTCGAGAAGTGGATGCGATCGTCCAGGTCGTCCGCTGCTTTGACGACGACGACATCATCCATGTCTCTGGCTCCGTCGATCCCGTGCGCGACATTGAGATCATTAACCTGGAACTAGCCTTGGCGGACTTGGGACAAATCGAAAAGCGCATCGAGCGCAGCCGCAAGCAAGCCCGCACCAGCAAGGAAGCCCAGGCCGAAATCGAAGTCCTCGAAAAACTCACCGTCGCCCTCAACGAAGGCAAATCCGCCCGCCAGGTGACCCTCACCGAAGAAGAAGAACTCCTGGTCAAATCCCTTGGCCTCCTCACCCGCAAGCCCATCATCTACGCCGCCAATGTCTCAGAAGATGACCTGGCCAGCGGCAATGACTGGGTCGAACAGGTGCGCGGCGTTGCCGCCCAGGAAAGCGCCCAGGTGGTGATCGTCTCCGCTCAGGTCGAAGCCGAACTGGTCGAACTTCCCGAGGCTGACCGCGCCGAATTCCTGGAATCCCTCGGGGTCACCGAAGGCGGCCTCAAATCCCTGATCCGCGCCACCTACGAACTCTTAGGTCTCCGCACCTACTTCACCACCGGCCCCAAGGAAACCCGCGCCTGGACGATCAAATCCGGCATGTTCGCGCCCCAGGCCGCAGGTGTCATCCACACCGACTTCGAGCGGGGCTTCATCCGTGCCGAAACCGTAGGCTACACCGATTTAGTCACCTCTGGTTCCATGAATGCGGCCAAAGAAAAAGGCCAGGTTCGCAGTGAAGGCAAAGACTACCTGGTGAAGGAAGGCGATGTCATGCTGTTCCGCTTCAATGTCTAGCGTGATGGACTGGGGCAGATAGGGGCGATCGCTCCTCCCCTCTACCGATGCCGCACCAACAGCGCCTCAATCAATTGCTGAGCCGTCGCCAACCGCTGCGGCTCATTTCCTTGTGCGATCCAAGCCGCCAGCTCATTCAGCGCCCCATTCACCAGATGGGCAAAGCCCTCCGCATCGATCGCCTGCAACTCCCCCTCCCGCACCGCAATGGCGATCGACTCCTGCAATAACCCAAACCCATACTGGTCAAACTCCGCCAACGTCTCCGCCGGCAACACCGCAGGCGCTTCAATCAACACCAGCCGCCGCAACTCCTCCTGCTGAGCCACCTCCAAAAACGCCTGACACCCCACCACCAACTGCTCCCAATTCGTCTCCAGCGGCTGGACTCGTTTTTGTACATGCGCCATCATCTCAGCATAGGCTTCCGCCACCACCGCCCTAAACACATCCAGCTTGTCGCGAAACTGATGGTACAGCGCCCCCCGCGTAATCCCCAGTTCGCTGATCAGTTCCTCAGTTCCCGTCGCAGCATAGCCCTTCGTCGCAAACAAATGTCTGGCTCGATCGAGAATGGCGCGGCGAGTGCGTTGGGTCTGTTCAGCTTTGGTCAGTTTAGAGGTCATGGCTATTAGCATTCAGACAGTTAACATTCAAACAGTATGTATCTTAACAAAGCAGGAAACCCTTTTTATTTTAGATACATATAGCTTGTATCTTTTATAGAAGTTTACCTCAAGGCAGCGATCATGCAACTCACACTCACCACTCGCAGAGCCACGATCGCCGATATTCCCTTCCTCGCCCGCATCGAATACGAAGCCTCCCTGCCGCCGCTCGACCATTGCCTCTGGGAAGACATCCTGCAAGGCACAGGAACCGATGCCTTGACCTTCATTGCCGCCAAACTCAAAGCCAACGCCAGCAACTGGGGCAATGTCAATGATTTTCTCATTCTAGAAGCCCAAGGCAAGCCCGTTGCCGCTGCCGCTGGCTATCTCCCCAATCCCGATGATTATTGTCCGTTGAGGCTTTCGGCTTTAGACGCGATCGCCCAAGACTTGCAGTGGACTTCAGCGACTGCGGAGATGTTTCGCGATCGCTACCTAGAATCTTGGGGCGGACATTGCCAACCCGTTTTTCTCACGCCCCAAGCCCCCTGGATCATTGAAAATGTCGCCGTCTTACCGGAAGCACGCGGACAGGGATATGGCAGAGCATTACTGAGTGCATTGCTGCAAGAGGGGCGATCGCAACACCATTCCCACGCCGGAATCATGGTGATCAACGGCAACCATGCAGCCCATCATCTCTACGAATCCCTTGGATTTAGACCCTATCAGACCTTCCATGCCGCCTACTTCGTCGATCAATTCAACCTAGAATTTCCTGGGATCACCAAGTTCAGCCTTTCCTTGCAGTCTCATCACTAACGTCTGAAGATGTCCCACCAAAACTTTACTTTGTCATCTTTTAAGTCTAAACGCATCCATCTCCGAGACGTTGACTATGCCATTCTCGACAACGAGGCTTCTGGAATTTCTATTCTGTTATTACATGGATGGCCAGATGATAAAACGATTTGGCGATATCAGTTACCTTATCTGAGTTCCTTGGGGTTTAGAGTCATTGCCGTGGATTGGATTGGTCATGGTGAAAGCTCCGTCCCTAGAGATATCCAGCGATACCATGTCAATGAACTGGCCGCAGATACGATCGCCCTCCTAGACGCATTACAAATCCCCAAAGCTCATCTCATTGCCCATGACTATGGGGCAACCATTTCCTGGGAAACCGTCGCCAACTTTCCCACGCGGTTCTTGAGTTACTGTGCCCTATCCGTTGGCCATTCCGTCGAGATTCTCAGAGACATGGCCATGGGCAATCTGGGACATTATCTGTGGCTGATTTTGCACGGCATGGATCGCGCCAGTCGATACTGGTATTTGAGCAACCATGCACGCCGATTTAGAGAAAAATTTGCTTCCCACCCCGATGCAGAACAGATTCTCACCAAGCTC